>CAITSH010000232.1 GCA_903895005.1 uncultured Pseudomonadota bacterium
CACGGCCGAGCGGCGCACCCCCAACCGTCCGGGCAACGTGCAGCGTATTTCCAGTGCCAGGGGCGCCGCCAAACCGGCCGCGGCCAAACCCAGTGCCGCCCCAGCCAAGTCCAAGACCGGTACCGATGACGAATGGAACGAATTTTAAACCGATGAGTACCGGCCGCGGCCCGGTGCCGCGAATCTAAAACCAACACGCCGGCGAGCTTGTAGCGGCGAGAAGGACCGAGCATGAGCATCTTGAAAATCCAGGCGCGCAGCGCACCGGCGGGCATGGTGCGGATGAAACGCCTTGGCATCGGCCTGATCGTACTGTTCACGCTCAAGGGGCTGGTTACGACGAGCTTGATCGCCCTTGCCTTGTTTGAGATCAGCCAGTTCTAGGCGTACCCGGACCGGTGACGCACTTCACGCTACATGCAGCCTAAGGAGACCACAATGCGGGGAATCAGAGGCGTATCGGGCAATGTGTATTTTTGCGAATTTGCGGCCGAATATGACGGCGAGGCCGGGGTTGCTAGCGGAACCGTGGTGATCCGGGAACCGGCTGACGACATGACGGCGCTGATGTCGCTAGTCAGTCCCGAAGCGGGCGGCATCGCCGGCGTGCACGAAAAAAGCCGGCACGGCACCCTGATGGAAGAGGTGGAGCCCTAGTTTCCAGGATGTTTCAAACGCCCGGTAGTCGGGCGAAATTCCGCTCAAACACGATTTAACGAACTATTTTCCGGCAACCGACATGGCCAACGCCCAGACCACAAAAAATAATACACGCGAGTATGAATTCACCGAGGTCGATTTCGCCGAAGTCCGCAAGCTTATCTACGATCACGCAGGGATTTCGCTTTCTGTGAACAAGCAGGACATGGTGTACAGCCGCCTTGCGCGGCGGCTGCGCGAGCGCCGGCTAAACCGTTTCTCGGATTACCTTCGCCTGCTCGATTCGGACGACTCGGACGAGTGGCAGGCGTTCACCAATGCGCTGACGACCAACCTGACCTCGTTTTTCCGCGAAGCGCATCATTTCCCCATCATGGCCGAACACCTGGTGCAGCGCTGGCGTGCCAGCCGGGAGACCATCAACATCTGGTGTTGCGCGGCCTCGACCGGTGAGGAGCCTTACACGATTGCCATGACGGCAGTCGAAGCATTCAACGACAATGCGCCGCCGGTGCGTATTCTTGCAACTGATGTCGATACCAACGTACTTGCCAAAGCCGACGCCGGCATCTACGACGTGGAGCGCATCGAACCGCTGTCGGCCGAGCGCACCAAACGGTTTGTACTCAAGGGCAGCGGGGCGCGGGCGGGTTATGTCAAGGTGCGGCCGGAACTGCGCAGCCTGATCACTTTCCGGCAGCAGAACCTGCTCGATGCAAAATGGCCGCTCCGCGGTCCGTTTGACGTCATCATGTGCCGCAACGTGATGATTTATTTTGACAAGGAGACGCAGCGCAAGATACTTGAAAAAATGGCGCCGCTGATCCGCACTGACGGTGTGCTGTTTGCCGGGCATTCGGAAAGTTTTTTTCACTCTGCAGACCTGTTCAAGCTGCGCGGCAACACGGTCTACGAACTGGCTCCGAAGGTTCGCGCCCGCCATGCTTGAACAGTGGCACGAGTCGCTGGCAACCAATCTTTACTTCGACCGCAACTTTGATGCCGACGCGGCGAAGGTGCTGCCGGGGGAGTTCTATGTCACCGCCGACGACATGCTGATCGTCACCGTGCTCGGTTCCTGTGTCGCCGCCTGCATCCGCGATGTGCATACGGGCATAGGCGGCATGAACCATTTCATGCTGCCCGATGCGGCGCTCGACGAGAACACGCCGATGAGCAGCGCCGCGCGCTATGGCACCTATGCCATGGAAATACTCATCAACAGCCTGATCAAGATGGGTGCAAAGCGTACAAACCTCGAGGCCAAGGTGTTCGGCGGAGGCAATGTTCTCGCCGGATTGACGCAGGCCAACGTCGGCGAGCGCAACGCGGAATTCGTCAACCGTTTCCTGAAAACGGAAAAGATACGCATCGTGGCGAGCGATCTGATCGATGTTTATCCGCGCAAGGTGTATTTCTTCCCGCGCACCGGCAAGGTGATGGTAAAAAAAATCAAGACGGTGAACAACAATACGATCTTCGAACGCGAAAAAGATTACGGTTCGCGTCTCAAGAAGGCCAATGTCGGCGGGGAAGTGGAATTGTTTGGCTGAACGCGCAGGCTGCCTTCTATAACCAACTTCCGGGAAATATCATGAAAACCATAAAAGTATTGATCATCGATGATTCGGCGCTGATCCGGAAAATGCTGACCGAAATAATCGATGCCGAGCCGGACATGAAAGCTATCGGCGCCGCGCCCGATCCGCTGGTGGCGCGTGAAATGATACGCAGCCTCAACCCGGATGTGCTGACGCTGGATGTTGAGATGCCAAAGATGGACGGCATTGATTTTCTCGACCGGCTGATGCGCTTGCGCCCGATGCCGGTGGTGATGGTGTCGACCCTTACCGAAAAGGGTTCGGAGACGACAATGCGCGCGCTTGAGCTTGGCGCGGTTGATTTTGTCGCCAAGCCCAAAGTGGATATTTCCGGCGGGATGAAGGCCTATGCGTCTGAGATAACCGAAAAAATACGCATCGCGGCAAGTGCCCGCATCAAGCGATCGGCGCCGCTTGACCTGCCGGCCAAGCCTGGGCTGCCATCCCTTGTCAATCGAAGCACGTCGACTGAAAAGCTCGTCATCGTCGGTGCGTCGACGGGCGGTACCGAAGCCTTGCGCGAATTCCTGATCGAGTTGCCGGCTGATGCGCCGGCGGTGCTCATTACCCAACACATGCCCGCCGGTTTTACAAAGTCATTTGCCATCCGTCTTGATTCACTGTGCCGGATAACCGTGTCCGAAGCGGTCAACGGCGAACGGGTGCTGCCCGGTCATGCGTACATTGCGCCGGGTGATTTTCATATGGCGGTGAAGCGCAGCGGTGCCAACTACGTAATCTCGCTGACCGACGGGCCACCCGTCAACCGTCACCGGCCCTCTGTCGAGGTGCTGTTCCGCTCGGCCGCTGGGTGCGTCGGACCCAATGCCATCGGAGTGATGCTTACCGGCATGGGCAAGGACGGTGCGACCGCAATGCTCGAAATGAAACAGGCGGGGTCGTACAACCTTGCCCAAGACGAGGCGAGCTGCGTGGTGTTCGGTATGCCCAAGGAGGCCATTGCGGTGGGCGCCGTGGAAGAGGTAGTGCCGCTGCGCGACATGGCGCGGCGCGTGTTTGACCGGCTGGCCCTTTCGGGCCGGCGGACCAACCGGGTTTAATCTGTTTTGCCAGGAGTGTAGCAATGAGCATCACAAGTCTTACCGAAAAAAACCAGGCGCGTATCCGTTTGTCCGGTCGTTTTGATTTCAGCAGCCATCGCGAATTCAAGCTGGCGTACGAGGGGCCCATGAGCGAGGCCTCGGTCGGGGAGGTGGTGGTTGACCTGGCGAATGTGGAATACCTGGACAGTTCGGCACTTGGCATGCTGCTGATCCTGCGCGATCGCGGGAGCGCCAGCAACAAACGCATTGTTCTGGAAAATTGCGGTGGTGCGGTGAACGAGGTGTTACGCATTGCCAATTTCCAGAAACTGTTCACGATGCGCTGATGTCCTGGCTGGAAGATCCCCTGCGGGTGCTTCTCGTTGATCCAAACGGTGATCGGCGTGCAAGTTTGTGCGCAACCCTGGCCTCGCTCAAGCAAAGCGTGTTCGAAGTGGACGGTTGCAGCGCGGCCCTGGCGCTGTATGCGCAGGCGGACCCGGACCTGATATTGCTGGATGTCGCCGACGGCACTGCTGCGCGCCTTCGCGAGGCGGATCCCGATCGTCGTGTCCCCATCGGCCTTCTATGCGCGGCCCAGGATCCGGGCACGCTCACGCGTTGCCTCGAGTCCGGTGCCGACTTGGCGTTGCCCAGGCAGCCCGGGGTGGCAGCGCTTCGCGCAGTGCTCGGCGGTGCGGAAAAGCAACGCGCCCTGCGGCGAAAATTGGTGGAGAATCGCGAACAGCTTGCCGACCATGCCTCGCGCCTCGCAGACGAAATGCAACTCGCGCGAAGTTTGCTGGACAACGTCATGCGCGGAAAGGTCCAGTGTTTCCCCGAGCTGCACACCTGGATTTTCCCGGCTTCCAAGTTCAGTGGCGATATCATCGTAGCCGAAGGCTCTCCTTCGGGTGCGCTGCACGTGATGCTGGCCGACGGCGTCGGCCATGGACTCGCGGCCACGTTCGTCGTGTTGCCCTTGGCGCGTACCTTCCTGACCATGACGCTCAAGGGCTTTGGCCTGTCGTCCATCGCCGCAGAACTGAACGAGCGGATACGTTCATATGATTTCCCAGGCTTGTTCGTGTCGGCCGCACTGGTTGCATATTCGCCGGGGAAACTCAGCCTGGAAGTATGGAACGGCGGCTGCCCGGACGCGCTGCTCATTGGCGAGGAGGGTGATTTGGTCCGCCGTTTTCCCTCGCGCCACGTACCCCTCGGGGTACTTGGCAAGCGCGAAATGGACACCGGCACCGACACCGTGGAGGCCCCGCCCGGCAGCCAGATTTTTTTCTATTCGGACGGCCTGCTGGAGGCCCGGGGACCGGGAAATACAGCCTTTGGCGAGGCGCGCCTGATCGACAGCCTGGCCTGGTGCGCGCCGCCCGCCCGCTATCACACGGTATCTGCAAGCATTCGCAGCTTTCTTGGGGGACGTGAGGCCCACGACGACATATCACTTGCAGTGCTGAACTGTGGCGGCGTCACGTCCAAGCGCAGCGTTGCAAACCCAAGTGACGCTGTCGAAGTCCGCAAGCTTGAAGCAACAGACATGGACACCGACTGGAGCTGCAATTTGCGTCTGGGTGCCGGCAGGCTCAAGTGCATCGACATAGTTCCAATGGTGCAGCACCTGGTGAAGGAAATCGATCCTGACGGTGTTGATGCAACCCGCCTTTTCGTTCTGCTCTCCGAGTTGTTCAACAATGCGCTCGACCACGGGCTGCTGGGCCTCGATTCGCGCCTCAAGGATGGCCCCGAAGGCATAGAACGTTACCTCGACGAGCGCGGCCGTCGGCTTGCCGCGCTCAAGTGCGGTGAAATCGAAATCGAGTTAACGCGCCTTTCCGCCGGCGAGACCAAGGGCGTGCGCATCCGCGTCCGCGATAGCGGCGAGGGCTTTGACCACCAGGGCCTGCTCAACGGTGAGCCCGCGTCCCCGTCGGCGCCTTACGGTCGTGGCATTCATCTGGTGCGCTCGCTCGCCTCCAGTGTGGCCTATTCGGGCGGGGGCAATACCGTCGAGGCGCTCTGCGCCGCCTGACCGGGTTGGTCGGAGCCCGTTCAGGTGGACGCAAAAGTGACCGCGCCAGGGTGTGCCGGCGCACAGATGGAACTTCATCATTGCTTGTAAGCTCCCGCTTGATCCGGCGACCAAGCGCCACGTGTCTTCGCATAACGCGGGGTCGCGCTTGCGGCTGCTTGTCCCGGCCCAACGCATTCACCGGAGCCGCTCATGCAGACCCAATTTGACGCACTTGTGATCGGGAGCGGGCAATACGGCCCGGCGCTCGCGGCCAGGCTTTCCGCGGCCGGCTTGAAGGTGGCCATCGTCGAGCGTGGCCGCTTTGGCGGGACCTGCGTCAACACCGGCTGCATTCCGACCAAGGCGCTGGTGGCCAGCGCCTACGCAGCGCATATTGCGCGTCACGGGGCCGACTATGGTGTCGTTGCGGGCCCGGTGACGGTGGACATGAAGCGCGTCAAGGCGCGCAAGGACGCGATCAGCGGCGCCTCCAGTCGCAATGTTGAAAAATGGCTGCGCGGACTGGACAATTGCCGCGTCGTCCAGGGGCACGCGCGTTTCGATTCGTCCGACAGCGTGCGCGTCGGTGATGAGTTGCTGCGGGCGAAGTCGATTTATATCAACGTCGGCGGCCGCGCCCTGGTGCCGCCGATTCCGGGCCTCAAGGATGTGCCCTACCTCACCAACTCCACCATCCTGGATGTGGATTTCCTGCCGCGCCACCTGGTGATTCTCGGCGGAAGCTATATCGGCCTGGAATTCGCACAGATGTACCGGCGCTTTGGCAGCGCGGTGACGATTGTCGAGCGCGCACCACGCCTGATCGCACGAGAGGACGCGGATATTTCCAAAGGCGTGCGCGACATTCTGGAGGGCGAGGGTGTTCGTGCCGAACTTGGCGCGGAGGTGACGGGCGTGGAGAAGCGTGGCGGCGATGTCGTTGTCAAATTCGTGCGCGAAGGGGTTGCCGGAGAAATCAGCGGTTCGCATCTTCTGCTGGCCATCGGCCGCCTGCCGAATACCCACGATCTGGGCCTCGACAAGGCTGGCGTCGCCACCGACGCGCGCGGCTACATTAAAGTTGACGACGCCCTGCTCACCAGCGCGCCGGGAATCTGGGCGCTGGGTGACTGCAACGGGCGCGGTGCCTTCACCCACACTTCCTATAATGACTACGAGATCGTCGCCGACAACCTGCTTGAGGGGGCATCGCGCAGCGTCCGCGACCGCATTACGGCCTACGGTTTGTTCACCGACCCTCCCCTGGGGCGGGCCGGCATGACCGATGACGAAGTGCGAAAAAGCGGATGCAAGGCCCTGACCGGAATGCGGCCCATGACCCGCGTTGGCCGGGCTTTGGAAAAGGGCGACACCCGCGGCTTTATCAAGATTACGGTGGACGCAGAGACGAAAAAAATACTTGGTGCCGCTATACTCGGCGCGGGTGGCGACGAGGCAATTCATTCGCTTCTGGCCACGATGTATGCCGATGTACCCTATACGACAATGACCCATTCGGTTTACATTCATCCCACGGTGTCCGAACTCCTGCCCACCGTCCTGGGCGAGCTTAAGCCGCTTATCTAGTCCGATACCGAACCGTCATTACAGGAGTCAACATGCCAAAAGCGATCTGGAACAATGCCGTCGTGGCCGAGAGTGCCGCATTTGAAACCGTGGAGGGCAACGTGTATTTCCCGCCCGGCAGCGTCAAGAGCGAGAATCTCCGCCCCAGTGAAACGCATACCACCTGCGGCTGGAAGGGCATTGCCAGTTATTACGATGTGGTGGTGGATGGCAAGGTCAACAAGGACGCGGCCTGGTACTACCCCGAACCGAAGGATGCGGCCAAGCAGATTGCCGGCTACGTCGCCTTCTGGAAGGGCGTGGCAGTAGAGAAATAAGCAGTCCCGGGCCGCTGTCACCCCAAGCCGGCGTGCCGGCAGCTTCTGTCCGGCGTCGACACTTGCCTGGCACAAGCTTGCCGGAGCGTTCGGTCGCGCACAGACCCGCATACCCCGTCTGATTAGGCTCTCCCCATCGGTCGAAAGACCCTGAAACGACGCGACACCGGTCGCGCCTTTCAGGGGGTAAATCGCAATCCGTGCAACGCGGGTTGGATTGCTCCGCTCAGCTGGAGCCAGATATGAAAAGACAATCCATCGTATGCGTCGTGCTTGCTTTGTCGCTCACCTCGGGCGGTTTTGCGATCGCGCAAGGCAACAGCGAACGCAATGATCGCGGTCGCGGCGAGCAGGGACCGCGCGGTGACAATCGCGGTGACAGTCGTGGTGAAAGTCGCGGTGACAGTCGCGGTGAGCAACGCAGCGACAACCGTCGCGATAACGAGGGCCGCGGCAATGGAAACAATCGCGGCCGTGCGGACAACGACCGGCGTGGTGGTGAACGCGGCGGCGGACCCAATCACCAGTTTTACCGTGGTGACCGTCTTCCGGTCGAGTACCGCCATCGCCAGTACGTGGTCGATGACTGGCGCGGCCATGCGCTCAGCGCTCCGCCGCGCGGCTACCACTGGGTGCAAAGCGGCGGGGACTATCTCCTGGTCGCCGTCGCCACGGGCGTAATCCTGCAGATGATGCTGAACAACTGAAGCCGGTCGAGGGCGGCGCGCGGAGCAGCCTGTTTCGCCGCGCGTATCGCGTAGTGGCGCGGGCCTGATCTGCCGGCGCTCAGTTTCGTTTCCGGGTCCTGATCGCATCCGGGTGGCCGCGCGCACCGGGCCGCATGCGTTTCAACCGCTGAATAAAGGAAATCATCATGATGTTCGCAAAAATGTTCGTAGGCGCCGCCGCTTCGCTTGCATTGGCCGGATGTTTCACCATGCCTGCGGGGCCCCCGGGTCCGCAGGGCGCCACCGGTAACACCGGTGCTACGGGTTACACGGGCGCAACCGGATACACCGGTGCGACCGGCAGTTCCGGCGCGACGGGCTACACCGGCGCAACCGGGCGCACCGGCGCGACGGGTGACACCGGGGCGACGGGTGGCACCGGAGCCACCGGCTACACCGGCGCGACGGGTGACACGGGCGCCACGGGCAATACCGGGGCACGTGGCAATACCGGCGCCAGGGGCAGCTCTGCAGATGGAACGGTTGTAATCGTCCCGGCCCGCTGAAGGACTGGAGTCTGAGGGCAGGCCCATTACATGGGTTTGCCCCGGACAGCTTCGTTTCAGGTCGATTCCGCACGCATCGGGGGCGTCACGCAAGAACTGCAAGGCCGGGCGCTCCGCGCCATCGCCGTTTTCGAAATTGCCAAGGGCGTTGCGGCCCTGTCGGCAGGCATCGGCATTTTAGGATTTGCCCACCGCGACCTCGTGCGCGTGGCCCATGCCCTTTTAGGTCATCTGCACCTGGATCCCGAAGCGCGTTTCCCCCAACTCATTGTTGACTATGCCGGATTGATCGGCAACGCCGATCTGCGCGGCTTGCTCATGCTCGCGGCGGTCTACGCATTGATCCGCTTCGTCGAAGGCTACGGGCTCTGGCGGCAGCGATACTGGGCCGAATGGCTGGCCGCGCTTTCGGGTGCGGTCTACCTTCCGCTAGAAGCAAACCATCTCCTGGGGCATGCCACCGCGCTGAACGGCGTTGTGCTGCTTGGCAATCTGTGTGTCGTGGCTTACATGGTCTGTCGGCTTTGTGTGCACCGGGTGCAGGGCTGACCTGACCTAAGCCAAGGTGGCGGGGTGGCGCCAACGGCCGGACGCGCCGCATGGTGGCGGCGGGTCCGGTCCGGTGAGACGCGACCAGCGGACCGCTGTCAGCGTACGAAGCGGCTGATCACAAAACCGATGATTGCTGCCGCGCCGATGGATTTCCAGGGATTCTCTCTGACATAGGCACCGGTGTCGGCGGACATTTTCCGGCTTCGCGCGTTCAGGCTTTCGCCATGCTCGCTCAGCCAATCGACGGTCGGACCCGCGGCATCGGCAACCCTGCTGACCGCGTGATGGACGGATTGCGCCGCGCGTTCTATCGCCGGTTCGACCTGGCGTACCGCGCCGTCCGCCGCTCCGGCCAGACGGTCTACGGCGCCGTG
The DNA here is from genome assembly GCA_903895005.1 of uncultured Pseudomonadota bacterium. The sequence continues at coordinate 9,398 of CAITSH010000232.1, forward strand.
GAGGCGATCCGCCGCCTTGTGTAGTGTCGCGTCCATGGAACCATTTCCTGTCGATGCGTGACTGTTGGTGCGGGGTGATGCGTCCATGCTGTTCTCCTGGGTGAAAGTTGAAATTCGGGGTTTCCGGCAAGTCGGGGGTGTATCGCCCCGCCCGGGGCCCTCACAAAGCCGGGTCGGCGGGATACGGGGAGGTGGTGAGGCAGGCTAGGTTGAAACCGTTGCTTCGTATGTACGTTACTGCACTGTTCGAAGACATTTACCGCAGGACAATCCTCTTTTCGTTCCGCGTGGCTCTATGTCGCCCCATGTCGCCCCGTGTCGTTTCGCACAGTTGTCCGGAGCACCACGCGGACTGCGATCCCCAGATGACGGCTTTAAATGACATGACCCTGCCCCGAAAACTTGTTTGGCTGGCCGGGCTTGTGCTGGCGCCTCCGGTATTTACGCTGTTGTTCATCACGCTGTTCGGCTGGAACTGGCTGCGCGTCCCGATCGAACGCGTTGTTATGGACAAGACCGGTCGCGAACTTGCCATTAAGGGCGATATCACGATCCGGTTCGGCTGGCCGTTACCGCACATTCGTGCCGCAGGGGTTTCGTTCGCAAACCCGTCATGGGCTCTGGAAAAGGAAATGCTCAGCGCCGAGGCGGTGGACATCACCTTTGATGCCGTGCAGTTGTTGCACCGGAACGTGGTTTTACCCGAGGTTCACCTGACCCGTCCGCTGGTATTTCTTGAACGGGGCACCGGGGGGCGGAAAAACTGGCTGCTTGACCTTGCGCAACAGGACGAGAGCGCGCGCATCCGTATCGGCCGGCTTACCCTCGACCAGGGGCGGATTGGCTACGACGATATGGAACAAACCACGCGGATCCGGGTGGATCTTTCCAGCGCGCTGTTGATTTCCACCCAAAACTGAGCCATTTTGGGGTGTAGTTTTCACTGAAAACTGAGCCACGAACGACACTACCCTGCTCAAAATATGAGCAGGGGTTGCAGGAGTGATCAACGTGGCGATATTAAGTTCGATAAGGCG
>CAITSH010000233.1 GCA_903895005.1 uncultured Pseudomonadota bacterium
GACGGAATACGCGATCTGTAGCCGTGACTGGAGTTCAGACGGTGCTCTTCCGATCTCGCTTTGTCAACATCCTCGGCAATCTCTCGAACATCCTCGACAAGGCGCAAGCCCATGTCGATGCGAAAAAAATCGACCAGAGCGCGCTGACGACCTACCGGATTTTTCCCGACATGCTGCCCATGACCAAGCAGGTGCAGATCGCTTGTGACGCGGCCAAGGGTGTCGTGGCGCGCCTCGCCGGTGGCGAGATCCCGATGTTCGAAGACAATGAAGTGACCCTCGCAGACCTCAAGGCGCGCATCGCCAAGACCGTCGCCTACCTGCAAAGCGTGACGCCGGCGCAGATCGACGGCACCGAAGAGAAGGCCATCGTCATCAAGCGCGGCGACAAGGAAACGCATTACAAGGGCATGCAGTTCCTGCTCGGCCACGCGGTGCCGAATTTTTATTTCCATGTCACCACCACCTACAACATCCTGCGCCACAACGGCGTCGATATCGGCAAGCGCGATTTTCTGGGCAACCCCTGATCACTGCGACGGGCGGCCGGCATGCGCCTCGATGACGAACGCGAAAGCGACAACGTAGAAGACCGCCGCGGCGAATCGGCCGGTGGCGGCGGGTTTGGCGGGCTGGGCGGCGGTTCCATCGGCATCGGCACCGTGGTGCTGGCGCTGGTGGCCTGGTATTTCGGCGTCGACCCCAGCTCCATACTCAACCAGGTCGCCGGCACCTCGGCGCCGACCGTCTCGCAGGCGACCTCGCCGGCGAAGCCGCCGCCGCACGCGGACACCCAGGCGCGCTTTGTGTCGATGATCCTGGCTGACACGGAAGACACCTGGACGGCGATTTTTCGCTCGGGTGGCAGCACCTACGAAAAACCCAGGCTGGTGCTCTTTACCGGCGCGGTGCGTTCGGCCTGCGGGCTGGCGGAATCGGCGATGGGGCCGTTTTACTGTCCCGGCGACCGCAAGGTCTACATCGACCTCGCGTTTTACGATGATTTGCAAAAGCGCTTTCATGCACCGGGCGAATTCGCCCAGGCCTATGTGATCGCGCACGAGGTCGGCCACCACGTGCAAAACCTGATGGGTATTTCGGGCAAGGTCGCGGCGGCGCAGCAGCGCACCGACAAGGCCGGCGCCAACCGGCTTTCGGTACGGCTCGAACTGCAGGCCGATTGTTTTGCCGGCGTGTGGGCCAACCACGCCGACCGCGCGAGACACATTCTTGAAAGCGGCGATCTGGAAAAAGGCCTCAATGCCGCTTCGGCCATCGGCGATGACCGGTTGCAAAAACAGGCGCGCGGTTATGTCAGCCCGGAGTCATTCACACACGGATCATCGGAACAGCGTGTGCGCTGGTTTCGTCGCGGCATAGACGGCGGCGACTTCAAGCGGTGCGACACCTTTCGCGCGCGCGATTTGTAATCTGAAACGCATCGGGTTTGCAAAGAGGCTGGAAAGCCTCGTCCCGCCTGCTTCTTCAGCGCATGTCGCCGCGCCTGCGCGCAACGGCTGCGCGCATTCGATAGGTTGGCTTAGCGCCTGACGGGCGGCGTGCCTGCCTCAAGCGGTATCCACTTCGGTTCAAAGTAGGCGCGGCCATTTGAACTGAAGCCCGGAGGCCAGGGCAGCGCACCCTCGAAAAAATAATGCGCGACCTGTGACAGGCGGTTGAGGTCCTTGTTGTTCTGCTTTGAGCCCCCATGCCGCACGTTGGACGACCAGATGATGGCATGGCCCTTGGGAACGAGGCCGTACAAAGGCTTAAACCCCTGTTGTTCGATCGGGCGGTCAAGATGGGCCTCGTCCCCGGGGTAGGCGTCGCAGCTGGGGGCATTCCCATGTCCTCAAAGTTCATTTCCGGCAGGTCGTTTCTGCCGGGGTAATACCCCAGCGGACCCTGGTCGGGCCGATGTCCTCGAGGGTAACCCATACGCCGCACATCAGGCCGAAGGGCCCGGTATTGAAGTGGATACTGTCAGGGTGCGCCTTCGGCTCCGTGCCCTTGAGAAAATTCAGGCTCTGGAACGGCAGGGGCTGTCTGCCATATAAGTCGGTCAGTGCATCGAGGATTTTCGGGCCGGCCGCCACGCGGCGGATGTTCCCGCTGACCGCCCACGCACCGGTATGCGGCTGATATGCGCCTGATTTGCGGGGCGTGCAATCGGGAACCCCGTTCCCGGAGCCGCGCGCCAGCGCAGCGCGTACGGTTCAGTCCGGGATGGTGAAGGCGAACCTTGCGCCGGAGCCGGCCGTCGACTGCGCCGTTATGCTGCCCTTGTGGCGATCGACGATGCGCTTGACGATGGCAAGCCCGATCCCGGTGCCCTCGTAATCGCGCTCGTGATGAAGGCGGCTGAAAATCTTGAACAGCTTGTCGCTGTAAGCCATGTCAAACCCCACGCCGTTGTCTGCAATGAAATAGGCGCCGTCCGCAAAGCCTATGCGCACCACCGGCGCCACGGAGTGGGTACTGTACTTGACGGCGTTGCCGATCAGGTTGCTCCAGATTTGGCGCAATTGAATGAGGTCGCCGCGGCAATTGGGGGTTTCGCCGATCTCGAAGCGCACGCGACCGGCAACTCCCTCCATTTCGCTGATGACCGATTCCAATGTGGCCCGCATGTCCACTTCTTGCTTGCGCAGTTCCGTCTTTGAGGTGCGTGCGAGCTCGAGCAACTCGTTCAGCAACTGGCTCATGCGCTGCACATTCAAGCGGATGCGACCGATACGCCGGCTCGATTCGCCGCCTGCGGGCAGCGCCAATTGGCTTTCCAGAATCGCCGAATTGCTGTCTATGGCGCGCAGCGGTGCCTTGAGGTCATGCGAGACCGAGTACATGAAGGCCTCCAGTTCGGCGTTGACCGCCTCGAGACTGCTGGTACGCTCATGCACGCGCTGCTCCAGCGCGACGTTAAATTCGAGCCGCGCCGTTTCGGCGCGTTGCAGGCGTCGCAACACCATGGCGGCGATACCCAGCAGCAGCAGCAGGATCACCGCAACAACGACCGATTGCTTGCGCCACTGGGCGAGAATGTGCGGATACGCTATCCCGATCGAAATGAAAAACGGGTAGTTATCGAGTTTTTTGTAGCTGTAGATGCGCGTGATGCCGTCGGCGGCCGAGCTGAGCCTGATCGTCGCATGTGGCGTGCCCTCAGGCAGCGCCTTGCGCGTCGGGCTGTCGGCCGGCAGCGGCGTGAGCGTGTTGCTGCCCGCGGGCGGCCATCGCAGCACCGGGGTAAAGGTGTCGCTGCGGTAAATGGCGATGACGCTGTCGGGCCCGATGTCGGTTTTCCTGAAGATGTCGACAAAATAAGAGAGGTTGAGCGAGGCCCCGACGAGGCCGCGAAAGTCGCCGCCGTCACGCACCGCCTTTTCGATGACGAGAATACGTTCGCCGTTGTTACGGGAGACGATTACGTCTGAAAATATCAGCTTGTCATCGAGGGTGTCTCGTGCGTCCCGGAAAAGTGCGCGGTCGCCGATGTTGATCGGCGCTACTTGCGCGGCGTCGCTCGCGTACATCAGGTCGCCGAGCACATCGAAAATGCGCAGCGAAAGCAGCTCCGGAAAGCCGGCAATGCGCGAGGCCAGGTCGGCATTCCAATGCGCGTCGTAGCGGCGCAGGTTCTCCCGGCGCAATGCCGAAACCGGGAGGGTCGCGACGACGCTTTGCGTGCTCTGGTCCGCGATGCGCAGGGCGGCATCCAGCCTTGCTGCAAGTATGGTCGCGTAATTGCGGGTTTCGGTTTCGGCATTCCGGATGGTCTGTTGGTAGCCCGACAACATCAGGTAGGCGACCAGCGCGGTTGCGACCACCAGTGCCATGCACAACAGCACGATGCGCCGCGCAGACGGCGATCGCCCCGCAAGTCCCTGCCAGCAGGCGGGCAGGGTCGGTATTTTCATCATCGCGAGTCTGTGTCGGGATGAATCCGGGGCAGGAAACCGGAATGGCGATGGTTAATTGTCATGGATCAGGGTTTCACCAAGGTGGCGGACACCCGCGCTGTACTGCGATGGCCGGGTGGTGCGATTAAGGCGGTAATGCTGAACGTGAAACGCGCGCGGACGATGCGCTGGAGGAAGGCGGGGCTGATCCTTGCGTCATCGTGTTCGCGCTCGCTGTGCAGGCGGTTGAACCGCTTGTCGGCGTCGCGCATGTCGTAGGTTCGACGTTCGCCGTCTCAAGCGGCGCCGCGCGTCGGTCAATCGCGCGCAGTGTGACCACGGCCTTGTCGCTAAGTACCTTGAAAATGGCGGCGACATAGGCAAAGAACAGCAGCAGGAAGAGGTAGGCCGGCCATACGGTCGCCCACCACGCAGCATAAAGATTGCCGGTGCGGTCTGCTCTGAACACGGTGACGCCGTAACGCTTGATACGACTGAAGGCAACGATGGCGTTATCCGGGACAACCGGGCTGTCGCCGCGAATGATGCCATCCTGCATGCCGGGATTGGCGCCCAGGAAGTTGTCCAGTAATCCGTTAAGGGGCTTCAGGTAGGGGTCCGGGGCCTGGCTGGGCTGCGCCGGAAAACGCGCGACCATGTAGCCGTCGTCACGAACCAGTCCCAGATGTCCGCCGTCGGGCAGGTTCGCCGCTTCCCAGAATTCGTGGGGGCGGTCAAGGCTCAGGCCCGCGCTGAGGATGTACAGCATCTTGCCGCTGGAATCGCGCACGGCATGGCGCAGCGGGGACAGCCATTCTTTGCTGAGCGGCGCGAAAAAAGGGCGCCCGATCACCATGGCCTGGCCGCTTGCGAGGCGCTCGTAGGCGTCTTGGAAGGACGGGTCTCCCCTGACGTTGGCTTTGACATCACCCGGCCTCGCCGGACGGCTTGCGTAGAGCACGTCGCCTTCGGTGGAAATCACGAGGACATTGGAGAAGTGAGGGAAATGCTTCTGGAAGTCGGCCAGTATTCCCGTGGTGCCCGCACCAAGTCTGTTGCGCTGCAAACGTTCTCCGAGTGTCGCAATGGAGCGCTCAAGCGCAAGCAAATAGATGTCTATCGATTTGGCGGTAATGGCGTTGGCGATCTCGAGATTTTGCCCGTGGACTTCCGACTGCCGCTGCCAGGAGGAAGCGGTGATCGCCGCGAGGGCGCCGAGGAAAACGGCAAGCAGAACGGCGTAGGTGGCGGTGCGTAAGCGGGCATCTGCAAACGAGATGCCGATGAGGTTGGCGGGCATGGTGCTGGTGTTTCATTCTCTTGGTTTCCGGTCATCCGCCGTATTCTTCGAACGCGCAGCTTCTTGTCAGACTGTAGGGAAAAGCCGCAGGTGCTCCGAGCTTAGCGCGGTTTTTGAAATAGACATTTTATGTACGGTAGCGAACATAGCGGCAACACGGCCGGATCGGGCCGTGACGGCGTTTGCGCAGGCTGCAGGACGGGCGCGGACCAAGCCGAGGGTGGCTTGCTTTACCGGGGACCCTTGCGCAACAGCATCAGCGCGGCCAGCGCCACCAGCGATACGCCGCCTGACAGTGCGATGCTCGCGCCAACGCCGCGCGTGTCCAGGGTGAGGCCGAAGGCGAAGGGGGCGAAGGCCTGCGCGCCGCGTGCCAGCACATTGAGCAGCCCCTGGCGAAAGCCGTAACCGGCCGGCCCGAATATCGCGAGGGGCAGCGTGCCCTTGGCAATGGTGATCATGCCGTTGCCGGCGCCGTGCAGCACGGCGAAGGCCGCCACCATGACGGGGGCGCCGCCAAACAGCGCCAACACAACCACGCCCGCCGGATGCAGCGCCGTCGCAACGCGTGCGCTGGTCAGCGGATGAAATCCAAAACGGCGCGCCGCCATGAATTCGGAAAGCCGCGCCAGCACTTGCGCCGGGCCGAGCAGGGCCGAAGCCGTCAGCGCCGCCACGGCACTGGCACCGGCGGCCAGCAGCAATCCGGGCAGGTGCGCCGCCATCGCCGAGGTGACAAAGGAGGTCGCCGCGGCGAACACCGCGACCAGCCAGAAGGCGAGGCGTTCGTTCTGCGCGTTTGCCGGTACCGCCCTTGCACCGGTGCCCTCGCTGGCTATGCCTTTGCCGTTGGCTGGCGCGGCCTTGATGGCGGGTGCGGTGTTTCTCACCCCTGGTATGAAGAGCAGATTGACCGGCAGCGCGATGGCAAGGTGTATGGCCGCCCAGGTGAAGCAGCTCGCACGCCAGCCGTAGTGTTCTGCGATAAATGCGCTGAGCGGCCAGCCCACGGTGCTGGCAAAGCCGGCGATGAGGGTGATGCCGGTGATCGGTTCGCGCGCGGCGTTGCCGTGCAGCCGCACCAGCGCGGCGAAGGCGGCGTCGTACAGGCCCATGGCCATGCCGATGCCCAGAATGCACCAGGCGGCGAGCATGGTCGCGCCGTTGGATGCGCAACCGAGCAGCAGCAGCCCTGCGGCGAAAACGAGGTTTGAGGCGGCCAGCATGCCGCGACCGCCGTGCCTGTCGATGAAGCGACCGACCGCGGGGCCACCGAGCCCGGTGAGGATCAGGGCGATCGAAAACGCGCCGAAAATATTGGCGCGCGAAATGTCGAGTTCTTGTGCGATCGGCTGCGCCAGGATGGCCGGCAAATACGTCGACGACGCCCAGGCAATGGTCTGGGTGCAGCCCAGGGCGATGACCTGGGGCAGGGTGCCGTGCGCACGGGCGCTCATGGTGCGTACCTCACGGCGTGAACGACCGGCTGGAAAGCCGCGCCAGACGGGCATTTCCAGCTATCGTGCAATCCGGAGAGCAATCCGGAGAGCAATCCGGTGCGCCATCCGGATGCGTTGTTCGTAATCACGTTTGCGCCGGGTTTAACCGTGTTCAAACCGAAGCACGCGTTGCATCGTGCCATTCCGGCAGTGCGTGAGTGCATTGTCCCGCTTGTTATCGCGGCTGGCGTTGTACGCATTCGACTTCGGGCAGGTCGCGCGGGCACAGTTTTACCGGCTGCATTTCCCGGAAAAAGACAAAGGCGTTGGCGGCATTGATCGGGGCATCCGCTTTTTTGAATTCATCGGCGCGTTTTGAACGTTGCAGCACGAACAAGTCTTCGCTGCCGCGCAGCGCGAGGTAAAAGGCCATTTCGCCCAGGCCTTTGCCGCCGGGCGGAACAGCGCCCTCCGGCGGCCCGGTGCAGCCCATGACCGCGCCGTGCGCGTCGAGTCCGTCGACCTTGGTGTCGCCAAGGGACAGCGTGATCGCCTTGTCTGCGCAGGTGGTGCGCAATTCTGCGGCGATCTGGGCGAGCAGCGCCTTTGGTGTCGCACGCGGATCCTTGGCGAGGCCGCGAAACCCCTTGAGGACAATCATGTCGCGCCAGGTCTGCGAGTTTTCTTTCTCTGGCATGAACTCCATGGTGTAGCTGTCGCGCTCGGCCTTTTCGGCGCCGGCGCGCCAGCCCTCGGGCAGGCCGTTGACGACGCGCTGGTTGAACACCGGCGTCACCGCCATCGCGCGGGTGTTTTCATTGGTGATGGCGCTGATGATTTTTTTCACATCCGTGATCTCCGCCGCGGTGCCCACACAAGGGGTGAGGACGCAGAGGGCCACGGCCAGCGCGCGTGGCCGCGCGCAAGCCATGGCCATTGCCACGGGGTGGCGCAAAGGGTGGCACGAAGCGGACATGCGATTCTCCGTTAAGGCTCTGCGTGGTTGGAAGGGCGGGGTGGCTGGGTCTTGTTGCAGGACGAGCATAGCAAAACTGCGGCTGCCGACCCGGGGCCGCGCCGCCGGCTTGGCGGCGTCTGCATTTGCGTCAGGCTTGCCTATAATGTGCGTCCAATAAGAGCAACCGGGAGGACTGAGCATGACAAGCCTTAGACGCCGCCGACTGATGACCGCGGGCACGGCAGGTGCAGCAAGCCTGCTGCTCGCGCGTTTCAGTCATGCGCAGGAAAATTATCCGAGCAAGCCCATCAACGTAATCCTGCCGCTGCAGGCGGGCAGCGCATCCGATATTGCCGTGCGCGTGTTTTGTGAAAAGCTTGCCGAGGAAATCAAGGGCGCTTTTGTCATAGAGAACGTGCCCGGGGCGGCCGGCCTGATCGGTGCAGAAAGGCTGACCAAGGCGACGCGCGACGGCTATACGCTGGCCGCGCTCAACAACAGCATTCTGACCATCCTGCCCAACGTCAAGCGCGGCCAGGTGAAATTTGATCCGCTCGCCGACTTTGTGCCGCTTCGCGGCATCTCCAGCATCCCGACGCTGCTTGCCGTCAACAAGGACGTGCCGATCAACAATGTCCGGGAACTGGTGGCGTTCGCGAAGGCGAACCCGGGCAAGCTCAATTACTCCAGCGGCGGACCGGGCAGCCCGCAACATCTGGCCACCGAAATGTTCCAGGCGATGTCCGGCGTCAAGCTCACCCATGTGCCTTACAAGGGGGCGACGCAGGCTGCGGCGGACCTCGCCGGCGGCCAGGTGCAGGTGATGTTCATCGCGCACTCGCTGGCGCTGCCGTTTCTACCCAGCGGCAGGGTCAAGCCGATTGCGTTTGCCGGCGGCGAGCGCTCGACGGCGTTTCCTGACCTGCCCACGGTGGCCGAGGCGGGGCTGCCGGGCTTCGATTACTCGTCCTGGGTGGCCTTGTTCGCGCCGCGCGACACGCCTGCGGCGGTGGTCAAGCTCTTGCGCGACGCCAGTGCAAGGGTACTGGCGCAGGCGGCGATCAAGGAGCGTCTTGCCAAGTCCGGCCTGGAGTTGTGGGACCTGCCGGCCGAGCGGGTGAGCGCGGTGATCCGTGAAGACTTCGCGCGTTGGGACAAGGTTGTCAAGACCCCCGGCTTTTCAGCCGAATAAATGTCGAGCGAAACCGGTCGGCGGGGCGCCGCGCAGTGGCGCGGCAGGCAGTTCCATAACCAGCCCGAGGACAGCCACATCCACGGCTTTTTAGTGGCGCTTTGGGAGGCTGTGCGCAGCGAGACGTGCGGCCGCGTGGACATCAGCGTCCACCCGCGCAACGGCGACATTGCGGGGTCGGACCCCGGTGCGCTGGCGATGCTGGTTTCGGGCGAACTCGAGTTCATGACGCTGATGGGCGGCATCATCGGACAGGTGGTGCCTGCGGCGGAAATCCAGGGCCTGCCGTTTGCGTTTGCCGACACCGACCAGGTGTTTTCGGTGATGGATGGCCCGCTGGGTGATTACCTCGGCCTTGAAATGCGCGCCAAGGGCATTCATGCGCTGCCTGGCTGCTGCTTTGAAAACGGCTTTCGCCAGATTTACGGCCGCGACAAGCCGGTGCGGGATGTGCGGGACCTCGCCGGTTATCGGATGCGCGTACCCGATGGCCGCCTGTTCGTCGACGCCTTCACCGCGTTGGGGGCGCTGCCGGTGATCGTCAACATCAAGGAACTTTACGATTCGCTCAAGACCGGTCGCGTTGATGGCCAGGAAAATGCAATGGTGGTGCATCACGTCAACCGCCTCTACGAGGTCACGAAATACCTTTCCGTAACCAATCACATGTGGTCGGGCTTTAATCTTCTGGCCAACCTGGGGTTCTGGGAGCGGCTGCCGGCGGATGTGCAGGACATCATCCAGCGCAATGCGCGCCGGCAGGTGCTGGCGCAACGCGCGCATACCCGCCGGGAGAATGACGGCATGCTGGCACTGTTCGCGCAGCGCGGCATGATCCTCAACGAGGCCGACACCGCCAGTTTCAGGGCGCAACTGGCGGGGGATTTTTATCGTCGCTGGAAAAACGAACTGGGTGCGACCGCGTGGAGCCTGCTTGAGGCAAAGGTGGGCAGGCTGGGCGCCTGACCGGCCGGTGCACGGTGGACCCGGTTGCAGTATCCCCAATGCCGGGCTTGGCTGTGCCGGTCCGGCGCTGATGGCCTGCGAACGGCCGGCCTGATACCCGCACCGGCTTGTCGGGGTGGTTTTCCGCCGCCTGCAGGGGCGCGACTAGAACGACGCGTCGATAGATGCGATAATACCCCCACGGAAAGTCTGACATTCCTGATTTCCGGCAGGTACCGCGGTTCCCGGGTTCGGACATCCCCCGGTCCGCAAGCGTTACCCGCCCGGAGTTCACCCTCCCCATTTTCACACCGAGGCTTTGCATTCATGACCCAACCACTCGATCTACTCAAAATCGCCCAGGAAGAGCAAAACGGCGACCTGTTCAAAATGCTCGACGGCATCTACAAGCGCTCGTCGGCACAACCGCGCGGCATCAACGACGCGATCATCTGGGAGGGCGGCAATGCCAAGGGTGGCGTGAAGCCTGTCGCGCACGCCTTTACCGACATGTTCGCGCTGAACGGCACGCTGATGGCCCTTGATGTGCTCGGCCTGCCTTTCCTTGGCGTTCCGATGATGGCGCAGTTCCGCCACGACACCAAGCTGGCTTCGCTCGACTGGTTCGGCAAGCTCGACTACACCTCGCTCAAGTGGTCCACCGCGGGTGACTTCATGGTCAACGAAGGCGGCAAGAAGGTCGTTGTCGCCGGCAAGTCGGCCAACGCCCCGCTGCGCACCGCCGCCGGCGTGTATTGCAACGTGCGCCCCTACGGCACCATCACCAGCATCCGCTTCATGCCGGGCCTGCCGTATTCGCAGGACAAGAAAAAATTCGGTGTTGACCCGGCCACCGGCGTCATCCACTCCGAAATGAACACCCCGGGCATCCGCATGGCCTACGCCGTGCGCCTGTTCCTGAAAATGGTGCACGAGACCAAGCAGATCGGCCGCGTCGCCACCAAGCCGACCCAGGCCCAGGAAGACACCGTCAACGCCGGTATCGTGCGCTGGATGCTGCAGGGCACGAAGTTCGCCCTCAAGCGCAAGTACTCGGTGGACGCCTACGAAGAGCAAAAGGAAAAAGTCGACGCCATCGTCGCGCTGCTCCCGAAGGACTTCAAGGACGGCATGGAAAACTGGTCGGGTGACATCTACGAGCACATTTCCGACACCAACTTCGGCCTGCTCCTGCACGACATGATCCAGCAGAAGGGCGCGATTGTGTACGCGACCGACCTCGACGGCGACCGCCTGACCGACCTGATGGCCGACGCACCCGATGTGCTGCGTGCCTGGGGCCAGATGGTGCTCGACAAGGTCAAGCCCGGTACGGACATGAACAAGGTCTGGGCCGACATGGGTTTCACCATGAAAAACGGCAAGGACATGACCAGCGTCATGTACCGCATCACCGGTGAGCCGATTTACGAACAGACGCTCGGTTCGGCCGATGCGATGCTGCTGCGCCTGCTGGCCGGCGACGAAACCGAGGGCGGCACCAAGCAGCCTTACGACCCGCGCATCCACTTCGTGCTGATCAACGAAGCCTACAAGGCGGCCAATCCGGGTAATGCCGAGTTGTCCAAGTGGCTCGACGACCAACTGGCGACCTTCGACAAGATCTACGGCGCCAAGCGTCCGAAGTATCTCGACGGTTACAAGCAACTCAAGGCTGCGATCAAGCCCTGGGGCGTTTGATTCCCGGTATCGACTGGCACCAAACTTCAAAGCCCCGCTGCAGGGGCCTGCTGCATAAAGCCCGGATCGCCGATGCGATCCGGGCTTTTTTTTGCTTATTGGTCGGAAGCGCCAGCCTTATCCTTCTTGGCCTTTGCTAGTGGCGCCAGGTTTCCTTGATCCACTCCTGGAGCGTCGTAAAGGTGGTTTTTGCGCCGTGCACGACATCGTGTTCAGTGCCGGGCTCGGATGATAGACGTGATAGCAACTGTACATACTCCGCCCAGCAGGGCTGCGGGTTTTCACCGTGCGGTGCAAAAAACGAGGCGCCTGAGGCCGCCGTGACCCCGGCACGTTTCCCCAGAACGCCGAGCAGCACATTGCCGCCCAGGGTCGATCCCTCCACGACATAAAGCATCCCCGCAATCTCACCGGTATTACCGAGGCTTTGCAATTTGGCAAGTATCCGGGAAGGATCAGCGGAATCTTCTGGCGCCCTGCCTGCGAGGGCGGCCAGATCGCGCTCAATCAGGGGGCAGCGGGCTGCATAGTGCCAGCCGCATGTCGAGCTGAATGATGATTGCCCCACTGTGCGGTCTATTTGCCGGTAAAAGCCGTGCATCAGATCCAACCACTTGAGGAATAACGGGCGGTTGAAATCGGCGCGGAAAAAGGGCGTCAGTTTCTCGACCTCCTTGTGCGTCTGGCCGGTCGCTTGTCTTAACGCTGTCAGTATCTGGGGCGGGGGCTCGTTTCGCGCGGTTGAATGCGACCCGCCGCCCACTGAAACCTCAGGGCTCGGCGAAGCGTTGCTGAACTTCAATGAATTCATCTTTTAATTTCGTTAAGATTTCGATCAGATCCGGATCGAAGTGACTGCCGGCGTTCTCATTGAGGAATCCAAACGTCTTATCGAGGGGCCAGGGCGATTTGTATGGGCGCTTGGTTGTAAGCGCATCAAAAACATCCGCGATCGCGACGATCCGGCCTGATAGGGGGATGGACTCACCCGCAAGGCGATTCGGGTAGCCGCTGCCGTCC
>CAITSH010000234.1 GCA_903895005.1 uncultured Pseudomonadota bacterium
CGCTACGCGGCTCAAACGCACTGCTTGCGCCTGTTGTTCAGGCTTTGCCCGTCATTTTATTTTTAAAGTTTGCCGCCATGGTCCGCGTCTCCGCCGTCATTCTCACGCTGCTTGCCGCACTCGCCCTCCAGGCCTGCGGCACCAAGGGCCCGCTCTACCTGCCCCCGCCCGGCGCCCCCACACCCGCAGACACCAAGCCCGCCGGCACACGCTGATGGAAGCCTTTACTTACCGCGCAGGCAGACTGCATGCGGAGTCGGTTTCGCTTGAGGATATCGCAAGCCGCTTCGGTACGCCGTGCTTCGTCTATTCACGCGATGCGCTGCAAACGGCGCTCTCCGCATTCCAGCAGGCCTGCAGCCTTCACGGCCGACCCGACACGCTCGTGTGCTATGCCGTCAAGGCCAACTCCAATATCGCCATCCTCAACCTGTTTGCCCGCGGCGGCGCGGGCTTTGACATTGTTTCCGGGGGGGAACTCGAGCGCGTGCTTGCCGCCGGCGGAGAGGCTGGGAAGATCGTTTTCTCTGGTGTCGGGAAGACCGCCGCGGAAATGCGCCGCGCGCTCGAAGTCGGGATCCTTTGCTTTAACGTCGAGTCCGAAAGCGAGCTCTCCCGGCTAAATGACGTCGCCGGCGCCGCGGGCTGCAAGGCCAAGGTATCGCTGCGCGTGAACCCCGATGTCGACCCCAAGACACACCCGTACATTTCCACCGGTCTCAAGGAAAACAAGTTTGGCATCGAAATCGGGGCGGCCCGCGCCATTTATCGCAAGGCCGCCGCGATGCCCCACATCAAGGTAGTGGGCATTGACTGCCATATCGGCTCGCAACTGACGGAAACATCACCGTTTATCGCGGCACTCGACAAGGTGTTGCAACTGGTGGACGACCTCGCCGCAGACGGCATCGTGCTCGAGCACCTCGACCTCGGCGGCGGCCTCGGGATCCGTTACCAGGACGAAACCCCGCCAGCGGTCGGCGACTACCTTGCCCCCCTCTTCGCAAAGCTTGCCGGTCGCAAGCAAAAAGTCATGTTCGAGCCGGGCCGTCATCTGGTGGGCAACGCCGGCGTACTGCTTACCCGCGTGGAATACCTCAAGCACAACGCGGAAAAGAATTTTGCCATCGTCGATGCCGCAATGAACGACCTGATGCGCCCGGCGCTCTATGAAGCCTGGCACGATATCGTCCCCGTGGTTAAACGCGAAGGCAATGCGCGACCCTATGACATCGTCGGCCCGGTATGTGAAACCGGCGACTGGCTTGGGCGTGAACGGCATCTCAACCTGGCCGAGGGCGACCTTCTGGCGGTGATGTCCGCGGGGGCCTACGGCATGAGCATGAGTTCCAACTACAACAGCCGCGGGCGTGCCCCCGAAGTGCTCGTCGATGACGCAGTGCAGCATCAGATCCGTGCACGCGAGACACCACAGGAACTCTTTGCTTTAGAACAACTTTTGCCGTAAATTGGCAGTTTAACTTGCGCCTCTCCGCGATGTATTGCGGACGGGCAAATCGCAGTTTTTTCAGGAATAAAGCGAACAGCATCCATGAACGACCCGATCATCGCCACCTCTTCCGGCAAGCCCTTCCTTAGCGCCAAGCGCATGATATTCATCGGCGCGCTCGCAGTCGTTGTCGCCGCGGGCGGCGGATACGCGTATTACGGCATGCCCAAATCCGGCTTGAGCGGCGGCCAGCCAAGCGCCCTTGGCGGAGGAGCGGAAAAGGGCGCGGCGGGCAAGGGTGGCGCGGGCAAGGGCCCGGGCACCGTCCCCGTGTCGGTGGCGGCGGTTTCCCAGGAAACCGTGCCTTTCAAGATTCGGGCCATCGGCAATGTGGAAGCGCTGTCCACGGTCAGCGTAAAAGCACGCGTCGACGGACAGATTGTCGAGGTTGGCTTCAAGGAAGGCGACGAGGTTCGCAAGGGCAGCGTGCTGTTCCGCATCGACCCGCGCCCCTACGAGGCGACGCTGCGCCAGGCCGAAGCTTCGAACGCACGCGATATCGCGGCCCGGGACCAGGCCCGTGCGCAGGAAGTTCGTTACAAGGAACTGCTGGAAAAGAATTTCGTCTCCAAGGACGCCTATTCGCAGTTCCGCACCAATGCGGAAGCCGCGATGGCGGTGGCGGCTGCGAGCACTGCGGCGGTGGACAACGCGAAACTCAACCTTGAATACTGCACGATCCGTTCGCCGATCGACGGGTATACCGGCAAGATCCAGATCCAGATGGGAAATCTGGTTAAGTCCAACGACGCGACCCCCCTGGTTGTGCTCAACCAGGTTCATCCCATTTACGTCAGCTTCGCCGTGCCCGAGCAAAGCCTGGCAATGCTGCGAACCTACATGGCCAAGGGCCCCCTTACGGTTGAAGCGGGCCCACCCAACACCGACAAGGTCGCCGCATCCGGCAGCCTGATATTCATCGACAACGCGGTGGATGCGACCACGGGAACGATCAAACTGCGCGCGCGCTTTACCAACAACGACAACGCACTGTGGCCGGGCCAGTTCGTGAACGTAAGCCTCAGGTTGTTTGAGCAAAAGGACGCCGTCATGGTGCCCTCGCAGGCCGTTCAGACCGGGCCCAACGGCCAATTCGTTTACGTGCTCAAGCCGGATATGACAACCGAGGTGCGCAAGGTGACGGTAGAGCGCGCCGAAGGCGTCAAACTGATCATCGCCAGCGGCGTACAACCCGGCGAGCAAGTCATCACACGCGGCCAATTGCGGCTCGCCCCCGGGGTGAAGGTCGCCCCGGAAAAATCCTAAGGACGAAAACCGATGGGCGCGAATATCTCCGAACTGTTCATCCGCCGTCCGGTCATGACCATCTTGGTCATGCTGGGCATCGTGGTGTTTGGGATTGCCGGCTTCAAAAAGCTGCCGGTGTCCTCGCTTCCCAACGTGGACTTCCCGACCATTCAGGTGACGGCCGAATTGTCGGGTGCAAACCCGGAGACCATGGCCTCTTCGGTCGCCACGGTACTCGAGAAGCAGTTCTCGACCATCGCCGGCATCGATTCGATGACCTCGATCAGCAGCCAGGGCATCTCCAGCATCACCATCCAGTTTTCCCTAGACCGGGACATTGATGCCGCGGCGCAGGACGTCAACTCCGCCATCGCCGCCACGGCGCGCCAGTTGCCGACCAACATGGCCTCGCCACCGTCGTTTCGCAAAATCAATCCCGCCGACGCGCCGATTTTTTTCCTGACCCTGACGTCTGACACGCTGCCACTTTCCACGGTAAACGAATACGCCGAAACCGTACTGGCCCAGCGTATTTCCACCATTAACGGCGTGGCGCAGGTCCAGGTGCAGGGACAGCAAAAATACGCGGTGCGCGTACAGGTCGACCCGAGCGCGCTCGCCGCGCGCGGCGTCGGTATCAACGAAGTCGAAACCGCGATCGCCAACGCCAACACCAACCTGCCCACCGGCACCCTGTACGGCGCCAACCAGGTTTACGCCGTTCAATCGACGGGGCAGCTTTTCACCGCCGACGCCTACCGCCCGATCATTGTGGCCTATCGCAACGGCTCGCCGATCCGGCTGGGCGAAGTCGGTACCGTCATAGACGGCGTGCAAAACGACAAGGTCGCCGCATTCACCAAGGGCAAGCAGGGCATCGTGCTGTCCATCCTGCGCCAGCCGGGCACCAACACCATCGAAGTCGTCGACAAGATTCGTTCCCTGCTGCCGACGTTCCGCACCGAGGTGCCGGCCGGCATCAATATCGAAATCCTCTATGACCGTTCGGTCACGATCCGCAATTCGGTCGAGGACGTCGAGTTCACGCTGATCGTGGCGCTGGTGCTGGTGGTGATGGTGATTTTCGTGTTCCTGCGCAACGTCCGCGCCACCGTCATCCCGAGTATCGCCCTGCCCATTTCGATCGCCGGCACCTTCGCGTTGATGTACGCCCTCAACTACAGCCTGGACAACCTGTCACTGATGGCACTGACACTGTGCGTGGGCTTCGTTGTCGATGACGCGATCGTGATGCTCGAGAATATTTCCCGCCACGTCGAGATGGGAAAAACGCCGCTGCAAGCGACCCTGGACGGCTCCAAGGAGATCTCGTTCACCATCATTTCCATGACGATCTCGTTGATCGCGGTGTTCATCCCGGTCATGTTCATGAGCGGCATCCTCGGACGCCTGCTGCATGAATTTGCGGTCGTCATCGTCATCGCCGTTTTGCTCTCCGCCGTGGTCTCGCTCACGCTCACGCCGATGATGTGCAGCCGCATTCTCAAGCCGCACTCAGATGAAAAGCACGGTTGGCTGTTCATGGTCATCGAGCGCGCATTTGATGCCGCGCGGGACGCTTATGACAAGAGCCTCAACTGGGTAATCGACCACTCCAAACTGACCGTCGCCGTGTTTTTTGCCATCGTGGTCGCCACCGGCATGCTGTTCTCAAGCATGCCCAAGGGATTCCTGCCCAACGATGACAGCGGCCAGCTGTTCGTGTTTATCGAAGGCCCGCAGGACATGTCCTTTGACGCGATGAAGGCGGCTGAGCGGCAGGTGCTGGAGATCATCCAGGCCGACCCCAACGTCGAAGCCGCGATGGGCTTCATGGGTGCAAGCGCCTTCAACCCGTCGCTCAACATAGGCCGCGCCACGGTCGCTCTGAAACCCTTCGACAAGCGCAAACCCGCCGACGAAGTGGTTCGCAGCCTGCGTCCGAAACTGCAACGCGTGGTGGGCGTCAAGGTTTTCGTGCAGAACGTGCCGGTCATCCGTATCGGCGGGCAACTAACGAAGAGCCCGTACCAGTTTGTATTGCAGGGCGCCAGCACGGAACAGCTTTACCGCTGGGCGCCGATGATCGAGGCGAAACTCAAAACGCTGCCGGAACTTGTCGACGTGACGAGCGACCTGCAAATCACCCGGCCACAGGTGACCGTGGAAATTGACCGCGAAAAGGCCTCGGCCGTGGGGGTCACGCCGCAACAGATTTCCGCCGCCCTTAACGCCGGCTTTGGCGCCAAGCAGGTATCGAGCATTTACACCGCGACGAACAACTACTGGGTGATTCTGGAGCTTGAACCGCGCTATCAGCGTGACCCTTCGGCGCTCAACATGCTCTACATCCGCTCGACAACGGGCCTGCTTGTGCCGCTCAATTCGGTGGCCAAGCTCAAGTTCGGCGTCGGCCCGCTCTCGGTTACGCACCTGGGCCAGCTGCCATCTGTCACCGTCGCATTCGACCTGCGACCCGGCCTGTCGCTGTCCGAGGCCATTGTCGTTGTCGACAAGGCCGTGGCTGAAATGCAGGTGCCCGCGACCATTACGGGCAAGTATCAGGGCACGGCACAGGCCTTCCAAAGCTCGCTCGCCGGCATGGGCATCCTGCTGGTTGTGGCGATCTTCGTGATCTACCTCGTGCTCGGCATCCTGTACGAAAGTTTCATCCATCCGATCACCATCCTTTCAGGCCTGCCCACAGCAGGCCTGGGGGCGCTGGTAACCCTGTGGGCGTTCGGGATGGAACTGAACATGTATGCGTTTGTGGGCATCATCATGCTCATCGGTATCGTGAAAAAGAACGCCATCATCATGATCGATTTTGCCGTCGAGGCGCAGCGCAACGAGGGTAAGGATGCGCGTGAGGCCATTCACGAGGCCTGCGTGGTGCGCTTCCGTCCGATCATGATGACCACCTTTGCCGCCTTGTTCGGCACGCTTCCAATCGCCATGGCCATCGGCGCCGGCGCCGACTCGCGCCAACCGCTCGGACTCGCGGTGGTCGGCGGACTGATCATGTCGCAGATCCTGACGCTGTACATCACCCCGGTGATTTACATTTACTTCGAACGCCTGCAACGGCGTCTCGAGAAGAAGTCCGGTGATCAAACGGTGGGACAGCCCGCCGAAGGCACAGCCGACTAAGTGTGAAGACATCGGCTGGAGATGCCCGCCTGGCGCGGCTTTCCGGTCGATTGCCTTATCAGATGCTGATCAGCCCAGCCAGACCGCAGGCTTTGGGGGCGCCAGTCTGATCAGGCCTTTGCGGATGCCTTCGCGGCGCCACCGACAGCGCCCCGCGGACCACGCAACTTCAGTACGAGCCTGTACCCGAGCAATAACAACAGGATCAGCGCGTAGATAATCGGCTCGGTCAGGTCACGCTTGACCATCCACCAGAAATGCAGCACTGCGAGCGGGCTGATGAGGTAGATCAGCCGGTGCAGGGCAATCCAGCGCTTCGCACCAAGCCTGCGAACCATGGCGTTAGCCGATGTCAGCGCAAGCGGCAGCATGAGCAGCAGGCTGAAAAAACCCACGGTGATGAAAGGCCGCTTGATGATGTCCTTGATGATCTCGCCAAAATCAAACACATGGTCGAAGGACACATAGCTGGACAGGTGCACCATGCCGTAAAAAAATGCATACAGCCCGAGCATGCGGCGAAAGCGCAGCAGCCAGCCCCAGCCGGTAAGTTTGCGCAGCGGCGTCACCGCCAGCGTGATGAGCAAGAAGCGCAGCGTCCAATCGCCGGTCGCACGGGTGATGAATTCGGCCGGATTGGAGCCCAGCCATTCCGGGTACAAGAACGCACCGGCGACAAGCCGGGCGAGCGGCAGCAGCGCAAGCACGAACAGGGACGCTTTCAGCGCGCCAAGCTGTTTCGGACTCATTTGCATGCGATTTTCCGGATAACGCTGCGCACCTCCCGCCTCAGAAGAATTTCTTCAGGTCCATGCCGGCGTACATTTTTGCAACCTGGTCGCCATAGCCGTTGAACATCTGCGTCTGTTTCGAGGCGAAAAAATCGGGGATGCGCCGTTCGCGC
This sequence comes from uncultured Pseudomonadota bacterium, assembly GCA_903895005.1. The sequence continues at coordinate 6,813 of CAITSH010000234.1, forward strand.
TTTTGCGTCCAGCGCGGATGATCGACATCCGGATTCACGTTCGAGTAAAAACCATATTCGTTCGGACCGGCCTTCTCCCACGCCGTCTTGGGCTGCTTTTCGACAAAGCGGATCTTGACGATGGATTTTCCCGACTTGAAGCCGTACTTCCATGGCACCACCAGCCGCAACGGCGCGCCGCTCTGGTTGGGCAGCACCTCGCCGTACAGGCCGACTGACATGATAGTGAGCGGATGCATCGCCTCGTCCATGCGCAGCGCCTCCACATAGGGCCACTCGAGCACCGGCAGTCGCGTACCGTTCATGACGTCGGGCTGGTATGCCGTTACGAACTCGACAAATTTCGCGTTGCCGGTGGGCTCGACGAGCTTGGCGATCTGGTTGAACTCGAAACCGATCCACGGCACCACCATGGACCAGGCCTCGACACAACGCATCCGGTAAATGCGCTCCTCAAGCGAAAACTTCATCAACTCTTCAATGCCGAAAGTGCGCGGCTTTTTCACCTCACCCTCGACCACCACGGTCCAGGGCTTGGTCTTCAGGTTTTTGGCATGGATGACCGGGTCGGCCTTGTCGGTGCCGAACTCATAGTAATTGTTATAACTGGTAACGTGCTTGTACGCGGTCGGCTCTTCCATCGTGCTGAGCGGGCTTTTTTTCGCCGCGAGCCTGGCAAGACCTGCGGTCTGTGCCCGGGTGGCGCCGGGCAGCATCGAAGCGGCTCCAAGAATGGATCCGGCTGCGGCGAGTTTCACGAACTCGCGACGGCGCTGGTAGAACTTGAGGTCGGTAATCTCGGACGGAAGGATGTCGTTCGGGCGCTTGATCAGCATGGACTGCTCCGGAAGTTTGCGTTGATGGTATACAAGTCGTAGCGGCGACCGGATTCCTTACAGCGCCCTTTAAAACAAAAGGGCGGCAAAAGGTATTGCGCACAGCCGACACCGCCGATACTGGGTCTAGGGACTGGGAACTAGGGATTCAATTGCTGGTAGACGGATGTGGCCACCTTGAGCAGCGTAGCCTTGTCCAGCTCGCTTGAAAGGGCATAGCCCAGGCTGCCGTCGATCCAGTAAAAAACCGCCACGCGGCCTTCCTGGCTGAACCTGAATGCAGTGTCGCGCGGATCGCCCTTGCGTGTGGACACGTACAGCGTGAGGCGCTGCCCGCGCGCGTCCTGGTACATGAAGTGCGCCACCGGCCCGTTCTCACCCGGCAGCAGGCGACCGCCGACCAGCTCATAACCCAGAGGCTGCAGCAACGGCGCCTTGATATCCGAGCCCATGCGTTTTGACAACCAACGCACCAGATGGTCCTGTTCTGCAGCAGCGACCTCGACCGGGTGCCGCACCTCCGGTGAATACACCGCATGCGCCATCGCGGCCCGTCGGGGCAATGAAGCCACGGCATCGACGCGATCGCGTAGCAATCCGGAGCCACCGATGCCAATGGCGATGCCGAGTACCACCCAGACTGCGGCCATGGCATAGGGCAGCCATGCGCGCGGCGCGCGAACGTTGCGCAGGCGGTCGGGAACCGGCTCCTCGAGCACGGACGCAAAATGCGCGCGCAGCAATTCGTTCTGGCGCATCCAGCCGTGCACACGCTCCGCATCCTCCGGGCTCGCGGCAAGCGCGGCCTCGATGCGCGCATGCTCCTCACCATCGAGCAGGCCGTCGGCGTATGCGTGTAATTGTTCTTCGTTCATTTCACAACTTTAAGATTCGCCACATGCGCCGCATCCGCATCACCCGACAACAACGCACGCAATCGCTCGCGCGCGCGCGACAGGCGCGACATCACCGTTCCAATGGGCACATCAAGCGCCGTTGCGACTTCGCCATATCCCATTTGTTCTATGCCGACCAGGAGGATCACCTCCCGCTGTTCGACCGGCAGTTTCGCCAGTGCCTTCTCGATATCGAGCAGGTCGATGCGCTCCATCTGCACCGGCACCGCGGCGGCATCGTCAAACTCTTCCAGTTCAAGCCTGCGCGCCCTGACCTGGTTTACGAACACGTTGTGCATTATTGCGAACAGCCATGCACGAAGATCACTGCCTTGTCGCCACAGATGAAATTTACGGCACGCCCGCTCGAGCGTGTCCTGCACGAGGTCATCGGCTCGATAACGATCGCCCACGAGCGCACGCGCGTACCGGCGAAGCCGCGGAATATGCTGCGCGATATCCGGATCCAAGACGCGTGATGTATCCATTGGCGTGAACAGCCTCGGCAGAGCGTTTATTCCCCGTACTTACTAACAACCGCACAAACTGCGGGGAAACTGCTTGAATCTTATCGCAAGCGGCGCCGCTTCGGGTCGGCGACAAGGTCAAAACCAGGGCAAAAAAAAGGCGGCTGGAGCCGCCATCTTTCTGCGCGCGCAGGCGGTCAGTGCAAACCCGCCACGTAATCGGACACGGCCTGTATTTCCTTGTCCGACATTTTGGCCGCAATCATGCGCATCATCTTGAGCGGGTCGTTGGCGCGCGTTTCCGAACGCCAGGCCTTCATCTGCGCCTCGGTGTACTCGGCGTGCTGCCCGGCAAGGCGCGGGTACTGCGAAGGCACGCCGGCGCCGGTGGCACCATGACACGACGCGCAGGCGGCGACGCCTTTTTCGCTGATGCCGCCGCGCCAGATTTTCTGGCCCAGCGTGACGAGGTCCTTGTTACGCGCAGCGCCATCCTTGGGCTTCTGCCCGCCGAAGTACGCACCGAGGTTCTTCATGTCATCGGGGCTGAGGGCCGCGACCATGCCGGCCATTACGGCGTTTTCGCGCTCGGCTTTTTTCCCGGCCGCGGGCTTAAAATTCATCAGTTGTTTGGTGATGTACTCGGGATGCTGCCCTGCAAGCTTGGGATTGGCCGCGATGGCGCTGTTGCCATCGGCGCCGTGGCAGGCAGCGCAAACCTGGGTGGCGATGGTCTGGCCTTTGCCCGCGTCGGGCTTTGCGGCGGCCTTGGGAGCGTCAGCGGCGGTTGCGACCGTGCCAACGCTGGCGCAGGCTATAACGGCGACGGAGGCCAAGACGTATTTGATGCCGAGTTTCATGCGGGCTCCTGAAAATGAGTCGGGAGGGGGCTTGCCCCGTCCCCCACTTCGCTTGATGCGTGCTTGATGCGTAAATGCGCGTGCATCGGCGGCGCGTGCGACTGTGGGAATAGACTCTTACCAAAAGCTGGTATTCTATCTTAATGTGGTGTTTTTAGGCCATATTCCGGCTCACAGCGCGGTTCAACGCGTGACCGCGATCACGGACTGCCGCCGCGCCGGCAGCATCAAACCTTCGCGCCCCTCCTTCGCAGCAACCGCCCCCATGCCCCTGTTTCAAAATCTCACGTTCATCCAATCGGCGCAGGAACTGACCGACTTGCCGCCCCACGCCGGCCTTGAAATTGCGTTTGCCGGCCGCTCCAACGCGGGCAAATCCAGCGCGATCAATGCGCTGGCCAACCACAACCGCCTCGCCTTCGTCAGCAAGACGCCGGGCCGAACGCAGCTGATCAATTTTTTCCGCATGGCCACCGGCGACTACCTCGTCGACCTGCCCGGATACGGTTACGCGAAGGTGCCGCACACAGTGCGCGCGCATTGGCAGGGCCTTCTTGAGTTTTATCTCACCACACGCGATCAGTTGTGCGGGCTGGTGCTGATGATGGACGTGCGCCATCCGCTTACCGACCTCGACATACTGATGCTCAACTGGTTCATCCCCACCGGAAAGCCGGTGCACGTGCTGCTTACCAAGGCGGACAAGTTGACCCGCAATCAGGGCATGACTACGCTGCGCCAAGTTCAGGCGGCGTTGTCGAAATCCTCTCCGTTGTTTTCAGCGCAGTTATTCTCGAGCACAAAGAAAACCGGGATCGATGAAGCCGAATCGATTCTGGCCGGCTGGCTGCCCAACATCTCGATGGCCACACCGGAAGAAAAGCGCGCGGTGCGCGAAGAGATTATTGCGGCCACGACCAGAACAAGACCCCGGAAATACCCGGGTACTTCCGAGGCCTGAAATAAAAAACCCCGGGCGAAGGGGAGTAAGCCCGGGGGGGAAACGCCTTAACAGGATTAAGGCCCCGTTCAGGGAGGTGAAACGGGAGACGATCGAAATCGTCTGTATGTATGATTTGGAATGAGTCAAAAAGTTTCAAGAATCGCCCATGCGAAAACGTAACAGTTTGTTAGCCATATGAATTTGTTGAAGATATAGGATTATTCCAGATGAAAACCTACGGCAGTTTCCCCAGCGTACGTATGCGCCGCATGCGTCGTGATGATTTTTCGCGGCGACTGATGCGTGAGCATGTGCTTACTACGAACGACCTGATTTATCCGGTGTTCGTCATGGAGGGCACGAAAAAGACCCAGGCAGTCGCGTCCATGCCGGGCGTGGAGCGTTACACCCTGGACAAGCTACTGCCGGTTGCCGAAAACTGTCTCAAGCTGGGTGTGCCGGTCATGGCCCTGTTCCCGGTGATCGACGCCAAGTTGAAAACGCTGGACGGCCGCGAAGCCATGAATGAAAAAGGCCTCGTGCCGCGCGTTGTGCGCGCCCTGAAAAAAGAATTCCCCGATCTGGGCGTAATGTGCGACGTCGCCCTCGATCCCTACACCAGCCACGGCCAGGACGGCGTGATCGACAAGACCGGCTACATCCTCAACGACGACACCCTGGACATCCTCGAGAAGCAGGCGCTCACACAGGCGCAGGCTGGCGTTGACATTGTCGCGCCCTCGGACATGATGGACGGGCGCATCGGCCGCATCCGCGCCAAGCTCGACGCGAAAAAATTCATCTACACACGCATCATGGCCTACTCGGCCAAGTACGCATCCGCCTTTTACGGTCCTTTTCGTGACGCGGTCGGCTCGGCTGCCAACCTCGGCAAGGGCAACAAGATGACCTACCAGATGGACCCGGCCAACTCCGACGAAGCGCTGTGGGAAGTCGGCCTCGACCTTCAGGAAGGCGCCGACATGGTCATGGTCAAGCCGGGCATGCCCTACCTGGACATCCTGCGGCGCGTCAAAGACGAATTCAAGGCGCCGACGTACGTGTACCAGGTCAGCGGCGAATACGCCATGCTCAAGGCAGCCGCACAAAATGGCTGGCTCGACGAACCCAAGTGCATGATGGAAAGCCTGCTTGCGTTCAAGCGCGCAGGCGCTGACGGGATCCTCACCTACTTTGCGCTGGAAGCGGCGAAAGCCTTGAAAAAAGCCTGAAGCGGCTTACCCGAACACCATCGCCACCCCATGCGCCTCGGTGGCGCCCACGGCGATAGATCCGTCTGGCATGCGCATGCAATGAAAGCCGCCGCGGCGCAGGGCCTGGTCGGCGGCGTCACGATCGGTGACATGAATGAACAGCGCCACGGCCGCCGGCTCCGGCCGGCCGGAGACCCAGACCCCGGGCAGTTTTTTCGCCAGCAGGCGTGCACTCACAAACGCCAGCGGCATGTCGCCGGTTTCCACCACCAAGCCCTCGGTCACCGGCCTTGCGGTGTTCTTAAAAATACGCTGGTAGGGAACGGCAGCTGCTGCCGGTACTTCATCGGCGATGGCCACCGCGGCCAGTCGCATTGCGCCGTTTGCGTGCGACTGCCACTCCGGGCGCCACAACAACTCTCGCGTCAGGTGCTCGCACACGAACATGCGGTGCCCGGGCGTTGCCTCAAGTGGCAGGCCGACCAGCGTAAAACGCGCGTGCTGCGCCACGCCGTCCAGCTCCACCGGCCGTGAAAGGCTCATCGGTTCGCCCGGATTCAGGCCAGCCTCCGCAAACTCCTTCGCGGCGGCGGCGGCATCATCGGACTTGAGCACGGTTGCGGCCAGGCCCTCGCCGCGCACGAGAAAGTCGGTGTAGTACTGGTTGAACGGATGAGGTCTGGGGACGGCAACCAGCTCGATGTAATCGTCGCCAAGCATGATGCAGTGGTTTTGCGACCCCAGATCATGATAGCCGCGTGGCGTCAGCGTGAACCCGAGGCGCTTGAAGGTATCGGCGGCAAGATCAAGATCATGCACGGCGATCACGACGTGATCGATGCCTTTAATGTGTTTGCGCATGGGGAAACCGCAGAAGGATGTGGCACCATTATAAATTGCGCAATCGCAATTCCGGTGACAGCCATGAATATCGTCGAGAAAATCATCCAGCAGCAGGCCGAGATCAGTGCGATCCGCCGCGACATCCACGCCAACCCCGAAACGGCGTTTGAAGAACTGCGCACCTCGGGCCTCGTAGCGGCCAAACTCGAATCCTGGGGCCTTGAAGTGCACCGCGGCCTCGCCAAGACCGGTGTCGTCGGCAAACTGGTCTGCGGCAGCGGCGCGCGCGCGATTGGCATGCGCGCCGACATGGATGCGCTGCCCATTCACGAGAAAAACAGCTTCGGCTACAAATCAAAAAATGAGGGCCGCATGCATGCCTGCGGCCATGATGGTCACACCGCCATGCTACTTGGCGCGGCCAAGTACCTCGCGCAAAGCAAAAGCTTCGACGGCACCGTGTATTTCATTTTCCAGCCCGCAGAGGAAGGTGAGGGCGGCGGGCGCGAGATGGTCAAGGAAGGCCTGTTCGAAAAATTCCCGATGGAGGCGGTGTTCGGCATGCACAACTGGCCGGGCATCCCGGTCGGGCAGTTCGCCGTGATGCCAGGGCCGATGATGGCCTCCTCGGATAACTTCGAAATCCGCATCATCGGCCGCGGTGCGCACGCCGCCATGGCCCATCACGGCATAGACCCGGTGGTGATCGGTGCCGAAGTGGTGCTGGCGCTGCAGACCCTGGTGAGCCGCACCATAAGCCCCGTCGACCCGGCGGTGTTGAGCGTGACGCAATTCCACTCGGGCGAGGCCATCAACGCGATCCCCGCCGAAGCCGTGCTGGGCGGCACGGCGCGCGCCTTCAGCACCCGCGTGCAGGACAAAATCGAGGACGGCATCAAGCGGATTGCCAACGGCATCGCAGCAGCGCATGGTGCGACCGTGGAGGTGACCTACCAGCGCCGTTACCCGCCCACCGTCAACTCGGCGCCCGAAACCGAAATCGCCGCGACCGTGCTCGAAAACATGGTCGGCAAGGAAAACGTGTTGCGCCACCTGCAACCGACCATGGGCGCGGAAGACTTCGCGTTCATGCTTCAGGCCAAGCCAGGCTGCTATATCTGGATAGGCAACGGCCCCGGCAAAGGCGGCTGCATGCTGCACAACCCGCAATACGATTTCAACGACGAAATCCTTCCTATCGGGTCGAGCTACTGGGTGCAATTGGTCGAGCACATGCTGCCGGCGCAGCGATGAACGTTTCAACAAGGACCGGTTAAGTCGGCGTTCACGGCGTCGAACTGGCCATTACGACCTAGCGCAGCGCCACATCCAGTGTCTTGGAAAACTGTTCGGTCTTCTGAAAACCCACGACGCGAAGGCCGGAAATTTCCTTGCCGCTCGCGTCAAAGAACACAATGCCCGGCGGCCCGAACAATTTGAAGCGCTTGAGCAGGGCCTTGTGCTCGTCCGAGTTGCCGGTGACATCGGCCTGCAACAGCAACATCCCCGAGAGCTTTTCACTCACCTGCGCGTCCTTGAAAGTGTAGCGCTCCATTTCCTTGCACGACACGCACCAGTCGGCATAAAAATCGAGCATCACCGGACGCCCCGCCTTTGCGATATGCGACTCAAGGTCGGCGATCGAACTCACCTGCTCAAAGCGGACCGGCTTACCTTCGACGACGCCGCCCGCGCGAAACGCCTCAAGCGGTGCGAGCGGGTCGCGACTGCCGGCGAGCGCGCCGGCGAGCATGGCCGCCCCGGCAAGCAAAGCAACAATGCCAAGCGCCTTGCCCAGACGTGCAATCGTCCTGGCCTGCTGCGGCAGCGGATCAATGGCCCGCAGCAGCACGCCCGCACCAATCAGCAACGCGGCCCATGCGATCAACACACCGGCCGGCGGCAACACCGGGGAGACAATCCACACCGCCACGGCAAGCAGCAGCACGCCGAAGAATTGCTTCACCGCGTTCATCCACGAACCCGCACGCGGCAATAGCGCGCCCTCGGACACGCCCACGACCACCAGCGGCAGGCCCATGCCCAGCGCCATCACAAACAATGCCGCACCACCCATCACCGCGTCGCGCGTCTGGCCGATGTAGAGCAGGGCGCCGGCAAGCGGCGCCGCCACGCAGGGGCTCATCACCACCGCCGAGAGAACGCCCATCAAGGCCACCGACACGATGCGTCCGCCCTGCAACTTGTGGTTGTGTGCGTGCAGACGATGGCGCAAGAATCCGGGCAACTGCAGTTCATACAGGCCGAACATCGACAGCGACAACACCACGAACACCATTGCAAATGCGCCCAGCACCCAGGCGTTTTGCAGCGCCGCAGCGATCAGCGTACCGGAAAACCCCGCGACCACACCGGCGACGGCATAGGTGATGGCCATGCCCAGCACGTAGGTGATAGACAACAAAAACGCACGGGTCTTGGATAGGTCGCTCCCCTCACCGGCGATGATGCCCGACAGGATGGGGATCATCGGCAGCATGCACGGCGTGAACGCCAGCAGCAGGCCAAAACCGAAAAAACTCGCCAGCACCAGCGCCGCACTGCCCGACTGGAACAGCGCGGCGATCTCAAAATCACTACCGGCAGAGGGCATTGCACGCTCGGTCATGTCGGATGCCCCGGGCACGCCCTGGGCAAGCCGCCCTTCCAGTGACGACCCGGAGCGCGAGCCGAACAAGTTTGCGCCAGCGGTGCCTGCGCTGCTTGCGGCAACCAACGTCACGTCAGCCGACTGCGTTTGCGGGATATAACAGACACCGACATCGGCGCAGCCCTGCGAGGTAACGAGCAACTTCAGTTGCTGCGCGCCGCCCTCCACGGGAATCCGCACCGCGACATCCTTACGATAAGTTTCAACGCGCCCGAAAAATTCGTCCTGCTTGACCTTGCCATCGGGAAACACCGGCTTGCCCAGCGTGACGCCCGCGGGTTCGGCGGCAAAGCGGAATTTCTCGCGGTAAAGGTAGTAGCCGTCGGCGATCTGGTAACGCACCTCGACCGTATTTGCGTCAATGCCGCGCACCGAAAGCCGGAACGCTTTTTCCGGCTCGAGCAGGTCTTCGGGATTGGCCGCGTGAAGTGCCGGGGACAGCAGGCCCAGCAGGGCGAACAGAACGGATAAGAGGGGCAGGGGCATGATCAGGGGGCGGGACGGGTTTCGGCGGCGACCCACTCAAGATAAGCGGGCAACCCTTGTTCCACTGGGACAGCGACAATCTCGGGAAGTTCGTAGGGGTGCCCCGCAAGAATGGCCTGCTCGAGCATCGGATAACGCTCTGCGGTGGTCTTGATCACCAAGGGGACTTCGCTTGCCGATTCGACATGGCCCTTCCAGCGAAAGACCGACTGTGCCGGCATCAGCACATTGACGCAGGCGGCAACGCGCTGCTCAACCA
>CAITSH010000235.1 GCA_903895005.1 uncultured Pseudomonadota bacterium
GAACGTTCTGCGCTGTTTCCCGGGGTGCCGACACTGGCCGAGGCGGGCTTCAGGAACACTGATGCGCCGACCTGGTTCGCATTGCTCGCACCCGCGGGAACGCCACCGGCCATCGTGGAGCGACTCAATCGTGAGGTCAACGCCGTGTTGAAGCTTGACGAAGTCCGGGATCGACTTGTAGGCGCGGGCTTCGAAATCGCCGGTGGCAGCGCACAGGAGCTAAAGGTCCAGGTGGAAAAGGAGCACGCGCGTTACCGGGTGTTGGTGAACGAGCTCAATATCAAGGCCGAGTAAGCGGCATGCCGGCATGCGCAAGTGTGCCAAGCTACAAAGTGCCAGTCGCATCAACGTCGTAACGACGTCGCAACACCACAAGTGATCCGGACCACCGGACATGCAAAAGGAGGATTCCATGTTCTGTAAATTGTTACAAATTGCTTTCGGCCTGCTGTTCGTGGGCGCCGCCGCTGGACAGTCGTTCCCGTCCAAGCCGATTACGCTGGTGGTGCCGTTCACCGCCGGCGCCGCGAATGACGTTCTGGCCAGAACGCTTGCGGCGGAAATGCGCGACACCCTCGGTGCTTTCGTCGTCGAGAACAAACCGGGGGCCAACGGCAATATCGGCGCGGAATTCGTCAAGCGCGCACCGGCCGACGGCCACACGCTTCTGGTGGTGAACGACAGTTACCTCATTCTCGCCGCCATGAGTCCATCGCTACCCTACGACATGCTGCGCGATTTTGAGCCGGTCATCTATGCCAACAAGCTGCCGTTTTTTCTGGTCGTCAACCAAGAGGCGATTCCCGTGGCAACGCTCCAGGAGTTCGTTGCGTTCGTGCGCGCGCGGCCGGGCAAGCTCACCTATGGATCGGCCGGCAACGGCACGCCTCATCATTTGTCGGCGGAACTGCTGAAACTGCAGGCGGGTCTCGAGGCGACGCATATTCCTTACAAAGGTATGGCGCAGGGCCTTCCGGACCTGCTGTCCGGACGCATACAGTTCATTATCACCGGACTGCCTGCGGTGGCTTCCTATCTAAAAGGCGGCAAGTTACGCGTGCTGGCTACGGTGGGAAGCACCCGTTCCGTGCTGATGCCCGACATCCCGACCTTTGGCGAAGGAGGTGTGCCCGGCGTCGAGATGAACTTGTGGTTGGGTATCGTGGCGCCCGCAGGAACACCAAAGCCGGTGGTCTCACGCATCAACGCCGAATTCAACCGTGTGCTGAAAATCCAGTCCGTGCGGGACAAGCTCGCCACGCAGGGCATCGACGCCGCGGGCGGAACGCCGGAGGAGCTCGGCGCGCGCATGCGTGCGGACCTTGCCGCCTATACCCGCGTGGTCAAAGCCGCTAATATTCGACCCGACTGAGGCGTTTTCCGCCTCGAAGCGGTTTGTACTTTCATTCGTGAGGTTGTCATGCAATTAAAAGGAACAACGTTTATCGTCACCGGCGGCGCGTCGGGGCTGGGCGAGGGCACGGTGCGCATGCTGGTCGCCAACGGCGCCAACGCGGTTATCGCCGACCTGCAGGCCGACAAGGGACAGGCGCTGGCCACTGAACTCGGCAAGCAGACGGCCTTTATCAAGACCGATGTGACCGCCGAGGCGGACGGCCAGGCTGCGGTCGATCTTGCACTGAAGGCATTCGGCGGACTGCAGGGGCTGGTGAACTGCGCCGGCATCGCCATTGGCGAAAAAACGGTGGGCAAGAACGGCCCGCACGCACTGGCGACCTTCGCACGTGTCATCAACATCAACTTGGTCGGAAGCTTCAACATGATCCGGCTCGCCGCCGTGGCGATGGCCAAGGGCCAGCCCAATGCGGTGAATGAGCGCGGCGTGATCATCAACACCGCTTCGGTCGCCGCGTACGACGGCCAGATCGGCCAGGCGGCTTATGCCGCGTCCACGGGCGGCATCGTCGGCATGACCCTGCCAATCGCGCGCGACCTGTCGCGCGACGGCATTCGCGTGATGACCATCGCGCCCGGAATTTTCGAGACGCCAATGCTGCTTGGCATGCCCCAGGAAGTGCAGGACTCGCTGGGCAAAATGGTGCCTTTTCCGCCGCGCCTGGGCAAACCGGCTGACTACGCCGGGCTCGTCAAGCATATCGCCGAAAACGAGATGCTCAATGGCGAAACCATCCGCCTCGACGGCGCGATCCGGATGGCACCAAAGTAAGCACAGCAAGGCCAGCGTCACATAAAAAAGGCGGCCGCGGCCGCCTTTTTTATTTTGATATCTGCGAATTTAAGTTCGAAGCGCAATGGGTATGGGCTTGAGGCCGAAGAGTACCTCGTGCGGGGTCAGGTAGCCAAGACACTTGCGTGGTCGTTGGTTTAGCTGGTCTGCAATCGATCGGAGTTTGGCTTCGGTTAGCC
>CAITSH010000236.1 GCA_903895005.1 uncultured Pseudomonadota bacterium
CACAACACCAGCACGATGCCGATGACCGCGCCCGAAACCTCGCGCATCGCCTCGATGGAGGCCTCCTTCGCGCCCATGCGCTCTTCGCGCATCAGCCGCTCCACGTTCTCCAGCACGACAATTGCGTCATCAACAACGATGCCGATCGCTAGCACCATGGCGAACAGCGTCAGCGTATTGATCGAAAACCCGAACAGCCACAAGCCGGCGAAAGTGCCGATCAATGATACCGGCACGGCGATCATCGGGATTAGCGTCGCACGCCAGCTTTGCAGGAAAACAAACACCACAAGCGCAACGATCAGCGCGGCCTCGATGATAGTGTGCGTTACCTCGGTAATAGAAGCCTGGACAAAGCGCGTCGTGTCAAAGGGCACGACATACTCGATGCCCTCGGGGAAGCGCGTTTTAAGCTCGTTCATTTTCGCGGTCACAGCCTTGGACAGGTCCAATGCATTCGCGCCGGACTGCAGGAAAACCGCCATGCCGATGGTCGGCTTGCCGTTGAGCGTGTTGAACGAGTCGTAGTTCTGGGCACCCAGTTCAATACGCGCGACGTCCTTGAGCCGCAGTACACCGGACGGGCCACCGGCGCGCACGATGATTTGACCGAACTGCTCGGGATCAACCAGTCGCCCACGAGCAGTAACCGTGTAAACCATACTCTGGCCCGGCAGCGAAGGTTCGGCTCCGATCTTGCCCGCGGCGTACTGCGCATTTTGGGCGCTTATCGCTGCGGCAATGTCGGAGGTTGTAATTCCCAGCTGAGCCATGCGATCGGGCCGCAGCCATACCCGCATGGAGTAGTCGCGTGCACCGAAGATGGTGACATCTGCCGCGCCGGGCAGTCGCTTTAGTTCGTCCGCGACATAAAGGGCGGCGTAGTTTGAAAGGTAAAGCGTGTCGTATTTCAGGCTGGGCGATGAAATGGCGACGAACAGCAGGATGTCGTTCGAACGCTTCGCTACCGTCACACCGTTACGCCGCACCTCGTCGGGCAGCCGCGGCGTGGCGAGCTGCACCCGGTTGTTGATATTGAACGTCGCCTTGTCGATGTCGGTGCCCACCTGGAAGGTGGCGGTAATCGTCACCTGTCCGTTTGAGGCGGCGCTGGAGTTGAAATACAACAGGTTCTCAACACCGGACAGTTGCTCCTCGATCGGCGACGCGACCGTTTTGGCGAGCGTCTCGGCACTGGCACCGGGATAATTGGCGGTAATGGTGACCGTCGGCGGTGCGATTTCCGGATACTGCGCGACAGGCAGTACCTTGGCGCACACCAATCCGGCCAGCGTGATGATGATCGCGAGCACACTGGCAAAGATTGGCCGTTCAATAAAGAATCTGGACATGGCTGCCCCCCCTCAGCCGGCTTTTTTCGCGGCAGGATCGGCAGCGGGCGATTTTGATGCATCGCCTTTGACCGCATCCGACTTGGGAGCCCCCCCAGGCGCACCCGGAAGCTCACCCGGTGCGTGCGGCGCGACCGGCGCACCCGGACGCAATTTGAGCAGGTTGTCGACGATCACCTTGTCACCTGCTGCAAGCCCGCCGCGAATGACCCAGTCGCGACCCAGCCAGGTGCCGGCATCGACCGGGCGCGGCGTGGCCTTGCCATCGGCGACCAACCAGACAAAGCGACCCTGGTCCGATTGCATAACTGCCGATTGCGGTACCAACACCGCCTGCTCTTCTCCCGCGACAACCTGGGCGCGAACAAACTGCCCGGGCAGCAGGGAAAGGTCGGGGTTTGCGAATTCGGCGCGCATCTGCACGGTGCCCAGCTTCGGGTCGACCGTCGACGATGTGAAATTGAGGCGGCCGTTGCCGGCAACGACCTTACCATCGGGCTGCACCAGCTTTACCTCCGCCTTTTTCGCGAGCTTGCGCAGTTGCGCGTACTCAGATTCGGAAAAGGAAAACCGCACCCAAATCGGATTCGTTTGCGAGATCGTTGTTAGCAAGGCGCTTTCTGTGCCCGCCGTCACAAGGCTGCCCTCGGAACGCTGCGCGCGTCCGCTCACCCCGGCGATCGGTGCACTGACAACAGTATAGGAAAGATTGAGCTCGGCTTCGCGCACCTTCGCCTCAGCCGCAGCAAGCGTCGCATCCGACTGCTTTGACGTCGAAGTGGCATCGTCATATTCCTTCTGGCTGATGGCTCTTTCCGCGGCCAGCGTTTTAAGACGCGCGGACTCGCGCCGCGATTGCTCATTGCGCGCTTTTTCCTGGTCGAGTGATGCCTTGGCTTGGACAAGCGCGATTTCGTAGGGCGCACGATCAATCTGAAAGAGCACGCCCCCTGCGCGAACGACCTCGCCCTCCTGGTACAGCCGTTTTTGCACAATACCCGAGACCCGGGCGCGCACCTCGATCTCGCGTGACCCCTCGGTCTGTCCCACTGACTCGATCAGCACCGGAACACGCTGCGGCGCAACCTGCAACACGGTAACCGGCATCGCCATACCCTGAGGCGGAGCAGCCCCCTTTTCAGTACCCTGACCACAGGCTGCCAGCAGCACGCCTGCGCCGAGGATGCAAGCCAGTCTGCGATTGGGGCTGCGTTGCCGGATTGGAAATGCGGGGGCGGTGTCGTTGCTGCGGAGGGCGGTCATGGCGAGGGGCTTCCTTCAATCTGAAGCGGCGCGTTCAGGATCACTGCCGCAGCCGGTGGGAATGTGCTTGACGGATCAGCGCCAAACGGGTGATATAATACATACATTCGTGTATGTATGTAAAGGATGCGCATCAGGCATTTCGCGCAGCAAGGCGCCCCGCGGGATAGGCGTTCGACAATACATTTTTAAAAGGCGTAAATGGCACGACGCACAAAGGAAGAGGCGCTTGAGACCCGGGATCATATTCTCGATACCGCGGAACAGGTGTTCAGCCAAAAGGGCGTTTCACGCTCCTCGCTCGCCGATATCGCGACCGCGGCAGGACTGACCCGCGGGGCCATTTACTGGCATTTTCGCAACAAGGCGGATCTTTTCCAGGCCATGATGGACAGGGTGGTGATGCCGATGGAGCAGATGACCGCGCGCGCCGGCCTCGCTACCCACGATGATCCGCTCGCCTTCGTGCGTGAATGCGCATTGCATGTGCTCGAACGCCTAACCAGCGACAAGCAATGCCAGCGCGTTTTCGAAATCAGTGCCCACAAATGCGAGTATGTGGACGAAATGCGACAACTTCGCGACCGGCATATCGAATGCCGGACCGACTGCCTTGAACAAATCGAGATCGGCTTTCGCAATGCTGCGAGCCGGGGTCTGATCGCCCCGGGGGTCAACACCCGCTATGCCGCGGTGGGCCTGCACGCACTGGTCGACGGACTGATCATGAACTGGGTGCTCGATCCGAAATACCTCGCCCTTGCCAAGGCGGCCGCCCCTTTGATCGATAATTACATTGATGGACTGCGGCCGCGCACTCCGGCGCGACGCGGGGTGCTGAAGAAAATCTGAGTCGCAGAAAAAAAACGGCGAACCGAGGTTCGCCGTTTCAGCTTCCGTTTGCGCGGAATTACGCGGCGCGCTTTTTCTCAGCCTGCTTCAATGCGGCTGCCTTGGCATGAAGTTGCGCGTAGGCCTGGTGCGCAGCACCTTCGGCATCGCCAACATGAATCGGCAAACCCATGTCCGACAGCACTGAACCAAGCGCCGACAGGCACAGCATGACGTTCTCGGGCTTGCACGAGTAGCCCATAAGGCCGATACGCCAGATTTTGCCGGCGAGTGGTCCGAGTCCAGCACCGATCTCAAGATTGAACTCGTTAAGCAGGGTTTTGCGTACCTCGGCTTCGCGCGCCATGATGCTCTCCGGGATGTGGATCGCGTTCATTTGCGGCAGGCGGGCCGATTCCTTGACGAGGAACTTGAGGCCCATCGCCTCAAGGCCGGCGAGCAGCGCGAGATGGTGGCGGGTGTGGCGTGCCCAGGAATTCTCAATGCCCTCTTCTTTAAGGATCAGCAAGGCTTCATGCAAGGCATAGAGGCTGTTGGTCGGGGCGGTGTGGTGGTAGGTACGGCTGGTATTGCCCCAGTAGCCGGTCAGCAGGTTCATGTCCATGAACCAGGAATGGATTTTATCCTTGCGTGCCTTCACATGATCGACAACGCGGTCGGAGAAAGTCACCGGGGACAGGCCCGGTGTGCACGACAGGCACTTCTGGCTGGCCGAATAGGCGGCGTCGATTTTCCACTCGTCCACCAGCACCGGGGTACCGGCGAGCGAAGTGACGCAATCGACGATGGCGAGCGCGTTGTACTTGTGGGCGATCTCCACGAGCGTCTTGGCATCCGATTGCACGCCAGTGGAGGTTTCGGCGTGGATGAAGGCGATCACACGCACGTCAGGGTTTTTCTTCAGCGCGTCCTCGAGCTTTTGCGGGTCAATCGGCTCGCCCCAGGCATCTTCAACAACGATCGGGATGCCACCGGCGCGCTCGACGTTCTCGATCATGCGCCCGCCAAACACGCCGTTACGGCAGACAATAACCTTGTCGCCGGGGGCCACCATGTTTACGAAGCAAAACTCCATGCCGACGGAGCCCGGTCCGGACACGGGAAACGTAAGTTGGTTCTTAGTCTGATATACGTAGCGCAGCAGGCCCTTCAGTTCTTCCATCATCTCGACGAATATCGGGTCGAGATAGCCGATCGCGGGCAGGCTCATCGCGGCCATGACACGTGGATTGATCTCCGACGGGCCGGGGCCGAGCAGGGTGCGCTGCGGCGGGTGAAATGAGGAAATGCGTTTTACGGGAGCGTAGTCGTTCATGGCGTCACCTTGCAGGGGGGATCCGAAAAGATTGTCATCGTCACCGCGCGATTTCACGCGGATGGGTTTCATTGTGGCGGCCTCGTTGAGCACTTCGATGGCGGCAACGCGGCCTTCCGTCACATGCTCCACTTCCATGGCCCAGCGCGAGGGCACATAGCCGCACTTGACCCAGTTGTTGACCACGGCGCGATCGAGTCGAAAGCGGCGCGCGACTTCGGCTTGGCTGCCGAATATGGCGACGAGACGTTCAGCACAATTCATTGGCCGAATTTTACAGTGTAAAACTCAATTTGACAAACCGCGCACGTCACACCGCAGCAATCAGGTTGCGGTTGGTTTCAGCGCGAAGACCTTCTTCGACGAATCGGAATAATCTTCTTCAGAATCAAAGGCTTTATCCCCATCCTCGGAGACCTCGCCGGACGCATGGACCGTGGCAAAATCAAACAGACTTGAATCCATCAAATGGGAAGGACGGACGTTGGAGAGGCTGCGGAAAATGCTTTCCACTCGCCCCGGAAAGCGCTTTTCCCAATCCTGAAGCATGGATTTGATCTGTTTCCGCTGCAAAGTGGCCTGGGACCCGCATAAATCGCAGGGAATGATGGGGAACTGCTTCTCCAATGCGTAGGCTTCCAGATCCTCTTCCCTGACGTAAGCGAGGGGCCGGATCACCACGTGCCGACCGTCGTCAGACACCAGTTTAGGGGGCATGGCCTTTAGTTTGCCGCCGTGGAACATGTTCAAAAACAGCGTCTCAAGAATATCGTCGCGGTGGTGCCCGAGCGCGATCTTGGTCGCCCCCAGCTCACCGGCCACACGATAGAGCACCCCGCGGCGCAGCCGCGAGCACAACGAACACATCGTCTTGCCCTCGGGAATCAGTCGCTTGACCGTCGAATACGTGTCCTGCACTGCGATATGGAAGGGAATGCCAAGCGCGGTGAGGTATTCCGGGAGTACATGCTCGGGAAAGCCCGGATGGCGCTGGTCCAAGTTGACCGCCACCAGTTCGAAGGGCACAGGCGCCTTTTCGCGCAACCTCATCAACACATCGAGCAATCCGTAACTGTCCTTGCCGCCGGACAGGCACACCATGATGCGGTCACCAGCTTCGATCATGTTGAAATCACCGACCGCCTGGCCGACCTGGCGGCGCAGGCGCTTGGCAAGCTTGTTCGCTTCGTACTGCTCTTTTTGCGGACGGACGATGTCGGGGGCGTTCATGGTTGCATCATCAGATATTCACGCTGCGACCGCCGTCAACGGCGAGGATTTGGCCGGTCACGTAGGGGGCCTCGGCTATAAAGTAAAAAACCGCACGCGCGATATCATCAGGCTCTCCCGAGCGCTTGAGCAGCGTATGCGAAAGAATCCGCTGGCGTGACACTTCATCGAAGGAATCGTCTTCGGGCCATAGAATGGGGCCCGGGGCAACGCCGTTGACCCGGATTTCCGGCCCCAACTCGCGCGCCAGAGATCGCGTCAGGCCGGCCAAGCCGGCTTTGGCAATGCTATAAACGACAAAATTCTTCAGTGGCCGCTCGGCGTGGATGTCGGTGATATTGACGATGCAGCCGCCGGTTTTTCTGAGGTGCGGCGCCGCGGCCTGGGACAAAAACAGCGGGGCCTTCAGGTTGGTGCCGATCAGGTCGTCCCAGTGACCCTGCGTGATATCACCAAGCGGAGTGGGGAAAAAACTCGATGCGTTATTGACCAGCGCATCGATACGATCGAAACGGGAAACACTATTGCGGATGATTTGCGCCAATCCGTCGATGTCGAGCAGATCGGCCTGCACCAGGGCAACGGAGTCTGCGCGCACGGCGCACAGCTCCGCCTGAAGCGCAAGCGCGTCGGGCTCGGCACTTTTGTAGTGGAGCATGAGTGCCGCACCGGCCGCGTGCAACCGGCGTGCGATGGCCGCACCGACGCGCCTCGCCCCGCCGGTAACAACGACCACCTTGCCCGCAAGAATCTGTTCCATAGTGTTGTGGATTCTACCGGATTGGCTCACCATCTCCTCCACAGCCCCATCATGAATCTACCCGAACCCAGCGCGGAGGCACGCGCGCACAGCCAACGCCTGTCGCGGCATATCCGTGATGCGATTCATAGCGCAGACGGCTGGGTTCCCTTTTCGCGTTATATGGAACTCGCGCTTTATGCGCCGGGACTGGGCTATTACACCGCCGGGGCCCGCAAACTCGGCGCAAGCGGCGACTTCGTGACGGCGCCTGAGCTCTCGCCCTTGTTCGGCCAGACCCTTGCGCGCCAACTGGCACAGGCGGAAAGCCTCGGCTTTGACACCGTTCTGGAACTGGGTGCTGGCACCGGTGCGCTGGCCGCGGCCTTGCTCGAGGAGCTGGAAGCCCTCGGCTCGCTGCCTCGCCAGTACCTGATACTTGAACTCAGCCCGGATCTGCGCGAGCGCGAGCGCGACCTGCTTACACGGCGCGTTCCGCACCTTGTCGAACGGGTGGCCTGGATCAACCAGCTGCCGCGTCCGCTGGAAGGCGTTGTCATCGCCAACGAAGTCCTCGATGCCATGCCCACGCATATTGTGCGCAACAACGATGGAATCATCGAGGAGGCCGGCGTTTGCAACAAAGACGACAACGGGAAAGACACCAGCACCGGCGGATTTGCCATGGCGTTCAGACCGGCCGAGGGTGAACTTTACAGGCAGGCCACGGCACTGGAGCTTGCACCCGGCACGACGACGGAAATTCAGCTCGTCGCGCAGGCCTTCATGCGCAGCCTTGCCGCTTCCCTGACACACGGACTCGCTTTGTTCATCGACTACGGATTCGCCTCGCGCGAGTATTACCATGCACAGCGCAGCAGCGGGACGCTGATGTGCCATTACCGCCACCATGCGCACGATGACCCGTTTTATCTTCCCGGATTACAGGACGTCACAACCCACGTCGATTTCAGCGCAATCGCAAATGCGGCCGGGGATGGCGGCCTCGACCTTGCCGGTTATGTGACCCAGGCGCAATTCCTGATCAACTGCGGCATTACAGAAGTGCTATCAGCCGTTTCCCCCGAAGACACGCTTCGTTACCTCCCGCTGGCCAACGCTGCCAACCGGCTGCTGTCACCGGCGGAAATGGGCGAATTGTTCAAGGTCATCGCCTTCA
Organism: uncultured Pseudomonadota bacterium; assembly: GCA_903895005.1. The sequence goes on from CAITSH010000236.1 coordinate 7,932, forward strand.
CCAAAGGACTTTCCGTCCCGTTTCTCGGGTTTTCCGGCGGGGACCGCAGCGGGACGCTCTGAGGGGAGCGCACGCTGTGGCGGCGTTGCCCCTCCGGGAGCTGTTCCCCCGGCACCGCAAATCATGAACCAACAGGTGATGCGACCTGACATTACAATTTGTCCATGCGCCTTCGATCCATCACCCTCGGATTCATTGTGCTGTCTGGCACCGGCAATGCGGCCCCGGATGTGCGACAGGCTGTCGACGAGGCCCGTCAACGCTGGTCGCAAAGCGCTCACGGACCAATGCTTGAGCGCATTCTCCCGCCCACATTCGACACAAGCCGTCTGCCCCAGCGCGATTCGCGCGGCGCGCACCTGCTGACGCGATATTGCGTGCAATGCCATAACCTACCGAATCCGGCCATGCATCACGCTGCCAAATGGCCGGCGCTTCTGGACCGCATGGTGGTTCGCATGCAGGGCAAGGGGAATATGGGCGTGTTGATGCGCGACATGATGGTAGGGGAAGACGCCCCCTCTGCTGAGGAGACTGGTGCTCTTCTGGCCTACCTCCAGCGCAACGCGCTTGTCCCGATTGATCCGAAAAAATACCCCGAGATCAACCTGCCCCAGGCGCAGTCATTCCGGCTAGCCTGTCAGCAATGCCATGCACTGCCCGACCCGCAGCGCTACACCGCGCAACAATGGCCGGCGGTGGTGGCGCGCATGGAAAAGAACATGCAGTGGATGAACCGGGTCGTGGGCAACCGCGCCGACCCGACCGAGCCGCAACTGCGTGTCGAGGAAATCAACAGCTTCCTCGCCCGTCACGCCAGAAAGCCCTAGCCGCATCCGGCTCCGCTTCAGTCGAGTTTGGTACCCGCCGCCTTGATGATTTTCGCCCACATCGCGAGGTCGGTTTTTACCTGCGAGGCAAATTGTTCGGGGGTATTACCCACCGGGTCAATCGCGTCTTTGGCCAGGCGCGCTTGGAAATCCGGACGGTTGATGATGGTCACCACGTCCGTGTGGATTTTATTGATGATGTCCCGGGGCGTTCCAGTCGGGGCGAAAAAACCGTACCAGGCCGTCACGTCAAAGCCAGGCAGCGTTTCGGCCACGGTCGCAATACCGGGAAAGAAAGCCGAGCGCTTTGTTCCAGTGATTCCCAAGGCTTTGAGCTTGCCGCTTTGCGTATGACCGATGCTCGCAGTAATTCCGCCGACCACGAGCGGAACCTGGTTCGCTAGCACATCAGTGACCGCCTGACCGAAGCCCTTGTAAGGGATGTGCAGCATATCGACCCCGCCGGTGGATTTAATGAGTTCCATGATGAGGTGCTGCTGCCCGCCGGCACCCGATGATGCATAGCTGAGCTTGCCCGGCTGTGCCTTTGCCAGGGCAATAAGCTCCTTGATGTTGTTTGCCGGGAATGACGGGTGCGCCATGATGACAAACGGCCCGGCCGCCGCGTTCACAATCGGCGCAAGATCCTTCACCGGATCGTAAGGATTTTTCGCATACAGATTGGGGGCGATGGTGATGGAGGCGTCAGCCGCAAAGAGCAGCGTGTAGCCGTCCGGACTCGACTTCGCGACAAAATCGGTTCCGATGGTACCGGATGCACCGGTCTTGTTTTCGACCACGACCGGTTGCTTCCACAACACCGACAATTCCTGGGACAAAACACGGCCGTAAATATCCGGCGTGCCACCCGGCGGGAAGGTGACGATAACCTTGACCGGCTTGTTCGGAAAGGCTTGTGCCATTGCTGCGCCCGGAATTAGTACAACGGCGGCGACAAGCGCAACCAAGAGCGGATACATGCGTTTCATGTTGCCTCCTTTTACTGCGATATTGTTTTTAACTGAAACCGGATTATACGGCCCGACGCCTGCGCTCCATAAAACAAAAGGCAGCCTAAGCTGCCTTTGTCGTTTCCCGGCGGTACTTAAACGGTAAGCGTTCGCTTACTTTTTACGCAGTTTCCGTATTGCGGCGATCTGCGCAGCCATCATGGCGAACTCGGACTGCGCGCGCGCCATGTCGAGATCACTCTTGGCATTGGCCATTGCGTCCTGCGCGGCCTTTTGCGCTTCAAGGGCCTTGGCTTCATCGAGGTCATGCCCACGAATGGCGGTATCAGCAAGAACCGTCACCACATTGGGCTGCACTTCGAGCACGCCGCCTGCGACGAAGATCAACTGCTCTTCACTGCCGTCGGCCGGCTTGATGCGCACGGCACCGGGCTTGATGCGGGTGATGAGCGGCGTGTGCTTGGGATAAATACCCAGCTCGCCTGCCTCGCCGGGCAAAACCACGAACTCGGCCTCGCCGGCGAAGATCTGCTCTTCGGCGCTGACTACGTCTACATGAATCGTATGTGCCATGGGGCTTTAAACCTTTTTTCAACACCCGCCGGAACCCGGCGGGTATCTTTCTTCTTTATTGCATCGTCTTGGCTTTTTCGACCGCTTCTTCGATGCCGCCAACCATGTAAAACGCCTGCTCGGGCAGGTGATCGTACTCGCCGGCAACGATCGCCTTGAAACCCTTGATCGTCTCTTTCAGCGGCACGTACTTGCCGGGCGAACCGGTGAACACCTCGGCCACGTTGAACGGTTGCGACAGGAAACGCTGGATCTTCCGGGCGCGGGCAACGGCGGTCTTGTCTTCCGGTGAG
>CAITSH010000237.1 GCA_903895005.1 uncultured Pseudomonadota bacterium
GACCTTCCAGGTCATCAGCAACAAAGGCAGGTTCCAGGGTGAAATAACCGCGATCACGCCTTTGGGCACGCGAATCGCGTAGTTGAGCGCCCCCTTGCCGTCGGGCGTGGACATCTGGAATGACTCTGTGGGTACGTTCTTAACCACATCGGCAAAAATCTTGAAATTGGCCGCGCCGCGCGGAATATCGATGTGTTTGGCGAGGCTGTGTGGCTTGCCGGTGTCGGCCACCTCGGCTTCGAGAAATTCTTCGAATCGACGGCTGATTTCATTCGCCACCGCATAGAGGAGTTCGGTGCGATCGGCCATTTCCATTTTGCCCCACGGACCGTTAAGCGCGGCGCGCGCCGCCTTCACCGCGGCGTCCACCTCGCCCAGACCGGCTTCCGATACCATGCTGACCAGCCGGCCGTCGGCCGGAGAGCGGTTTTCGAAGGTTTTCCCCTGCTTTGCTGTTACGTATTCGCCGTTGATGAAGTTAAGAGTGTGGTGCACTTGCTGGCCGGCGGGCATGTCTGCGGGCTTGTTCATTGTCATTACTCCTTTGCATTATCGGTTGTAGCCTGCGCTTCATGTTGCGTCTGAGCGCTTTGGATGATTGAAACGCGCGCGACTCAGTGCGCGGTCGGTAGTACCGCGACATTCACATTGCCGCTCCCCGAGGACTGGGCGTAGTCGCCGTATTGTTTTCCGGACAAGGGCCCGTAATCAGCGCGCATCGCCTCGAGACTACCAAGCAGGGTTGCGATCACGCGCCCGCCCATTTCGGCGGCAGTCGCCTGACTGTATTCGGCAAAATCCCCGGTCAGCCCGTCGATGTCACCGGACACCAGGCCGGCAATGAAATTGCGGTCAAGTGCAAGACGCTCGTCGGTCGGCCACAGATGCGGCCCGCGCACGATTTTGTGGGTCAGCGCGCTGCTCGCAAGAAACACCACGCGCCGCCCCGATTTTTTTGCAACCTGGTGAATAAGGCGTCCCACCTTCATGTTTTCGGCGTGATCCGCAGCCAGGCACGTCGGCAGTTCGATCAGCGGTATTCCAGACTGCGGGTCCAGATAGGTCATCGGCACCCAGCACGCATAGTCCCAAGTTCGGTGTGCGTTATCGGTTGTAAATGCGGGCATGGTCTCGGCTTTCATAGCCTCTGCGAGCGCCGCAGCAAATTCCGGGTCGCCTTTGCGTTCGTAAGGAAGGCCAGGAATCAGGTCCGGCGCCTCGTCGGCGACGCAATAGCCCTTGTGCAGGGAATGCGACGTCACGTACCAGTTGAAGCTCGACACCCAGTGCGCGGACTGCAACACAAACAGATCGGGTTTCAGGTTGCGAAGTACCCCACCCATCGCCTTGGATCCGCCGATGAGCCCGCGCTGAAAATCAGGCGCCTTGTCCTCGATACCCATTCGTGGAACGTGGGCGGTGACCGCCGCCGCGATAATGCCTCCAGCCATGCCATCTCCTCTTCGCGACGCGGGCGGAAAGACCCGGTGCGGCGCGCTTTACGAAAAATAAAACGATTATAATTCCTTCCTGTCCAAGCAAGATGATCATTCCGGGCGACCCATCGCAATCCCATTCCGGGTTCGGGAACGGCGCCATAAGCAAACGAAGCGGTCACCACGCGCAGGCTGCACAAGACAGCTGCGGAGTTCCCACAAGGAGATAGGCAATGCACAAAGCGCTTTTACGCACCTTCGCCGCCGCCGGCCTGACGCTGACTCTGGCAATGGCCCTGGTCTATTCGCAAGCGAGTTTTGCGCAGGGTGCACGCAATTACCCGGACAAGCCCGTTCGGATCATCGTCGGCTACTCGCCAGGCGGCCTCCCCGACACCATTGCGCGCATCATTGCCCAAAGGCTTGGCGAAGTCTGGAAACAGCAAATCATCGTCGACAACCGCCCGGGCGCGAACGGACTTGTCGGGGCGGAAGTCGTGGTCCGTTCGGTACCGGACGGCTACACGCTGCTGGTCACGGATAATTCCACCCACGCCATCCATCCCTTCCTTTACGCCAAGATGCCCTTTGATCCGATGAAGGAACTGATCCCCGTGTCGATGACGGCGCGCGCGCCCTTGTACCTCGCCACGCACCCCTCGTTCCCGGCCAATAACATGCAGGAACTGATCGCGCTCGCAAAGGCTAGCCCGGGCAAGTATTCCTACGGCTCGTCGGGTATCGGCAGCACACACCAACTGGCGATGGAGTTTCTAAAGTCGTCTCTGGGTCTGGACATCGTGCACGTTCCCTACAAGGGCACCGGGCAAAGCGTGCCCGCCCTGGTTGGCGGACAGGTGCAGATGGCGTTCTCTGGGTACACGTCCCTCTCGGCGCAGGTCAAGGACGGTCGCGTGAAACTGCTCGCGATCAATTCACTCAAGCGCTCGCCAACGACGCCAAACGTTCCGGCCATCGCCGAAATGATCCCCGGATTCGATTTTGCCCCGACCTTCGGGTTTTTTGCGCCCGCCGGAATGCCAAGGGAGATTGCCGCGAAAATCGCCTCCGATGTGGCCGATGCACTCAAGGCAACGGAGGTCGCAACGCGCTTTGCCAACCTGGACATCATCCCCATCGGTGCGTCCGGAGAGGAGTTTTCCGCATCGCTCAAGGCTGATGCAGAGCGCTACTCCAGGGCCGTCAAAATTTCGGGAGCCAAAGCCGAGTAACTCCGCACAGGCGGAATTACCCGGTTTTAATCAACCTGCCGCGAGTTGGGCCTTGAGTTGTGCCATCGCACGGGCACGCCACAGGGGCCAAGCGCGCTTGTAATCCTGAACCGGCACCGACGCCTGCACCTCTTCATCGTCAAAATACGTGATCTTGCCGCCGGGACCGGCGATCATCATCGCCTGAGCCTGCATTTTCGCGCTCATTTCAAGATAGACACTGCGCCCCACCGCACGCGGAAGGTTCTCACCGACGACCACCGCGCCATGCCCGCGCATCAGTGCGGCCGGCGCTCCGCCCAGCGATTTGGCCAGGGCGTGTCCCAGGTAAGGCGTCTTCACGAGCATGTCCGAGCCTTTCTGGGCATCGCGGATTTCAAAATTCGGCAGTCCCTCGCCGACGAAGGCCGCCATGTGAAACACCGGGCGCATCGGCACCTGCGTGATGCTGAACGGGACGACTGAAGGCGAATGGTTGTGCACCACCGCGTTGATTTCTGGCCGCGCCTTGAACACCTCGCCGTGGATGAAACGCTCCCGTACCGACTCACGCCCGCGCGCGTCGATCGGATTGCTGTCAAGGTCGTATTCCATCAAATCATCTTCAGTCACCAGTTCGGGGGCGAGAGACCGTGAAAGCCAGTAACGGTTGGGGTCCGTTTCAGAACGCACGCTGACGTGGCCGTAGCCGTCAATGACACCGTGCTCGGCGAGAATGCGATATGCGGCAACCAGATCTTCCTTGAGGCTCATGCTTTCTATCCTTTGACTATGTGATGGCGTTGGTGAATGTATCGATTTCAGTCGGACTTGATGCCGGCGGCTTTGACCACCCCCGCCCAGCGAGGCAGTTCGCGTTTGACGAGATCCGCGAGCCGCACCGGCGGCCCGCCGGCGGGGTTCAGACCCTGCTTTGCAAATTGCTCACGGATCTCCGGGCGAAGCAGCAGTGTGTTCAATTCGGTATTGAGCCTGGCGACAATTTCTGCGGGCGTCCCCGCCGGCGCGAACATGCCGTACCAGGTTTCGACCACGAGCTCGGGAAACCCCGATTCCTTTAGCGTCGGGGCGCCTGGAAACGCGGCGGAACGCTCCGCCCCCATCACGGCAAGCACGCGCAGCCGCCCACTTTGCACGTGCGGAACGGCGGTCTGAATGGCCACTACGCTCGCCTGCACCTGACCGCCGACTAGGTCGGCAATCGCTCCGGCCGCCCCCTTGTAGGGAACGTGGACGATGTCAATATGGGCCTCTTGCTTGAACAATTCCATTGCGAGGTGCTGCAGGCCGCCGTTGCCCGGCGACGCGTAATTGAGCTTGCCCGGCTGGCCTTTGGCGAGATCTATGAACTCGCGAATCGTTTTCGCCGGTAAATCAGCCGGCACCAGCAGGGCCATACCGCTGGTGGCGAGGATCCCTACCGGAGCGAAACTTTTCACCGGGTCAAAGGGAAGCCTGGTGTTGAGCGCCGGGTTGGTGCCGAACGACGTGGCCACGCAAAGGAGCGTATAACCGTCCGGCTGCGCCTTGGCTACCAACTCGGCACCAATGTTTCCTGTTGCCCCGGCACGGTTGTCGGTGATCACCGGAACCTTCCACGCCTCCGACAATCTGGGGCCGAGCGTGCGCGCCAGGATATCCGCGCCGGTGCCGGGCGAATAAGGCACAACCACCTGCAAAGCACGGGACGGATACGGTGACTGCGCGCCGGCCGGGAGTGCAATCAACGCCAATGCCAAAAGAACCAGGCCGCAGGCGCGGCGTGGAACAGCCAGGTCAAGTTCCAATCGGGGACATCCTCCGGGACATTTTTAACTGTTGCGTCGCGGCTTGTGGCGCCGCTTATGTGAGTGGCTATACTATAATGGATGTTTGGTAGACTACGAAGTTACCCACGGCAAAACGCCGTCGGGTCATCCAACAGCAGGAGGAGATCACATGAATTTCAAAGCTTCGGTTTGCGCCGGCCTGGTCGCTGCGGCCATGGGTTTCGGTTTCGCGACGCCCGCATCCGCGGACACCATCAAGATCGGATTCATCAGTTCGTATAGCGGCGCAGCGGCTGCCCAGGGCGACCAGCTCGACAAGGGCGTCAAGCTCTACATGAAGCTCAACGGCGATAAACTGCCAGCGGGAACCAAGGTCGAGGTGATCACCCGCGACGACACGGGCCCGAACCCGGACGTCGCCAAGCGCGTCGCCCAGGAGCTGATCGTGCGCGACAAGGTCAATATCCTCACCGGATTCGTCTGGACGCCCAACATGGCTGCGATCGTGCCGCTGACGATCGAGGCGAAAATCCCTTATGTCAGCATGAACGCCGCAGGCGCCAAGCTGACGCTCGCCTCCCCGTACATGACGCGCGTCTCCTTCACGCTGTGCCAGTCGGCCTACCCGCTGGGCATGTGGGCGGCGAAAAAATACAAGACCGCCTACACCGCGGTGTCTGATTTCGCGCCCGGTTTTGAAGCAGAGGAATGTTTCTCAAAGGGCTTCAAGGAAGCCGGCGGCAATATCGTCGGCAGCGTGCGCGTGCCGCTCGCCAACCCCGACTTTGTGCCCTTCATGCAGCGCATCAAGGATGCAAAACCCGAAGTCATCTTCGGCTTTAATCCGGCCGGCAAGGCTGCGACGGCGATGATGAAGGCCTACAGCGATCTTGGCCTGCCCAAGGCCGGCGTCAAATACATCGGCACCGGTGACATCGTGACCGACGAAGAGCTGCAAGGCATGGGCGACGTGGCGCTGGGCGTAACGACAATCCACCACTACTCGGCCTCCTCCGACCGTCCGGCCAACAAGGCTTTTGTCGCGGCGTACAAAAAGGAATACGGCGAGGCCCTTTATCCGGGCTTCATGGTGGTTGCTGCATGGGATGCGATGGAAGCGATTTTCGCGGCAATCCGCGCCCAGGGCGGCAAGCTCGAGGCGGACAAGGCAATGGAGTTCTTCAAGACCTACAAGAGCACCACCAGCCCGCGCGGCAACTTCTCGATCGACCCCGAGACGCGTGACATCATCAATCCCGAATACCTGCGTGAAGTCCGCAAGGTCGGTGGCAAGCTTGCCAACGTCGAGATTGAGACCATCAGCACCGGCATCAAGGATCCGCTGAAGGAATTCGACAAGAAGAAGTAAGCATCGAATCGAGCCCCCGCGCCATACACGGCCGCGGGGGCTTTTTTTGTCCGGACGCAGCGCCCGAAAAAAACCCGCATGGAAGCATTCCTCTCATCCCTTGTCAGCGTCGCCTTTCACGGCGTGGCCTATGGCATGATCCTTTACGTGATCTCTGTAGGCCTGTCTGTGACGATGGGACTGATGGGATTCACCAACCTGGCGCACGGCGTGTTCGCCATGGCCGGGGGGTACATACTCGTGTCCTCACTC
>CAITSH010000238.1 GCA_903895005.1 uncultured Pseudomonadota bacterium
CGGTAGAGTAATTTCGTTAGGGGGTAGTAAGGGTGATGGTCTTTCCGTTTCAACCGACCCCCGAACGAAACGACTCAACGACGGTGGAGTAATACACCGAGGGTCTCGGTTCAATTTATTTGAAGTTGACTGGCTGTCCCTGTTTTGACGATCGCGTTGATCGCATTCATCACTTCTTTTTCCTTGCCTCGAAAACCGTGCTCCGTGAGTGCCTCGCATGGGGGACCTTGAAAGCCGGCGCCGCCAGTGACTGTCACGAGGGGAAAACCAAATTTTTCAGCAATGGCTTTGGCACTGGGATAGGTGGTCAAGCTGCAAGGATCGGAGCTATGGTGCACAAAAAACTGAGGAACGCCAGACTTTTTGTAGTCAAAACCGCCGAGTTCCCGGTATGAATTTTTCGCGTAAGGGTCTGCGATCATGGCCGTGTGGATCGCACCGGCGTAGCCGGCGGGGTTGTGTACCGGCATAAAGGACGAAGAAATCGTGCCCATGCTGGTACCCAGCAACCAGACCTCTGTTATTGACGGCGTTCGGCTGCGCACTTCCGCAACCAATCGATCCACATCTTCCTGTCGTTGTTTGGACGCCTGGTAGCTGCTCGCACAGTAATCTCCGCTCTCTGACTGGCAATCTACGATCAGGGCGGCGACGCTGTCATCCACCACAAACCGGCGTGCCCGAATCAAGAAATTGCCTGTCAGTCTAGAGCCCGTCATCACACCGTTCTCGACGATAGGTCGGACCACCGAGGGATAGCCAGGCAACAACACGACCAACCTGCTGGGCTTATCGCTGCCCGCCTTGATGGAGTACACGCCGACCTGATTCTTAGTCCCCGACAAGGCCACCGAAATCAACTCTTCTTTCAGGCCCTGGGCGTGAGGCGGAACAGTCTGCGCCGGGCTTAGCGCCGGACAAATACATGCTGCGGCGGTGACCAAAAAGGCGCGAAAGGGAAACCATGTATTCATTCGGAGACTCCTGCCTGGCGTTGAACGGCAATGCATACTAGCAAATAGACTGTGAGGCAAGCCCCGCTCAGCGACCCACCATACTCCATCGAAAACGACCCGTGCAGTGCGGATTGAAGTGACGATGGAAGAAGATCAAATCCGTCCTGTCAGCCGATACGCCGCGATGCCCACATATTCGTGGATGACGGCGTCCCAGCGGCTGAGGTCACCGGGAGCGTACCGGGTCCACGGGGTTGCGAGGCCTGCGTTGAAATCCACGCTGTAGGGCGTCACGTTCCAGCCTTGTTTGCGAAACACGGCAAGCGCCCGCGGCATGTGCGCGGCAGAGGTCATCAAGATCCACGGTTGGTGCGGATCAACATCGGCAAGGCGGGCGCTGAAGACTGCGTTTTCGTAGGTGTTGCGCGAGGCACTCTCAAAAAGAATGCGCGCAGTGTCCACTCCCAGTTGCGCAAAAATGCGGCGTGCGCGATCAGCTTCGCTGAAGCCTGATCCGAAATATTCGCCCTCGCCGCCCGTGAATACCACCTGTAGCGTAGGCGCCTGCCGCAGCAAGGGCAGCACCGTGGTCATCCGCTCGGCGCCCGCGTTCACCTGCGGCTCCTGCGTGCCTTCCCAGCGATATGCGCTTTCGGTCGCACCTCCGAGCACAATCACACCGGCATATTGGCTCAAAGGCGAGGGAGGTGGATCCGGGTACTGGCGTTCAAGGTGGCGCAGCAGCGCCTCCGGTGCCACGGCCCAAGCTCCAAGCAAGAGCATGACCGTAGCCGTCAGAATCAGGCGGCGCGCAATGATCGGCCGACGACTGATCAAACCGCATCCAAAGCTCAGCAGCAGCAGAACCCAGAGCATGGGGGTGGTGGCCAGTGCCACCAATTTCGACATGAGAAACATAGCCGCTGATCATAGAGCGCGCTCGCAGCGCGCAAGGCTGCCTGTTTAGAACGGCGCAGTGGTCA
>CAITSH010000239.1 GCA_903895005.1 uncultured Pseudomonadota bacterium
ACGCTGATGGTGCAGTCCTCGTCGCATACCGTGAATCCAGCGACCTACGGCACGCTGCCCTATGACACCCTCAAGGAATTCGCCGGCATCACCACGCTGGTCACGCTTCCCAACGTGCTGATCATCGCACCGTCCAAGGGCATCAAGTCGGTCAAGGAACTGGTCGCCTACGGCAAGGCCAAGCCCGGTGCGATCAATTACGCGTCCGCCGGTGCGGGCAGCGCGACCCACCTCAACGCCGAAAAATTCCGTATCGGCGCCGGCATCGACGCCGTGCACATTCCGTTCAAGGGATCGCCCGAAGCGATTACAGAGGTAATGACCGGGCGCATCGACTATTACTTCTCGCCTGTGGTTTCGGCGCTGCCGCAGATAAAGGACGGCCGCCTGCTCGCGCTTGCCGTTGGATCGCCCAGGCGGTCGTCGGTGCTGCCCGATGTGCCGACGACGGTCGAGGCGGGTGTGCCCAATTCGGACTACAACTTCTGGATCGGCCTGCTTGCCCCTGCTAAGACGCCGCGCGACATCATCAACAAACTCCACCAGGAGACGCTCAAGGCGCTGGCCACTCCGGAGGTGAAGGAGCGCCTCGCCAAGCTCGGCGCCGAACAGGGCACCATGACGCCCGAGGCCTTTGACGCGTATATCAAGGATGAAATGGCGGCCAATGCGGCACTCGTGAAAGCGGCAGGCATCAAGGCCAACTGATCTGGTTGGAGGCGCGGCGGCGCCGCGCTGGTATCATTGCGGCAACAAATCTGTGGCAAATGAAGTTCACAAAGGAGGAAACATGAAACGCATCCGTTTAGGTGGTTTGTTTAACCTGGCAGCCACGGTTTTCGCGCTGGGCATGGCCGCGACCGCGGCGGCCGCGCCGTCCGGGCAGCCGATCAAGATCGGCAGCACGCTGGCACTGACCGGCCCGCTGTCTTCCACGGCACTGATCCACAAGCTGGTCGGCGAAATTTATGTCGAGCAGTTGAACAAGAAGGACGGTCTGCTTGGCCGCCCGGTGGAGTGGATTCTCAAGGACGACCAGTCCAAGCCCGATCTCGCGCGCACGCTCTATGAGCAGATCGTCACCGTCGACAAGGCGGACCTGCTGCTCGGACCCTACGCCACCGCCAATATCCTGTCGGCGATGGGCGTGGCGCAGCGCTACAACAAGGTGCTGATACACCACACCTTCGGTATCCCGAGCCTGGCCAAGTACGACATGCACTTCCCGACCTGGGCGGTGGGCCCCGACCCGGCGGCGACAACGCCCAACATGGTATTCGACGGCCTCGCCGCCGGCCCGAAGCCGCCCAAGACGATCGCCATCGTGACCACGAAGTTCCCCTCGGTGCAGTTCATGTCTGTGGGCGCGCGTGACGTTGCGAAAAAGCGCGGTCTCAATGAAGTGCTTTATCTCGAGTGGGAGTTCGGCAACCGCGATTTCGGCGCCATCGCCAGCCGCCTGAAGGACGCCAAGCCCGATTTCATCTGGGCCGGGGTGATCGCCCTCGAGGGCATGCAGCTCCTGGATGCGATGAAGAAGATCGACTACGCGCCGCCGCTGATGTTCCACCACCTGCCGGCGCCGGGCCCGATGCTCAAATCGCCCGATGCGAAAAACGCCCTGGCCGCGACGATTTTCGAACAGCACGCCCCGTTCATGACCAATCCGGGTGCGGCTGAATTCGCGAAAATCTTCAACGAACGCGCCGCCAAGGCCAATCTGCCCGACACGATGGTCGATACCCAGGCAGCCGCATCTTACTCGGCATGGCAGGTGCTCGAGGCCGCGATCAACGCGACCAAGAGCCTTGATGACAAGGTACTCGGTGCCTGGTTGAAGAAAAACCGCGTGCCCACGGTGCAGGGGACGCTGCGTTTTGACGGCCCGAACAACTATGGCGAGGACCTCACCAAGATCAAGCAGGTGCAAAACGGCGAATGGGTGGTGGTGTACCCGAAAGAGTTCGCCAAGCCCGGCGTCAAGATGCTCGCTCCCTGAGCGGTAACGGGGAATGCATCTACCCAGCATTGAACTGCTCGGACAGTCTTTACTGTCCGGGCTGTTCATCGGTGCCCTTTACGGCCTTCTTGGCCTGGGGCTTAGCCTTTCGTGGGGCATGCTGCGCCAGATCAACCTGGCGCACTTTGCCCTCGCGTTTCTTGGCGCTTACCTGACCTACCAGCTTTCTGCCAGCGCGCAGATCGACCCCCTGCTGACGCTTTTCATCATCGCCCCGGCGTTTTTCGTGCTGGGCATGGGGATGCACTGGGTGTTCGCGAAATTCTCGGTCAGCGCCTTCAACTCGATGCTGGTGACCTTTGGCCTCACGGTCATCATCGAGAGCGGAATCCAGTGGATCTGGACCGCCGATTACCGCAAGCTCGAATCGCATTACGCCGACATCAAGTTCAAGATCGGCATCTTTTTCATTCCGCTCCCGGAATTCCTGACACTGCTTATCTCGCTTGCGCTCGCGCTCGGGACATGGGCGGTGTTGCGTTACACCCCGGTGGGCAAGGCAATGCGCGCGATGTCCGAAGACCCGGCGATGGCCGCCGCCTTTGGCGTCAACGAACGCATGATGGCCTTGCTTCTGTCGGGCGCCTCGGCGGCCTTTGCCGGGGTCGGCGGCGTCTGCCTCGCACTGTCGTTCACGCTCGCTCCCTCGCAAATCTATGCCTGGATCGGCGTGGTGTTCGCGGCGGTCATGATTGGCGGCCTTGGCAACCCGCTCGGGCCGCTAGTTGCCGGTATCGTGATCGGCATGTCGGAGGCGGCGACGCAGGCGGTCACCGCGCCGGCATGGGCACCGCTGGTGTCCTTCTCGCTGCTGATCCTGGTGCTGCTGTTCCGTCCTGGCAAGGTCTGAGATGAACAAAAAAATCATCAGCGGCTTTGTCGTCGCTGCAATCGTGCTGGGCGCGCTGCCGCTCCTGAAGCTGCCCGCACAACCGCTCGACCAAGGTGATTGACGGAAGCCGCGCGCTGGC
>CAITSH010000240.1 GCA_903895005.1 uncultured Pseudomonadota bacterium
GACGGGCGAGGGCCGGGGAGAGGGTGAATACCGGCCCACGTGAATCGCCCGACATTCAACTCTCTCGCCGTTGCTCTCCCATTGAGGGCGGACGCACCACCGGAAACCGCACAACCATGAACCCACCCCAGGACGATATTCTCCAGCGCATTCTTGCCGTCAAGGCACGTGAGGTTGCCGAAGGGCAAAAGCGCGTTTCTGCGACCGAGCAGCGCGCCCGCGCCGATCGCGCCCCGGCGCCGCGCGACTTTGCGGCGGCACTGCGCGCCAAAATCGCCGCCGGCAAGGCCGCCGTCATTGCCGAGATCAAGAAGGCCAGCCCGAGCAAGGGGCTGCTGCGCGACAACTTTGACCCGGCCTCCATCGCGCATTCGTATGAGGCCCACGGTGCCGCCTGCCTGTCGGTGCTGACAGACGAGCAGTTTTTCATGGGCCGCGCCGACAACCTGCGCGCCGCGCGCGGCGGCTGCGGCCTGCCGGTTCTGCGCAAGGATTTCATCATCGACGCGTATCAGGTGATAGAGGCGCGCGCCATGGGCGCGGACTGCATCCTGCTCATCGTCGCGGCGCTTGCTGATTCGCGATTGCATGAACTCGAGGCGCTGGCGCGGGAACTGGGGCTTGCCGTGCTGGTGGAAGTGCACGACGCCGCCGAGCTCGATCGCGCCCTTACCCTCGCAACGCCGCTCATCGGCATCAATAACCGCAACCTGCGCACATTCGAGACCAAGCTCGAGACCACACTTGATTTGCTGCCGCGTGTGCCGGCCGGGCGGCTGGTCATCACGGAGAGCGGCATCAATGCGCCCGAGCATGTCGCGCGCATGCGTGCAAGCAGCGTCAACGCCTTCCTGGTGGGCGAGGCCTTCATGCGGGCACCCGATCCGGGCGTGGAGATGGAACGTCTGTTCGGTACCTAGACGTTGCGGGAGTCAAGCGCCAACCTTCAGCCGGGCGCGCGCCCGAAGGCAATTGTTGGCGCGGTTGCCATAGCCGCCGGTACCACAGCCTGGGTACGCGACGGCTAAGACGCGTCTTAAGGGACATTTGAATTGTTAGGGGGTGAGGTAGGCGGCGTCTCGCCCAAGATGCCGTTTCCTGAAGTCGCCTTGTTGGAATTTGGCGAAGCGCCTATTTTCGACAAATTTCGAAAAAACCAGCCCCTGAATCCACGATCTGGCCCTGAATTTGCGAGATCACAAGAGGTTATGTGATTTATCTTATTGAATTTATTTATTTTTAATTCAGTCGTTACGCTTCGTTGCAAAAATACAACAACTTCGCAGGATTTCGGCCAAATTCCGCTTGATTTCTTGCTACTGCCATAGCGGCTAGGCAGAATTGCAACAACTTCTCGGTTTTCGGGAAGTATTCATGTCGAGTCGGTGCAGATACCTCAGCTGAGTGTCCGTGCAGTCTTGATGAAATCAAATTTCAGAGGAGATCCACCTTGATTAACAAAAACGTAATGGCAGTAGCCGTTGCCGCCGCCCTGGCAGCCCCCGTGGCCGCCTTCGCGCAAGCGAGCAACGTTCAGATCTACGGTACCCTGGACATGTCGGTTGAGCAGGTCTGGTTCAAGGGCACGCGTGCTGAAGTCGTCAACGCTGCTCCCGGCACCGGCCAGGTTGTTGGCGCCCAGGGCAAGAACGACCTTTACAGCCAGTCGTCGCGCCTCGGTTTCCGTGGCACGGAAGACCTCGGCAACGGCCTCAAGGCTTGGTTCCAGATCGAGAACGGCCTGAACGTTGACGGTCGCCAGAACGCCATGACCGGCGCATTTGCCGGCCGTAACTCGGCCCTGGGCCTCGAAGGCGGTTTCGGTAACGTGTTCATCGGTATCTGGGATACGCCTTACAAGTCCGTGCTTTCCAGCTCGATGGGCAACTACGGCGGTGGCTGGCTCCAGCACAACGGCATGCTGCTCGGTGGCGGTGCTGACTCGACGGGCACGCTGCCCAACAACGGTTGCGACAACATGGGCGCTTCGCAGAACGCGAATATCTCTTCCGTCGCCACGAACTGCGGCCAGGTTGAAGGTAACACCACGTCCTTCCATCGCCGCGTTTCCAACGTGATGCAGTACTGGTCACCCCGCATTTCGGGTTTCCAGGGCAAGTTCGCCTACGTTGGTAACAGCCAGAAGTCGGACTCGGTCACGACCGCAACGCCGACGACTCCCGTTATGCCCAGCTCGCCCACCCTGTTCTCGATGGACCTGAACTACACGGGCGGCCCGCTCTCCGCTGGTCTTGCGTATGAGCGCCACGCCGGTTTCCGTACGGTTGGTACCCTTTCCAACACGGGTACGGCGTTCACCGCAGCCTCGAACATCTCGACCAACAACGCAGCGATCGATACGGCCACCCAGATCTACGGTTCGTATGACTTCGGTGTTGTGAAGGTCCAGGCGAACTGGGAAACGCTGAACTACGGCGATACGTCGCTTGCCACCGTTGGCGCCCCCGGCGTCATCGTGGGCGGTAACAACTTCAAGCGTGACGCCTGGTTCCTCGGTCTGTCGGCTCCGATGGGCAATGGTCGCCTGTTTGGCGGCTACTCGACGACTTCGGGTAACAAGAGCTGCGGTTCGCTGGGCGTTAGCGTAGCTAACGGCCTGAACGGCAACGGTGTTGTCAACGCTGCAAACTTCTTCTGCGGCAGCGACACCGGTTCCACCGCCTACACCCTGGGCTACGAGTACAGCCTGTCCAAGCGCACATCGGTCTACACGACCTACATGAACCTGGACAACAAGCAGTACGCTGCATTCCAGCCGGTTGTGGCCAAAGCTGGCGTCAACGGCGCCGGTCTGGCGAGCGGTGTTGTTGGTCAGGACATGTCGGCAATCAACGTGGGCATGAAGCACTCGTTCTAATCAGACGAGACCACGTAGTACCTAAAACGGGCGCTTCGGCGCCCGTTTTTTTTGCTTTTGCGTTTTCGTTTTTAGCCTTGCAGGCGGTATGCTTGCTTCGGTGTTGTCAATTAGAAATTCCCGAATGCGTCCCTCTCCCGCCGATATCGTTGCGCAAGCCCTTTCCCTGCAGATGCAGGGGCGCCTGAATGAGGCTGCCGGCTTGTATCAACAGGTGTTGCGCGCACATCCCAGGCATTTCGATGCCTTGCACTTTTCGGGCATTTTGAAATTGCAATTGGCGTTGCCCGATGAGGGCGTCAAGTTGCTGCGGGCGGCATTGAAAATCCGCCCCGATTCCGCGCAAGCCCATTTGAATATGGGTATTGCGCAACAGTCCCTGGCCCGCCATGCGGATGCCTTGTTGAGTTTTGATCGCGCCGCAGCTTTGGGTGGCAATTATGCCGAGGCCCATTTCAATCGCGGCAGTGCCTTGCAGGCTTTGCAGCGTTATGACGGGTCCCTGGAGGCCTACGATACAGCGCTTGCGATCAGGATGGCCTACCCCGAGGCATTGAGTAATCGCGGCAATGTATTGTCCGCGCTGGGTCGTACCGCCGAGGCCTTAGACAGTTTTGATGGTGCGCTTTCGCTCAAGCCCGCGTTTCCCGAGTGCCATTTTGGCAAGGCAAGGGCACTGGTGTCGATCAAACGGCACGACGAGGCCCTGGTTTGCCTTGGTCATGCCCTCGTCCTTCGGCCCGACTTCACAGAAGCACGATTGAGTCGCGTTGCGGTGTTGATCGATTTGGGTCTTTATGAGGAGGCCTTGTCCGACTGTGATGCGGTGTTGGCTGCGGAGCCGACCCGCGCAGAAACGCACAATATGCGTGGTTTTCTGCTGCGGGATTTGCAGCGCTTGCCCGAGGCGATCATTGCGTTTCAGCGCGCGTTGGATATCGATCCGGACAGCAAATTCGCGCTCGGGAATTTAGTTCATTCCCGGCGGATTGCTTGCGATTGGACGGGCGGCGTGCAGGAGATTGCACGCGTTGTCGCGCAAGTGGATACAGGAAAGCCGGTCATCGTCCCGCTGGATTTCAGCACCCTTTCGGGCTCCGCACGTGATCAGTTGCGCTGCGCCACGGTGTGTGCGAATGCCGCCAATCAGCACGGCGCACCCGCTATGCCGGTATTGCAGACGGCGCAAACCCGTGACCGGCGGATCCGGGTGGCCTATGTCTCACCTGATTTTCGCGAGCATGCGGTCGCGTTTTTGACTGCGGGCTTGTTTGAACATCACGATCGGACTCGATTTGAAATAATTGCCGTCGCTCTGAACCCTGACATACCAAGCCCGACGCGGGATCGTCTGAAGAGCGCATTTGATCATTTTATCCACGCCTACGACAAAAGCGATCATGCCGTGGCGATGCTGCTGGCAAAGATGGGCGTCGATATCGCGGTGGATCTGGCCGGGCCAACGCAGAATTCACGGCCGCAAATCTTTGCTTACCGGCCCGCTCCGGTGCAGGTCAGTTACCTTGGCTTTCCTGGCACCCAGGGGACCGAACACATCGACTACATCATCGCCGATGATTTCGTCATTCCGGAGGATCGTCAGGCGTTTTACTCGGAGAAGGTTGTTTATCTGCCCGATTGCTTCCAGTCCAACGACGATGCGAGGAAAATTTCGCCGGGAACTTCCGATCGTGCGACAGCCGGGCTTCCCGATTCTGGCTTTGTGTTTTGTACTTTCAATCACTGTTTCAAGATTACCCCGGAAATTTTCGCCATCTGGATGGAAATGCTGAAAAGAGTCCCCGGCAGCGTGCTTTGGATGGTTGCCGATTTGGCTTTGGCGCAATCAAATCTGCGCGCCGAAGCGAGGAGGCAAGGCGTTGATCCCGCACGCCTGATTTTTGCAGAACGGATGGCATATGCCGACCACCTTGCGCGCTTGCGTCTGGCCGATTTGTTTCTCGACTCACTACCTTACAACGCCGGCACCAACGCGAGTGATGCGCTATGGGCGGGGCTGCCTGTGTTGACTTGTTCGGGGGATGCTTTTGCGGCGAGAATGGCGGGGAGTCTGTTGCGCGCGGTTGGGTTGCAGGATCTGATCACCTATGACTTGCAAGCGTATCTTGAGCTGGGAACCGCGCTGGCACTGGATGCCGGGCGGATGGGGGAATTGAAGGCAAGGCTCGCGCTGAACAGGCAGACGCATGCGCTTTTTGACACGGCGCGATTTACGCTTCATCTGGAAGCGGCCTATGAGCAAATGTGGAACCTGAATAACGATGGCCTGCCACCAAAGCCGATCGCGGTTCGGGCGATAACCGCGGCTGACGTGCGACCGACTGCCGCGTGACAACCTTGAAGGAAAGTGAAATTAATCGAAATGTTTGATTCAGACAGCCTGATACGTCACTTCGACAAAGGCCTGCGCACCCTTGCCGGGGTCTCGCAAGCCGCACGGACTTCACCGGCGACGGGGCTGCCCGAGGCTGAACTGTCAGAAGCCGGCCGGCGCGAGGCCGCCGCCCTGATGCGGGTCAATCATTGCGGCGAGGTTTGCGCCCAGGCGCTTTACCAAGGCCAGGCCTTGAGTTCCGATGAGCCTGGTATTCGCGCCGCCCTTGATGACGCTGCGCGTGAGGAGCTCGACCATCTGGCATGGAGCGATGAGCGTATTACAGAGCTTGGCGGGCGCACCAGCCTGCTTAACCCGCTCTGGTACGCCGGTTCGCTGGCTATGGGGTTTGTCGCCGGACGCTTGGGGAACAAATGGAATCTGGGCTTTCTGGCCGAAACCGAAAAGCAGGTCGAGGCGCATTTGCAGGGCCACCTATCCCGCCTGGACGCGCGCGACGAACGGACGCGGGCGGTGATTACCGCAATGCGCGACGACGAAGCCAGGCACGCTGCGATGGCGCGCAAACTGGGTGCAGCTGAATTGCCGTCACCGGTAAAACTGGCGATGCGGGCCGCTGCCGGGGTAATGACGCGGGTGTCTCACCGGATCTGACCGGAGCCCGGTCAAATCCGGGCGCGGTGTTGCGTGCCCGCAGTTTGCTTAAACGAAACGGTGCGACGCGGTGCAAATTCCATTTTGCCGCTGACCTGTACGCGTTGCCGGCTACTCTTCGATGATCTCGTAGTCGTGGGTAATTGCTGCGGTTTTTCCCAGCATGATCGACGCGGAACAGTACTTGTTGTGGGACAACTTGATCGCGCTCTCCACCATGGCGGGTTTGATGTTGCGCCCGCGAATGATGAAATGCATGTGGATGCTGGTGAACACCTTGGGGTCGGTTTCCGCGCGCTCTGAGGTGAGTTTTACTTCGCAGCCGGTGATGTCCTGCCCGCTTTTTTTCAGTATCACGACGACGTCATAGGCGGTGCAGCCTCCGGTCCCGGCCAAGACCGTTTCCATGGGCCTCGGGCCCAGGTTGTGACCGCCGCCTTCGGGTGCCCCGTCCATCACAAAGGCGTGGCCGCTGCCCGTTTCGGCCACAAAACTCATGCCATCGCTGCCCACCCAGCGTACGCGGCTTTCCATGACAAGTTCCTGTTTTTGCGTTGATTGAGGCCGGATTTTACCGCGGACGGGCGGTTTGGGGACCGGTTTGCGGGCCGCTCCCGCCTCATTCGAGAGGGTTTGACACAGGGGGCTTATTTCAATAGAATTATGGGCTTTCCTCGATTCGTAATTCCGGTCGATTCGTCGTTCGGGATGGGGGCCGCGCCAGAGGTCGATTTTTGGTGTCAGGCACCCTGCGGACGGGATCACCTTATAACAAGCAGGCATGGGTCACAAATGAAAACCTTTTCAGCCAAGCCGCACGAAGTGCGCCGCGAGTGGTTTCTGATAGACGCCAACGACAAAGTCTTGGGTCGCGTTGCGGCAGAAGTCGCGCGCCGTCTGCGCGGCAAGCACAAGCCCGAGTACACCCCGCACGTTGACACCGGTGATTACATCGTGGTCGTCAATGCCGGCCAGGTGCGTGTTACCGGCAACAAGGCCAAGGACAAGACCTATTTTCGCCATAGCGGTTATCCGGGCGGTATCTACGAGACGAATTTCGAGAAAATGCAGGCTCGTTTTCCGACCCGAGCACTGGAAAAGGCGGTCAAGGGAATGCTGCCCAAGGGCCCCCTTGGCTACGCAATGTTGAAAAAACTCAAGGTGTATGCCGGCGGCGACCATCCGCACGTTGCGCAGCAACCTAAGACTCTGGAGATTCAGCGATGATTGGCGAATATTTTTACGGTACCGGCCGGCGCAAAAGCGCCGTGGCGCGCGTGTTCATGAAGCCGGGCAAGGGCGACTTCATCGTCAATGACAAACCGATCGACGTGTACTTCGGTCGTGAAACGGGGCGCATGGTTGCGCGCCAGCCGCTGGTGCTGATCGGCCGCGCTGACTTCGATATCATGGTCAACGTTGACGGTGGCGGCGAGTCCGGCCAGGCCGGCGCGGTTCGCCATGGCATTACCCGCGCGCTCATCGAGTTTGATGCTGCGCTCAAGCCCACGCTCAGCAAAGCCGGTTTCGTAACCCGCGATGCGCGTGAAGTCGAGCGTAAGAAAGTCGGCCTGCACAAAGCCCGGCGTCGCAAACAGTTTTCCAAGCGCTGATTCATCCGGGCGCCTGGAAAAATGGACAAGCCGCCTGCTGGGCGGCTTTTTCATTTGTGCGACGGGCAAAATATGGGCGGCCCGGCGAATGTGCGACGGGCGAGGGCATGGTTTTCTCTTTTTCGTGATACGGTGACAGCATGACTATCAAGATCGGCATCGTGGGCGGTACGGGTTATACCGGGGTCGAGTTGCTGCGCATTCTCAGCCAGCACCCGCAGGCGAAATTGCACGCGATCACCTCGCGCAAAGAGGCGGGCACGCGCGTTGACGACATGTTTCCCTCTCTGCGCGGCCACGTTGACCTTGCATTTTCAGATGCCGCCGGCGCCGGCCTTGAGCAGTGTGACGTCGTGTTCTTTGCCACCCCCCACGGCGTGGCGATGAGCGATGCGCACCGTTTGGTCGCCGCCGGCGTGCGCATCATCGACCTGGCCGCTGATTTTCGGTTGCAGGACCTTGTCGAATGGAAGAAATGGTACAAGCTGGACCACACTGCCCCGGACCTGGTGAAGGAGTCCGTCTATGGACTGCCCGAAATCAACCGCGCGGCTATCAAGGAGGCGCGCGTGATCGGCAATCCCGGTTGCTACGCGACCGCGGTTCAGCTTGGTCTGCTGCCCCTGCTTGAGTCGGGGGTAATTGATGCTGGGCATATCGTGGCGGATGCCAAGTCCGGTGTTTCCGGGGCGGGTCGCAAGGCCGAGTTGAACATCAATTTTTCCGAGGCTTCGGATAACTTTTCCGCCTACGCGGTCGCAGGGCACAGGCATGTGCCCGAAATAAAGGAGAGTCTCGCGCGCGCCGCCGGGTCTCCGATAGGACTGACCTTCGTGCCGCATCTGACGCCCATCATTCGCGGTATCCTCGCGACGCTTTACGTGCGCATCACGGCAGAGACGGATTTCCAGGCGCTCTTCGAAACGCGTTATGCCGGCGAGCGTTTCGTTGACGTGTTGCCCGCGGGCAGCCAACCTGACACCCGCTCGGTTCGCGCTTCCAACACCTGCCGCATCGCGGTTCACCGCCCCAATGGGGGCGATACGCTTGTAGTACTGTCGGTGATCGACAACCTGGTGAAAGGCGCGGCGGGGCAGGCGGTTCAGAACATGAACATCATGTTCGGTCTTGATGAATCGACGGGATTGCGTCACGTGCCGGTGTTGCCTTAACGCCAGGGCCTGCGGCTCTGGTCAAGCCTAATGCGCAAACTCATCAAGCGAATCCGCCAGCGCTTCGGCATTTCCGCGCCGCGCATGACCGTGCGCACGCACGTTGCCTGGTACTGGCGCTGGCTGCTGTTTTTCATTCTCCTGTCGATGTCGCTCACCCTCGCTGCCTGGATGTACGACGCGGGCAGGCGATTTGCCGGATTCGACCGCGGCGAAATAGAGAACGAGGTTTCACGCCTGCGTGCCGAGATGGCGAGGATGCAGGATGAAACCTCCAAACTGCGTGCGCTCGCCGACGCCGGTGAAAGCCGCGTGCGTATCGAGCGGGAAACCCAGTCACAAATGGCGCGCCAAGTGAGGCAGCTCGAGGAGGAAAACGCACGCCTGAAGGAAGACTTGGCATTTTTTGAAAACCTCATCCCGGTGGAAAAAGGCGAGGGCAAGGTGTCGATCAACCGCTTCAAGGTTGAACCGGATGCAATGGCGGGCGAATACCGCTATCGCCTGCTGGTTTTGCAAGGCGGACGGCGCGACAAGGAGCAGCAAAGTGCCATTCAGTTCCTGGTCGAAATGCAGCTCGATGGCAAAACTGTTATCATCCCAGTGCCCGGTGAAAAACCAGGCAGCGACCCGGCTTATCGCTTTAATTTCAAATACTTTCACCGTGCTGAAGGCACCTTTCGCGTGAATCCGTCCGCTAAGGTAAAGTCGGTACAGGTGCGTGTATTCGACACAGTTTCAGGGCAATTGCGCGCGACGCAGACCTATGCTCTGCCCTGAGTACTGTTCTGGAAAGGAATACGAACATGTTCGGCAAAAAACCTAGCAAGCCCCAGAATCGCATCGACAGCCTCATTGGCGCGGGTACCCGTATCGAGGGCGACCTGACCTTTATTGGCGGCCTGCGCGTTGACGGCGAAGTGAAGGGTAACGTCGTGGCTTCCGCCGACCAGCCCAGCACCCTTGTGATCAGCGAACACGCAAAGATCGAAGGCGAAATCCACGTTTCACATCTGGTCATCAACGGCAGCGTTCTGGGCCCGGTGTTTTCGACGGAATTTCTGGAACTTCAGGCGCATTCGCGTGTACTGGGAGATGTGCACTACAACACGCTGGAAATGCACCTGGGTGCAATCATCGAGGGGCGCCTGGTGCACCGCGCATCCAGCGAGGGCAAGACTGTGGAATTAAAGCTTGCATCGAGCAACAACTGACCCCACATACGATTCGAAACGTTCCGAACGCAGCTTAAACCCGACGCAACAAGCCAACGATTCCAGGAGTTACAAATGAATGCTGTCGCCGAGATGCCCGCACCGCTTGTCTTCACCGACAACGCTGCGAAGAAGGTTAAAGACCTGATTGACGAGGAAGGCAACACCGAACTCAAGCTGAGGGTGTTTGTAACCGGCGGAGGATGTTCCGGTTTCCAGTATGGCTTCACCTTTGATGAAGAGCAGAACGAAGACGATACCGTGATGGAAAAGAACAGCGTCAAACTGCTGATCGACCCGATGAGCTACCAGTATCTGGTGGGCGCGGAGATCGACTACTCCGAGGGCCTTGAGGGCGCGCAATTCGTCATCAAAAACCCCAATGCCACCAGCACCTGCGGTTGCGGATCCTCTTTTTCCGCCTGACCTGAAAAGGCCGGGATAAAAAAAGGGCGCCTCGGCGCCCTTTTTTTACGACTCAAATTCCCCGGCTGGTTATCAGGCTTTCGCGTTAAACGATGGCAGGGCCGCAGAAATTGCAGCGGCGACACCAGCCCAGTCGCCGATCGCGGTTTGCCTGAACAGCCGCGCGCTTGGATACCATGCGCTGGTCTCGCTCGCGGGCAGCCAGCGCCAGTCGGGCGAGTACATCAGCGCAATCCAGACCGGGATGCCCATCGCGCCGCAAAGGTGTGCGACTGAGGTGTCGACCGAGATGACGAGGTCCATTTGCGCGATCGCGGCAGCGGTATCGGAGAAATCCTCAAACCGGCTCCCGAGGTCGGTGATGTTCCCGGCTTCTGCAAGCGCCTTCAGTTCATCCGGGGTCGCATCCTTCTGCAGGCTGAATACCCGGGCTGACGGTGCACCGGACTTGAGCGTCTCAAGCAAGCCGCCAAGCGGCATATCGCGCTTTACCATGAACCGGTGTCTGGCCCCGCTGCGCCAGCAGATTCCAATGTTTAATGTCCCCGCATCGCGTTTCACGTCCGCGAACGTGCTTGCGGAACCCGTTGGCACCGAAAGGTAGGGAACGGTGGCCGGAATGGTGTCACGGGTGGTCTTGAATGCCAGCGGCAGGCTGCACATCGGGACATGGAAATCGTATCCGGCAGGTATGCCGCCCGGGGTGACCAGGGCCAGCTTGCCGTCAAGGGTCCCCAGCAAGTCTTTCAGGTTGTCAGGGACTTCCACGGTCGCGAGGTCTGTCTTCGCGGCCAGTAGTGGGAGGTAGCGTGAAAATTGAATCGTGTCGCCCAGGCCCTGCTCGGCGTAAACGAAAATGGATTTTCCCGACAAATCCTCTGCGCCGGTCCATTGCGGACAGTCCATCACCGGTTTTTGATTCGGGAAGGTGGGGGTGTTCCAGCGTGATTCGTATTTCAGCAGTCCTTGTGGCAAATCCCCGATGCTGAGCAGGGCGACTGATTCATTGTAGGTTGCACGGTGGTAGGCGGGATTGATGCTTGATGACCGGCGGAATTTTGCCAAGGCTTCATCGTAGCGATGCAGTTCCAAGAGCGACCAGCCCATATTGTTATGGGCTTCGAAGTAATCAGGCTTCATTTCAATCGCGCGCGTGAAGGCTTCAATGGCTTCCTCGAACCGGTTCAGGTCGCCGAGCGCAAGGCCGAGGTTGTTGGTTGCAAACAAGTGATTTGGCTGGAGCGACAGGACTTTGCGAAAATGGGCAGCCGCATCTTCCGGGCGATGGAGTTCGATCAGCGACAATCCGATGTTGTTGTGCGCATCAATCCATTCGGGTCGAAGGCGCAGCGCCTGTCCGTAGCTTTGCAACGCCACCGAATGCCTGTCCAGGCGTTGTGCGGCGAAGCCGAGGTTGAAATGCAACTCCGGTACGTCGGGCGCGAGCGCGATCGCCTTGGCGTAGTACTCCATCGCATCGGCGTATTGCTCCGATGCGGTGAGCGCGTCGGCCAGGTCATAGAGCACGTCAACATCAGGCGGTCCGAAACGCGCGACAGTCATCAGGTGGCGCGCCGCATCCGCGAAATTGCCCAGATTGTTCAGGATCATCCCGTAAAGGCGTTGCCCGTCCAGGTTGCCGGGAAATTTCTCGATAAAGCTGCGGCATTTCTTGTGGGCTTGCTCGAGTTTTCCCTGCTGGGCGAGTTGCGCGACTTCGTTAAGTACCTGGTTCGGGTTCATGATCGAGATGTCAGTGAGTGGTTTCGGTTTGGGAAAGTTGCAGATTGGGCCGGGAGGGTCGGCGACTCGGTAATTGCGTACGGACGCATCTCATGCGGCGTAAATGGTACCGAGTACCCGCGGGCCCCTTGCGCCTGTGACGGCGGGTAGGTTTCCGGGTCGGCCTTCCACCGCCTGTTTTGCAAGCCATGCAAACGCCGTCGCCTCGACCCAGTCCGGTGCAAGGCCGAGGGTTGCGGTGCTTCCGGTGGGACAGCGGGGAAGCAGCGCCGTGATGCGTGACACGAGGTGGTCGTTGTGGACGCCGCCACCGCACAACCAGAGTTCCCGCGCCCCGGATGCGACGACCGCATCGACGATCGAGCGGGCGGTGAGTTCACACAGGCTTGCCTGCACGTCCCGTGGTGCAAGGCCTTGTATGGCGTGCCTCTCAAGCCATGATAGATTGAAGTGGTCGCGCCCCGTGCTCTTTGGCGCGGCTTGTGCGAAATACGGATCGGCCAGCATGGCATCGAGCAGTTCGTTCGAGACAAGACCGGACGCCGCCCAAGCGCCGCCGCTGTCGCAGGGGGGGCCAAGATGCTTCGCCGCCCAGGCGTCCATGAGAAGGTTGCCGGGCCCGGTATCAAAGCCGCTGACAGCGTTTGAGGGGTCTGCGGGCAGGTCGGTGAGATTGGCAATGCCGCCGATATTGACGATGGCGCGGTGCTTTTCCGGGTGTGTGAACAAGGCGGCGTGAAACGCCGGTACTAAGGGCGCGCCCTGGCCGCCGGCCGCGATGTCACGGCTGCGAAAGTCGGAAACCACGCGGATTGCCGTCAATTCCGCCAGTAACGCAGGTGCGCCAAGCTGCAACGTGTAGCCCAGTTCCGGCCGGTGTCTTACTGTCTGGCCGTGACACCCGATCGCCGCGACGTCAGCGGCTTTCATGCCGGCGTTGGTGATCAGGGTGTTGACTGCTGTTGCATACAAGCGGCTTAGCTGCACTGACAGAAGCGCGGCGCGGTGCAACTCGTCCGGGCCGCTCTCATGGATTGCGAGCAGTTGCGAGCGAAGCGCATCCGGGTAGGGAAGCAGGAAGGTGCCGAGCAATCGCGGGTGTCCGTCCTCAAACGCCACTGCTGCGACATCGACGCCGTCGAGGCTGGTCCCCGACATCAAGCCGATGTAGAGGCCAGGGTCGCTCACTCCATCAGGGCGAGGTTGGTGTTTCGCAGCAGGTCGAGTTGTCCGGCCAGAGGTGTCGCGGATGCGCGGAACGTGGCCAGTTTCCCCGCCGGAACCGGCAGCGCCGCCGGCAGGGCGATGGTGAGCGGGTTGCGGTGTTCGTTGTTTACACGGAACTCGTAATGCAGGTGCGGCCCGGTCGCCCAGCCCGTTTGCCCGACAAATCCGATGACATCGGCTTGGGCGACGCGCGCGCCCTTTCGGATCCCGGGTGCGAAACCCGAGAGGTGGCCGTAGGTGGTGCTGTAGCTGCCGTTGTGGCGCAGGATCACGACATTGCCGTAACCGCCCTGTCGTCCGGCGAACTCGACTATGGCGTCGCCGGTGGCGCGCACGCGCGTCCCGCTAGGTGCGCCATAGTCAACGCCCTTGTGGGCGCGCCATTGCTGCAAGATGGGGTGGAAGCGCATGGCAAAGCCCGAGGTCACGCGCGAAAATTCGAGGGGTGAACGCAGGAAGGCTTTGCGCATGTTCTTGCCATCCGGGGTGTAATAACCGCCCCTGCCGTCACCATCCTCGTCGAACCAGACCGCGCGCAGCGTTTTCTTGTTGTTGACAAATTCGGCCGCAAGCACCTTGCCCGAGTAGACAGGTCGTCCGTTGAAGTAATGAATTTCGTAGACCACACTGAAGCTGTCGCCGCGGCGAAGATCGCGGTGAAAGTCCACGTCGCCACCGAATATGTCCGCCAGTTGCATCGCGACGTTGTCGGGAACACCGGCCGCATCGGTGGCGGCAAACAGTGAACTGCGAATCTCCCCGGATTTCATTTGCGTTTGGCGCACCAGCGTGCCGGACTCTTCGATGGTGCGATAGCCATCACCATCGCGTTCCACGCCGACCACCGTGTCGCGCGTGGCGATGAGCCGAAGCGACAACAGGCTGCCGTCGTCGGCCGTCTGCGCTTGCACGGTGGAGCCGGGGCGCATGGCGCGCAGGGGCTTGGCAAGTTCCGTGCGGCGTACCAGTCGCTGCGCCTCTTCGCTGTCGACGCCCAGGCGTTCAAGAAACGCCGTGTATGTGTCACCGCGCTGAAAACGGTCTTCATGCCAGTAGGTTTGCGGCGCTTGTGCGGCCCTTGCCTGCCCCTCAAGCGAAAGCGCTTCAATCACGGTCTGGCTGGTGAGCGGTAGCGTTGGCGCTTCGGGCACGGTGCCGAAAGCCGCCACCATGCCGAAGCACGAAATCAGCGCGACAAGTGCTGTGCGCCGGATTTTTGGCTGCTGCCAGAGACGCGATTGGGCTAAAATTGCTTTTTTGAGTTCTAGCATATTATTTTCAACGGCTTAGATGACGGATTCTAACAACAAAATGACGTTTTTTCCACATTCCGGGACGGCCCTGTGAAGGCCCCGGCAGAACAACTTGAACTGATCCGCCGCGGCTGCGAAGAGCTGCTGATCGAGGCCGAGCTGATTGAAAAGCTCAAAAGCGGCCGGCCGCTGCGAATCAAGCTTGGCATGGACCCGACGGCACCCGACCTGCACCTCGGGCATACCGTGGTCATCAACAAACTGCGGCATTTCCAGGAGTTGGGCCATACCGCGCAATTCCTGATTGGCGATTTCACCGGCATGATCGGCGACCCCACCGGGAAAAACACGACCCGGCCGCCGCTTTCGCGCGAGCAGATCCTTGAAAACGCCAAAACCTACCAGCAGCAGGTATTCAAGATACTCGATCCGGATAAAACAGAGATCCTGTTCAACTCGGTGTGGTGCAACGAATTGGGTGCTGCAGGCATGATTCGCGTCGCCGCCAGCTACACCGACGCGCGCATGCTCGAGCGCGACGATTTTTCCAAGAGATTCAAGGGCAACCAGCCC
>CAITSH010000241.1 GCA_903895005.1 uncultured Pseudomonadota bacterium
AAACTTAGGCGTTTAGTCTGGCGAGCAGCGCGCGCGCTTTGGCCGGGTCGTCGGCCCTGAGGATTTTTGCCGCCGCCAGCTCGATCTCGGGAATGCTGCTGCGCAGGATTTGCTGCTTGATGCTGGGCAGCTGTGCCGGGTGCATTGAAAATTGCCGCAGCCCGAAACCGAGCAGCAAGCGCGTCAGTTGCACGTCCCCGGCCATTTCACCGCACACGGCTACGGGCACACCGGCCTTGTTCGCACTGCGTATGGTGTGCGAGACAAGATGCAATACCGCGGGGTGCAGCGGGTCGTAAAGGTGCGATACCGTGTCGTCGGTACGGTCGATGGCGAGCGTGTACTGGATAAGGTCGTTGGTCCCTATTGAGAGAAAGTCCAGGCGCTTGAGGAACATGCCGATGGCCAGCGCCGCGGCCGGCACCTCGATCATGCCGCCTACCGGAATGGCCTTGTCGTAGGGCACACCGGCGAGATCCAGTTCAGCCTTGGCCTGCGCGATCATCTTGAGCGACTGGTCGATCTCGTGCGCGTGCGCGAGCATGGGCACCAGCAACTTGATCTTGCCGTAGTGCGATGCGCGCAGGATCGCGCGCAACTGCGCAAGGAACATCTGGGGTTCGGCAAGACAAAGCCGTATCGCGCGCAGGCCCAGTGCCGGATTCGGCCCGCTCATTTCAACGCCGTGCGCCGTCTTGTCCGCGCCAAGATCGAGCGTGCGGATCGTGACCACCTGGCCGCGCATGGCCTGCGCGACTTCGCGGTAGGACTCGAACTGTTCTTCTTCTGTTGGCAGGTCGCCGCGGTTCAGGAACAGGAATTCGCTGCGAAACAGGCCGATGCCCGTGGCGCCGGCCTCCAGCACCTTTTCCATGTCCTGCGGCAGCTCGATGTTGGCGTGTAACTCAACGGCGGAGCCGTCAAGCGTCGATGCTGGCGTCGTGCGCAGGCGCTTGAGCTTTTGCTGCTCCAGGTCGATCTGGCGCTTTTTTAACTGGTACTCGGTGAGGACCTGCTTGTCCGGATTGACGATCAGCACGCCCTCGACACCGTCGACAATGATCAGTTCGTCTTCGCGTATGAGCTGGCGCGCGTGATGCAGGCCGACGATGGCGGGGATATTGAGGCTTCGGGCAAGGATCGCTGTATGCGAAGTCACACCGCCAAGGTCGGTGACGAATCCGGCGAATTGGTGCTGCTTGAACAGGATCATGTCCGCGGGTGACAAGTCGTGCGCGACAACGATCAATTCCTTTTCGTCGCTGCGTATCGCAGGCGCATGGCCCGGATGGCCGATCAGCGCCATCAGTACGCGCTCGACTACCTGCATCACGTCGTTCTTTCTTTCGCGCAGGTACTGGTCCTCGATTTCCTCGAACTGCGCCACCAGCATGTCCATCTGCTGTACCAGCGCCCATTCGGCGTTACAGTGGCGGCTGCTGATCAGCTCGCGCGGCACCGTCGAAAGCGACGAGTCATCCAGGATCATCTGGTGCAGGTTGAGGAAGGCGCCCATCTCCGTTGGCGAAGTCGACGGGATGCCGGCCTTCAGTCCGGCCAGCTCGCCGCGTACCTGTGCCACCGCGTTGTCAAAGCGCTCAATCTCGGCCGCGACGTCTTCCGCTTGCACCTCGTAGTGGGCGACCTCCAGCCTCGCGGTGGAAATGAGGTGCGCGTGCCCGATGGCGATGCCCCCGGATACGCCGCTGCCGTGCAGCGTAAAGATGGCGGTTTGAACCCCCGTCGGGGCGCGCATCTCAGGGCTGTTCACTCGCCCTCGCCAAAGCGGTCGGCAATCAGGGCGATGATGGCCTGTAAGGCCGCGTCCTCGTCTGCGCCGGTGGTTTCAATCTGTACGGAGCTGCCTTTGCCTGCGGCGAGCATCATCACCCCCATAATGCTTTTTGCATTGACGCGCCGGCCGTTGCGCGACAGCCAGACCTCGCAGGCGTAACCGCTTGCGACCTTGGTCAGCTTTGCCGAAGCGCGGGCGTGCAGCCCGAGCTTGTTGATGATCTGGGCTTCAGCCTGTGCCATTGCATTGATCCGTGTTGAGGTGCACCACGCCGGCGGTGCCGCCGCTGATGGCTTTTTCGACCACCACTGCGAGCGGTGATTCGCGATAGGTCAGGGCGCGGATGAGCATGGGCAGGCTTACGCCCGAAATGCCCTCGACGCGTCCCGGCTCGAGCAGGCGCGTGGCCAGGTTCGAGGGCGTTGCGCCCAGCATGTCCGAGAGCACCAGCACGCCGCTGCCATCATCGATCTGTTTCACCAGGTCCTGCGCCACCGGCAACATCGAATCCGGATCGTCGTGCATGGTCACGCCCACCTGCCGCACGCGCAAGGGGCGTTTGCCAAGGACGTGGCTCGCGCAGTGGATCAAGGCCTCGCCGAAGGCGCCGTGGGAAATGATGAGGATGCCGATCATGCTTTGCTGAGGTTTCTGGTTTCTGGTGTCAATGCGTCACGAACTGAAGTCGATCGTGATGGCGATGTAAAACGGTTTGTTGCGGAGTCCGTCCGGAATGTCGGTTTGCGGCACTGCGCTTTGCAGGATGTTGGCTGCGTGCCGGTCAAGCAGCGCGTTGCCCGAGCCGCGCAAGAGGGTCTGGCGCGCGAGTCGCCCGCTTGCATCAAGGTCGATGCGAATCTGCACGATACCCTCGGTATAGCGCGCGATGGAGTAAAACAGCCGCGCCGTGTACAGGTCCAGTGCGGCGCTCACCTCGGGCTGGGCCGGGGCCTGCGCCAACGCCGGGGCCGGCATGGCGAAAGCCAGGGCAGCCGCGAACAGGGCGCCGGTGGCAAAGGGGAACCCCGGGTGCACGCCTGCGTTCAATTCGGTTTTATGCAAACGGCTTCGAGCGCGTCAAGCATCAGTCCGGCGACGTTGCAGCCGGTCTGGTCCATGATTTCGCGAAAGCAGGTCGGGCTGGTGACGTTGATCTCGGTCAGGTTTTCGCCAATGACATCAAGGCCCACCAGCAGCAGGCCGCGACGCATGAGTTCCGGGCCGAGAGTTTCGGCAATCTTGCGGTCGTGCGCGGTAAGTTCGCGCGCTTCGCCACGACCGCCCGCAGCAAGGTTGCCGCGCGTTTCACCTTCTTTGGGAATGCGTGCCAGGCAAAACGGAACCGGCACGCCGGCGATGAGCAGCACGCGCTTGTCGCCATCGACGATCTCGGGGATGTAGCGCTGCGCCATGACGTTGCGTGCGCCCTCTTGCGACAAGGTCTCTACAATGACGTTGCGGTTGGGGTCGTCGGATCGGGCGCGGAAAATCTGGCTGCCACCCATGCCATCAAGCGGCTTGAGGATGACATCAAGGTGCTCGTCGATAAAGGCGTGCAACTGGTTGGCCGAGCGGGTGACGACCGTGGGCACGGTGAACTGCGGGAACTGCGCGATCGAAAATTTCTCGTTGTGGTCACGTACTGCGCGCGGGTCGTTGAAAACCTTCGCGCCTTCGCGCTGGGCCTGTTCAAGGAGCCACGTCGAGGTCACGTACTCCATGTCAAAGGGCGGATCCTTGCGCATCATCACGGCATCAAACCCGGAGAGCGGCATCTCCAGCATCGGATCGAGGCGGTACCAGGGCGTGGAGTGGTTTTGCAAGGTGATCTGGCGCGTCGTGCCGATGACCTTGCCGCGCTTCCACAGCAGGTCTTCCTGTTGCATGACATAGAGCTCGTGTCCTCGTGCCGCCGCCTCGGCCATCATGGCGTAGGTGGAATCTTTGTAAATCTTCAGGCTGTCGAGCGGGTCGACGATGAACAGGATTTTCATGCGCGGCGGAACCGGGAAACGGGTTTTCTTGTGCCAGGGAGAAAGACTACGAACAGAGATTGTAGCCGATGCGCCTGGGTGGGACCGCGGCAAGCGATGGTCGGATGTTTTGAGCGGTTCACCGTCTGGAAAGCCGCGCCTGGTGCGGCTTTCCAGCGAGCCTACTTCAACCCCTGCAGGGCTCCGGGC
The DNA here is from genome assembly GCA_903895005.1 of uncultured Pseudomonadota bacterium. The sequence continues at coordinate 3,979 of CAITSH010000241.1, forward strand.
GCGAATCAGCCGGCACAAAACATAACGGGGCAGCAAGCTGCCCCGTTATGTTTGGGTTGAAGCGAAGCTTACTTTTTAGCCGGTGCTGACTTTGCGTCGGCAGCCGGAGCAGCCGGCTCCTTGAAGCTGGCGCCGGACTGGTTAGCCATCCAGACGATGGCGCGGGCGATTTCGATGTCGGCAATGTCCGGGTTACCGCCGCGCGCGGGCATCGCGTTCTTACCCTTGATGGCCGACTTGGTCAGCCCGTCAAGGCCCATTGCGAGGCGCGGAGCCCAGCCGGCCTTGTCGCCAATTTTTGGAGCACCCGCTGCGCCGGTCGCGTGGCACGCCACGCAGGCGGCTTTTGCCACGTCCTCACCGCCACGCAGCACCTTCGGGGCGCTCGCGTCCACCAAGGTGAGGCTTGCCGAGGGCTTCAGGCGCTCGGCGATCGCGTCCGGGTTGAGCGCGGCAGGGTCGGCTTTGGGGCCTGTCGTGACCAGCTGGGTCAGGATGACGATGAGGGCGATAGGAACGAGAAAAGACAGCGCGACAACCGTGATCAACTGCCCCGGGGTCTTGATTGGCGAATCGTGCACGTGGTTGTCTTCACTCATGGAATTGTCCTTGATGGCCTCTGGAAAAGGAGGCGAATTATACCGTTAAACAAGAGCTTGGAAAACGCTGCTGCTGGAGTGAAACGGGCACGATCGCCCGAAAAGACGTAAACTGCGGGTCTCGCGCCCATAGCTCAGTTGGATAGAGTGTTGGTTTCCGAAACCAAAGGTCGCAGGTTCGACTCCTGCTGGGCGCGCCAGCCGGTTTTCCCTCCCGATATTGCCCCGGACTTTTGCAGAGGGCCCGTAATGCATCGATGGTTGCTGTTGCTTTCAGGCCTCGCCTTGTCGGCGGCGGTATCGGCGGGAGGATCTAACTACGGTGTCACGCCCGGGGCGCGCGAGCCGTCGGGAAAAATCTCGGAGTGGCCCCTACCGACGCCCAAGTTTGGGCTCGACCCGTCCGTGGCACCCGACGGTAGCATCTACGTCACCGAGAGGTCCGCCAACAAGATTGCGCGTTTCGACCCGGCGACGCAAACGTTCAAGGAATGGGATCTGCCGGCAGATACCAATCCGCACGGCATCATGCCCGATCGCGAAGGGCGCATCTGGTTCACCGGCAACGGCAATGGCAGTCTCGGCTTGCTTGATCCTGCAAGCGGGAAGGTGACTTTTTTCAAGACGCCATCGGGGGGCGGTGCGCCGCACACCCTGGTGCTCGGTGACAACGGTGACATCTGGTTCACCGGGCAGACCGGCAACTATGTCGCCCGCTTTGAGCGCACTCCGGACGGCAAAACCGGCAAGATCACCGAATACAAAATGCCTGGCAGCCCCTACGGCCTTGCCATCGATAACAAGGGCAACGTCTGGGTCTGTCGCTACAGTGCGGACAAACTCGGCAAACTCGACACCAAAACGGGAAAGATCACCGAACTCAATCTCGGCGCCGGAGCTCGACCGCGCCACATTGCGGCTGCGCCTGATGGCAGTCTGTGGGTCACGCTTTACGGCAGGGGAAAGCTCGCGCGCATCGACTCCGCCGCGAACAAGGTGACCGGTGAATTCGCCCTGCCTGCGGGGCGTAACGCGGGCCCGTATTCCGTTAACGTGGATGCCGCCGGCAAAGTGTGGGCCAACGAGATCGAGAGCGATTCGGTGGTGCGTTTCGATCCGGAAAACGGCACCATGCGCGTATTTAATCTGCCCTCCAAGGACGTGGGCATACGCAAGGCGGTGATCGACGCTCAGGGGCGCTATTGGTACCTGGGCAGCCACAACGGGCGGCTCGGCGTTATTGAATAACCGGCTTAAAAGTGAATGGGACGCTGATGCGGCGTTGCGCATAGACCTAGGTCGTAGTTTCCGGTACAGTTGATTCAGCGTGTAGATTTAAAGTGTGGCGCGATATCGGCATCGAAAACAATAATCAGACTCCGGGGGGATCGCGCTTAAATGCAATCCATTAGGAGGAGTCATCATGTTTCGACGTTTGTTTAAATCGCTTTCATTGCTTGCGTTCTTTTGTGTGGGCGCGGCCTCGGCGCAAACCTACCCGACCAAGCCGATCAACATGATTGTGCCGTTCGCTGCCGGTGGTCCGACCGATACGCTGGGACGCAATCTGGCGCAGGCCATGACCAAAATCCTGAAGCAGACGGTCGTCATTGAGAACGTAGGCGGTGCTGGTGGCACCATCGGTGTAAATCGCGTCGCCAAGGCCAGCCACGACGGGTACACGGTACTGTTGCACCATATCGGCATGTCGACGGCACCCGCGCTCTATCGCACCCTGCCCTACAAGACGACGGAAGATTTTGAGTACATCGGCCTTGTTGCCGACGTGCCGATGACGGTGATCGCGAGGGGCAATTTCCCGGCCAAGGACTTCAAGGAATTCCTTGCCTATATCAAGGCCAACAAAGAAAAAATCACCTACGCCAATGCCGGCCTGGGCGCGGCATCCCATCTGTGCGGCATGTTGTTCATGAGCGCTATCCAGACCGACTTCACCACGGTTCCCTACAAAGGTACGGGTCCGGCAATGAACGATCTGCTTGGCGGCCAGGTGGATTTCATGTGCGACCAGACCACCAACACCACCGGTCAGATCCAGGGTGGCAAGGTCAAGGTGTACGGCGTCACGACTTCAACCCGCGTTGCGTCGCTCAAGGACATCCCGACGCTGCAGGAGCAGGGCCTCAAGGATTTCGAAGTCGGTGTCTGGCACGGTGTGTATGCCCCCAAGGGCACGCCAAAGCCGGTGCTCGACAAGCTGGTCGCCACGCTTCAGGAGGCCTTGCGTGACCCCGACCTCAAGTCCAATCTTGCAAAACTGGGCACCGAGCCGGTGGCGCAAAAAGATGCCACGCCAGATGCGCTGCGCAACCACCTCAAGGCCGAGCTTGATAAGTGGGGCCCGCTGATCAAGAAAGCGGGCGTCTACGCTGACTGATTTCGCTCAAGTCCGGCGGTACAAAAAGGCGGTGGTTGTATTCCTCCGCCTTTTTTGTTGCCTCGCGCTTTTTGCGACTGAAGTGCGCGCCGCAGCGACGCCCGGCGAAGCCTTGCTGGCAAAGGTGCGCGCGGGCGGGCACGTCCTGATGATCCGGCACGCCTATGCACCGGGCACCTTCGATCCACCGGAGTTTCGGCTTGATGATTGCGCGACCCAGCGCAATCTTTCGGATGAGGGGCGTGCCGAGGCGGCCCGACTGGGCGCGGCTTTTCGCCGCCTTAATATTCCGGTTTCCCAGGTATTGTCGAGTGCCTGGTGCCGCTGTCGCGATACCGCCCGACTTGCCTTTGGCGAGTATCAGCCGGCGGCCATGCTCAATTCGCTGCGCTCCGGTACCGACGAGGCAAGGCGCCAGATCGAGGAAATGCGCGTTGCCGGACAAGGTGCCCGGCCCGGCTCAAATCTGGTTTTTGTGACGCATAACTTCAACATCCAGCCTTTCTCGGGCAGCATGGTGTCTACCACGGACGTTGTGGTTCTTCGACCTGTTGCCGGCCGCCTTGAGTTGGTCGGCGTAATCGAGGGTCTGGGCAAACCGTAAGCGGCAAACAAAAAAGGCGCCCGGAGGCGCCTTTTTGCGGCTGATTGCGGTGTTCGTTCAGGCCACGCCGTGCTTCTTGAACCAGGCGAGCATGCGCTTCCAGCCGTCTTCTGCCGCCTCTTTGCGGTAGCTCGGACGATAGTCGGCGTGAAACGCGTGCGGCATATCCGGGTAGACATGAATCATCGACTGCTTGTCCTTGCCAAATGCGAGCAGGCCCGCATTCATCCGGTCTACCATGGTTTGCGGGATGCCGGTGTCGGCGCCGCCGTACAGACCAAGCACCGGGGCGTTCAGCTGGTCGGCAACGTCCATCGGGGTGAGCGGCATCGCCGGGGGCATCGGATTGAGGCCGCCGTACCAGGACACGCCCGCTTTGACCTGTTTGCTGTGTGCGGTGTACATCCAGACGGTGCGGCCGCCGCGGCACATGCCCGTAATCCCGAGCTTTTTGACGTTCGCCTTGGGCTGGTTGCCAAGGAAAGCGACAACGGCATCGAGGTCGGCAAGCATGACCTTGTCTTCCAGGGAGTTCGCCTTGCCCACGACTTCCTTGATGTCGGCGATCTTTGAGAGGTCGCCGCTGCGGAAAAACGGATCCAGGGTGATCGCGTAGTAGCCGGCCTTCGCGAGGCGGCGGCAGATGTCGCGCTGGTACTCGTGCATGCCGAAAATTTCCGGGATGACCAGGACCGTGGCGTACTTGCCGGCTTTTTTCGGCGCGGCGAAGAAGGTGGGCAGATTTCCGCCGGCAACCGGAATCTGTGCGCTGCCGGTCTCGAGCCCGTCGGCCGGGGTGATGATCGCGGTTTGCGCGACCGCCGGGCCGGCCGAAAGGGCGAAGCCCGTAGCGATGCTCGATGCGATGAAGCTGCGGCGCGTGAACTTGACATCGGTGATCAGGCTGTCGAGTTCGGGGTTGTTAAAGCTGGTGATCTTGTCAGAGCGGTCGTTCATGCATCTCTCCTGGTGAAAAGGGCCGGGGGCCGGGTGGCAGCGGGTTCTGGGTTGATTCCGGAAGCAAACATATTTTGCCACCAACCTATTCCATATGCATGAAGGTTGCGCATGGTTTGCGCCCCGGTGCGTTGATGCCACCGTACGCCGCAAGCCGCCTGCCGCGCGGTTCCGCGGCACTCAGCGCAAGCGCGGTAGTGTGGTGAACAGAAGCCAGAGAAACGCGAGTACCAGACCGCCAAGCGGAATCGAGATCATGTACATCCGGAGTCGCTTGTTCCTCCGGCGGTGCTCGGCGGCTTCGTCTGCCATGAGTTGCGCCATGCGTTCGGCGAGTGCCGTCGCCCCAGGGGTTATTTGCGGTGCTGGGGAACCGGGGAGGGTGGCGGTTGCGACGGGTTGATTGCCGGCGGGTCGCGCGACATTAAGGGTAGCGGTGACCTGAGTGGCCGGAGTGCCTGGGATCAGCGGGGTAAGCGCGGGTGTCCGGTCAGCCTGCACGGCAGGGTAGATGATGGCGGGAGGTGTTTGTTTCAACGGCGCAGAGGAGACCGCCGCATTCCCGGTACCGGGAATGCGGGCGGCGGCCAGTTCGTTTTTTGCCGCCGCGATCAGAGCAGCTTCCTTGTCGCTCAGCTTCGTGTTCTTGTCTGCCGCCATCGCCCGTCCGTCGTCGTGATCGCCACCGGGTTCTTTACATCAGCACGATATCAAACTGTTCCTGCGCGTAACTCGCCTCGGCCTGCATCGAAACGGTCTTGCCGATGAAGTCCTCGAGCATTGCAAGCGACTGGGATTCCTCGTCCTGCAGGAAATTGATCACCGCCGGCGCCGCCAGCACACGAAACTCGCGTGCGTTGAACTGGCGTGATTCGCGCAGTATCTCGCGCAGCACCTCATAACAAACGGTGCGCGGCGTCTTGACTTCGCCGCGGCCCGCGCAGGTCGCGCAGGGCTCGCACAAGACATGCGCGAGGCTCTCCCGTGTGCGCTTACGCGTCATTTCCACCAGACCGAGGGCGGTAAATCCGTTCACCGTCATTTTGGTGCGGTCCCGGGAGAGCGCCTTGTTGAGTTCGGCCAGCACCGCCGAGCGGTGCTCTTCGTTGTCCATGTCGATGAAATCGGCAATGATGATGCCCCCCAGGTTGCGCAGGCGCAGCTGACGCGCGATGACCTGCGAGGCCTCAAGGTTGGTCTTGAAGATGGTGTCATCAAAGTTACGCACACCCACATAGCCGCCGGTGTTGACGTCGATCGTGGTCATCGCCTCGGTCTGGTCGATGATGAGATAGCCGCCGGACTTGAGATCGACGCGGCGGCCGAGCGCCTTTTCGATTTCGTCCTCGACGTTATACAGGTCGAACAGTGGGCGTTCACCGGCGTAGTGCTCGAGGCGCGACGTGGCCGCCTGCGTGTAGTCGGCGGCGAAGGCCTGCAGCTTTTGGAAATTTTCGCGCGAATCGACCAGGATGCGGCCGGTGGCGTCGTTGACGAAATCGCGCAGCACCCGCTGCGCAAGCGAGAGGTCTTGGTACAGTAGCGAGGGCGCCGCGGCCGTTTGCGATCCCTTGCGAATGTCCTGCCAGAGTCGTCGCAGGTAGGCGACATCGGTCGCCAGCTCGTCGCGGCACGCCGATTCAGCCATGGTGCGGATGATAAAGCCGCCCTTTTCATCGGGGGGTACCAGTTCCTGAAGGCGTGAGCGCAAGGCTTCGCGTTCGGTTTCATCGCCGATTTTTTGCGAGATGCCAATATGCGGATCCTGTGGCAGGTAGACGAGCATCCTGCCTGCGATGGAGATCTGCGTCGCGAGCCGCGCGCCCTTGGTGCCGATCGGGTCCTTGACCACCTGCACCATCAGCGGTTGGCCTTCGGCGAGGATTTTTTCGATCGGCCTCGCGGGAGTGCTGTTGCGGTGTGCATGGTCATCCCGCTCACCCTGCACTCGCTCCTCCCAGATGTCGGCAACGTGCAGGAACGCGGCACGCTCAAGGCCCACATCGATAAACGCCGACTGCATGCCGGGCAGGACGCGCACCACCTTGCCCATGTAAATGTTGCCGACCAGGCCGCGGTTGGCGGCGCGTTCGATATGCAGCTCCTGCACGGCGCCGCTTTGCAGGATTGCAACGCGTGTTTCCTGCGGCGTCACGTTGATGAGAATGTCTTCGCTCACTGCCGGATCTTTCTCAAGAGCGCCGCGGTTTCGTATAGCGGCAGGCCCATGACGCCCGAATAGCTGCCGTTCAGATTCGCGACAAACTCCGCTGCGCGCCCTTGTATGGCGTATGCGCCTGCCTTGCCCATGGGTTCTCCTGACGCGATGTACCCGGCGATTTCCTCGTCCGAAATATGCCGGAACCGCACCAGACTGTCACTGACATCGAGCACCCGCGTTTCGCCAAATTGTACGGCCACCGCGCTCAACACCCGGTGCTCCCGCCCCGATAGCAGCCGGAGCATGCGCCGCGCGTCATCTTGGTCGGCCGGCTTGACGAGGATTTCGCCGTCGATGCACACAGTGGTGTCGGCCGCCAGCACCGGGTATTGCACCAGCTTTCGCTCGGTGACGCGCCGCCAGGAGCTGACCGCCTTGATCTCGCAAACACGCCGTACGTAGGTTTCAGGCGATTCGCCCGGGAGTACGTCCTCATTGATGTCGGCGCCGCGGTCCGTGTGCTCGCGCAGCAGCAGCATCTGGTAGGTCACGCCGATTTGCGCCAACAGTTCTCGTCGTCGCGGACTGCGTGAAGCGAGATAGATCTGCGGGAATGCGCTCATGCGGTCATTCGCGGTGATAGGGGTGGTTCTGCAGGATCGACCAGGCGCGGTAGACCTGCTCGACGAGCAGTACGCGCGCCAGCCCGTGCGGCAGGGTCATGCTCGATAGCCGGATGGTGAGGCGCGCGCTGTCCTTGATGCTCTTGGCAAGGCCGTCGGGCCCGCCAATGACCAGAGCGATATCGGTCGCCGAGTCCTGCCATTGCCGCAGCTTTTCGCAAAGGCGCATCGTCGTGATGTCATCGCCGTGCTCATCGCAGATCACCCGCGCCGCGCCCGCGGGAATGGCGGCCTCAAGGCGCGCGGCTTCCGCCGCGAGCAGCTGCGCCACCGTTTTGCCCGAGGTTCTTGACTCGGGGCGCACCTCGGTGAGCTCAAAGGCGAGGTTGCGTGGCAGGCGCTTGGCGTAATCGGCAAACGCCGTGTCGACCCAGCCGGGCATCTTGTGTCCGACTGCGACGACCGTGAGTTTCATTTCCGGGTGGTGCGGGCTTTGGTCTTGGCCGGGGCGGTGGGGCGCTTTTTCGCGGCCGCGGGCTTGCCGGTGGCGGGTTTTGCCCGCGCGGGTTTGGCTTTGGCGGCAGCCGGCTTGGGTGTTTTGGGTGCCTTGGGTGCGGCGACACGCGCTTTGGCGGCCGGGTGGTCCCACAGCTCCTCAAGGTTGTAGAGGGCGCGCGCTGCCGGTTGCATGACGTGCACGACGATATCGCCAAGGTCGACCAGTGCCCACTCGCCACCCTCGGTGCCTTCAATGCCATGAATCTTTGCGCCCAGCTCCTTGAGCTTGACCTGGACGTTGTTGGCGAGGGCGTTGACCTGGCGTGTCGATTCGGCCGTGGCAATGATCACGCGCTCGAACATGGAGCTCAGGTGTTCTACCTTTAGCACGACGATGTCGCGCGCCTTGATGTCCTCAAGGGCTTCGACGGCGGCGGCTTGCAGTTTCTGGATGCTGGTGGATTTTGTAGTGGCCAATGGATGCCTTGGTGGTGGGTAAAGAGGGCGTGCCGGGAAAAGGACGACCCGGGCTCAGCGGTAAAGCTCGTTCTTGTTAATGTATTCGAGCACCGATTCGGGCAGGAGGTAGCGCGCACTCTTGCCCTGCTTGATCAGCTCTCGGATGCGGTTCGCGGAAATATCCAGCGAGGTGATCTTCTGGTGGTAGATGAACCCGGCCGGTTTGGTTGAGAGGTCGGCGACATTGCTGGTAAACGATTGTTCCCAGATCGGCTGCAGCCCCATGGGCAGGGTGGAGGTCAGTTCGTAACCGGGCCGGCTTGCGACCACGATGTGCGCGAGCTTGAAAATGTCCTGCCAGCGGTGCCAGTAGGGCAGGCCGAAAAAGGCATCGGCACCCAGCAGCACGCATAAGGGCCGGTCGCCGATCTCGGCACGGATCTCTTCGAGCGTGATGACGGTATAGCTTGGTTCGGTGCGCCGCACTTCGCGGCCGTCCACGCGCAGGATCGGGTTGCCGGAGGTGGCAAGGTGCGCCATGACCAGGCGGTGCTCGGGTGAAACCAGCGGTGGGCTGCGGTGCGGCGGCTGGCCGGCCGGAACCAGGCGCAGTTCGCCGATTTCGAGCAGCGTCGCCACCTCTTCGGCAAAGCGCAGGTGTCCGGTGTGTATCGGGTCGAAGGTGCCGCCAAGAATGGCGAGCGGGGAGTTTTGGGCCATTAGCCGGGATTCACAAAATTGCAAAGTGCCATTTTAGCCCAGCAGCCCCCTCTGTGCCCCGGCGATTGCCCGTCGGTGAGGCGCGCGATCCGGGGCGTCATCTTGGGCAACAAACGGCGGGCCAGGGTTGGCGGCACCGCCCCTTCTGCGCGCAGCGCATTGCCGGCCCCCTGCGGCGCGTCTCGGGCGCTGGGCATCGGCTTGAAAGCCAATACTGGCGCGGGTTTCCAGCCGATAGTGCGGCGCAAGCGCCGTTGCGCGCAGGCTGCCATGCTGTTCCGTGGCGGGCGTTTATCGGTATGCTGGCGCATGCCCAGCGCGAAAAACCTCTTCATCGGACTCTCCCTTGTCGCCGCGCTGGTGGTGGGGTTCCTGGGCTACCAGAGCCTGCGCACCCTGATGCGCGCGCTGGACAGCACCGCCTGGCCTCAGGTAACCGGCAGCGTGCGCAGCTCCGAAGTAAAGCGCGGCTGCGGCCGCCAGCGCGATTCGTATGAAGTCGAAGTGCACTACGACTACAGCGTTAACGGCCTTGAGCACCACGGTACGCGCGTGGAATTCAGCCGTGGCTACTGCGGCGCCCAGGCTGGCGCCATTGCGCTCGGCAAAACCTTTGTCCCCGGCGCAGCCGTCACCGTCTACGTCGACCCGACTGAACCCGACCGCGCCGTCTTGTTGGCCGGCAAGGTGGACCTGCTGATGTACCTCAAGGTTGCCGTCGCCGCGCTGGCAGCCCTGGGCATGTTGGTGCTGCCGTGGCGGGTGAGTTGGTGAAAAAATCCGGAATCGACTAGGCAATTTGGCCTAGGTGCGCACTCCTGCGGATTGCGCTAGTGTTTTATTCGTCGAAGGCCTTGGGACATGTTCCATTTATGTAATCTCCCAACGTCCCGCCGATGTCTTCGGCCTGTTCCGTGCCACCTGATTCGGGATCGAATGAATGCTTGGCTTGGTCATTTTCGGAATTTTGATTGCGTACCTTGGGCTCGCTGCATTTTCGGTTCGCGCAGCGTTGCGCTCTGCGCGCGAGGCAGGGCTGCCTGCTAGGCAATGTTGGAAGCGCGCCGGCTTTGTAGCGCTTGTTTTCTACCTTATCCCGTTCTGGGATTGGATCCCGACTTTATTAGCGCACGAATACTATTGCGCGACCGAGGCGAAATTCGACGTTTTTAAAACTGTTGAGCAGTGGAAAACGGAAAATATGGATGCGCTACCCACGTTGCGGTTTGATAGAACTGCGTTACCACGAAGCGACGGCGTACTTAGCCGCTACTCCCTGAACCAACGGATTGAGATAGTGCGGTCGGTCACCGAACCAGTTTTTTTATCGGTGAAGCGTGAATCCGCGCAGGTCGTAGATATTAAGAGTGGCAGAGTTTTAGCGGAGTACGCGGATTTTCGTACTGGGTATGCATCATTTGGGGTTGGTGGCGCCGGTGCTTGGAAATTCTGGTTGAAACGACATAGCTGTGGAGATTCAGCAAAAGGCAAGGGCGCCCTTTTTGCTGCGTTGTCCTCTGAATGGATTGGTTTGGGGAGAGGGAAAAATGAATAGCCTAAAGATCGCGCTTATGTCGAGCATTACAGAGGCTAGCTATGCCAGGTTTCCTCAAGACCTCTCGAACCAAGATGCGATTGTCGAGGCTCTCATCGAGGCGCGAATTTCACCAAAGCAAGTCGATAATTTTCTTCGCACTGTTACAGCATTAAATCATCGTCCCAATGTTGAGAGTGGCTTTTCGGCATCTCTTTTTCAAGAAAAAGGAATCACGGTCAACTCTGAATTTATTCTTGCAATTCGTGGCACCGAGCCAGTCGTACAAGGAGGCGTTGATCTTATTTCTGCCGACATTGGTGGCCTCGTTCTCGAGGGTGCTGCGCTTTTTCAAATCGTCGACCTTTACAACTATTGGAAGCAGCTGACAGCTAACGCAGGCGCTGTTGTGCGTTTGGCGCGCATATCAGGAACGAATGACCCACTTGCGTCAGGTCTATTTGCGGCGGTGACGTTACCTGCTTTACCAACGTCTTTCAGGCGAATCGAGTTTTTTGACCAGCCCGGCGCCGGCCTGGGCGTTATTACCGGCCCGGTTTCGAACGTCACCGTCACCGGTCACAGCCTCGGTGGCCATTTAGCGACCGCATTTCAACGTCTTTTCCCAAGCGTTGTTGGTGAGGTGTTCACGGTCAATGGCGCAGGAACGCGTGGAAGTGAAATGGTGGATCGCTTCTTTGACGCCTTGGCGGGAAGGGCTGGAACATCGTTTAACCCTGCGCGTATCAGCAATTTGTACGGGTCCTCAGGACCCAATGTTGTCTCTGGAGAGCTGGTCTATTCCCAAATCGGCAGCCGCGGCGAGCTTTTCACCGAAAGCATCATGGACGTGGGTGGCCACGGCAACAAGCAAATGACCGACAGCGCCGCCGTCTACGACTTGTTCATTCGCACCGATGACCGGCTGAAGACGCAAACCGCGTCACAACTTGGCACATCGCTCCTTGGGTTATTCAAGGCGGCAGATGCGGAAGCCGGCTACACACTGGAGGCCGTAGTCAACACATTTGGACGGCTGTTCTTGCCCGGTTACACGCCGATTTCCCGCACGCTCGCGGATGATCGCGATGGCTTGCATGAACGGATTATTGCGATACGCCAGGTGTTGCCTGCGGCCTCCAGTGAACTGAGTATTGCGTCACTGGTCGGCAAGTCGGCGGACGAACTGACGGTTCTGGCCGGAACAGATATCGCCTATCGCTATGCCTTGCGCGAACTCAATTCATTCGCCGTTCTGGGTGCAGACTATGCGATGCACAATATTGGAGGGGGGCTTGATGCGTTCGATGGGGTGACCGGACGCGGGTTGACCGATGAATGGATTGCGGCGCGCGCGCAGATGCTGAGCGCCCTTGCCGACTACAACACCGCCGACGGCGCCGTGAACGCAAACGCGATTGCAGCGCATTTTGATGACAGAGCGAGCGGGGTTGCTTTCGGTCCGCTTGCCAACACGACGCCCCGACTTGTTTTTGGACGCGATGACCAGGCGTTGGTTGTTGCGGGCTCCGCTGTGGGCGACCGCTTTTTTGGCGCGGCGGCGGACGATAGCTTGACGGGCAATGCCGGTAACGACCACCTTGAGGGTGGTCACGGTGCGGATGTGCTTGATGGCGGTTTCGGTAACGATGTCCTTCTGGGGGGCGCCGGGGACGACACGCTGATTGCCGGCGACGGTATCGACGTACTGGATGGAGGTTACGGATTTGACACGTACCATGCCGGGTTGGACTTTGGCGCGGTGGTAATTCGCGATGCGGATGGTTCCGGAAGGCTGTTTTTTGACGGCGCTGAAGTGACCGGGGGCATTCGGCAATCCGGAAATGATTACCGTACTACCGACGGGCTGTATAAGCTGTCGCTGGTTGGTGACGTGAATACCTCGGCCACTCTGATCATCGGCGACAACGTCCGCGTCGAGGCGTTTCACAATGGTGATCTGGGTATTTTTCTTGATGGGGCGGATGATGCCGAACCGCCCGTCGGCGCCTACGCTTACTCGCGCTACACCTTCCCGGACAACATTACGCTTGATCCGGAGGATCCTGCGATCGGGGGACTCTTTTCCGGCAGCTATGCGAATGACACGTTTGCCCCCGGTGCGGTGGATTTTGCCAACACCGCAATCGGAAAAGATCTCGATCGTGAAGATGCGATAAACATTTTTGGCAAACACTATCGCGGCTGGGGCGGTGATGATGTTTATCACGGGTCTTATCACTACAGTGACATCTTTCATGGAGACGGAGGTGATGACGTCATTTATGGCAGCGAGCTTGGAATCGCTTATGTCCCCTTTGAAGGCGCTGGTGACGCGGACACGCTTTATGGCGGTGGCGGTCGCGACACTATAGTCGGTGGCAAGGGTGACGATGCTTTATACGGAGATTTTCAAAGCAGCGCACTGCGGGTGTTCACGGTCGCGGGCTGGCCGAATTTCGAGGGCTATGGCGGACCGGATCCGGTAGACCTTGCGGACCTGTTCACCCTTTCGCTTGACGATTGGACTGCTGTTTGGAATCCGGCGCCGAGCGTTTCTGCGGAGGGGCGTTGGGAATCTCCGCAAGGCGGTGTTTTTGATGACGCCAACGGACTGGGTTTTGAGGCGGCGCTTCGTGACTACCTTGGCCTTCGCGGGGACGTCGACATTGCAAACTTTTACGATGACTATGTTTCAGGGGGGCGCGGTAACGATCGCATCTTCGGTGGCTTTGGTTCCGATACGCTTGTCGGTGGCGAAGGGGATGATGTCATGGACGCCGACTCACGCGGCATCAGACCAGAAAGAATCCCTCTCGTGCTGCGCCCCTTGTTCGGGGAGGTCGGCGACGACTTTATGGATGGTGGCGACGGTAAGGACACGCTGATTGATCGTCTGGGCGGCAACGATGCGATGTACGGTGGCCCTGGCGATGACGACATCACCAATATCGATCCGCTTGCCGAGTCCGGGGACGACGCAGCAAGGAATTACTCCAACTATTTGTCCGGTGGCGATGGCAACGATACGCTGATCTCGTTCAACGGCTCCCTGGCTGGCTTTGACCGGGTGGACGGCGGGGACGGCGATGACGTTGTTTCCGTGGGTGGCTATCAGGGCTTTGGCGCCGGCTACGTGGAAGTGTTCGGCGGCAATGGCGACGATGCCATCGGTGTGGGCAGCCCCGTCGGGTACGTCGATGGCGGTGCCGGCAACGACACGATCGATGTCGAGTATGAAGACTACGACGTCGAAGCCGGCGAGCAAAACGATACAGGCGCCATGCGGGTGTCTGGTGGCGGCGGCGATGATGTCATAACGGCCGCGGGTCCGGTGGATGTCGACGGCGGTGATGGTGACGATGTTATCGAATGGGTCTCGGCGTATGGGCAGACTGTCGGTGGCGTCCTGCGCGGGGGCGCGGGCGACGACGACATAACCGCCAGCGGCCCTGTCAATATCGACGCGGGTAGCGGCGACGATTCCATTCACATCACGGCTGCAGCAGGCCGGATTGTCGGGGGTGGCGGTACTGATCGTATTACGGTGGGCTCATTCGGGGATGTGGTCAGCAATATCGTCCTTGATGCGGATGCGTCCGATGAACTTGTTTTTGAGCACGCGCCATTTGACGGAGTGCCGCCGTCCGCACTGAAGATGGAACGCGCCGGCAACGATCTTTTGCTTTCACTAGTGGCCACAACGAAAGGCGCAGCGGATGTCGTACAGGCAAACGTGCGCATTGAAGACTGGTTTCAAGGTGATGCAGACCAGCTTGCGAGTATCCGGGTCGAAGGATT
>CAITSH010000242.1 GCA_903895005.1 uncultured Pseudomonadota bacterium
GCCGCAAGCCTAACGATGGAATTTGGAAAGGGCTTTGATGAACGTAACCTCCGCAATATGCGCGCGTTTTACTTGGCATTTCCAAAATGGAACGCACTGCGTTCCGAATTAAGTTGGACGCACTATAGGCTACTACTACGCGTCCCAGCTGCTGAAGCACGGGACTGGTATGCAACAGAAACGGCCCAACAGGGATGGTCAACGCGTACACTTGAGCGACAGATTGGTACTCTGTATTACGAACGTTTATTGACATCCAACGGTAACGAGAAGTCACTTGACACCTGCGAGCAAGTCGGAACCAAAGACTTCATCAGAGACCCAGTTATCCTTGAGTTTCTGGGGTTACCCAACTCGGGCAAAACATTGGAATCAACGCTTGAGCAAGCTCTCATTGACAACTTACAGGGTTTTCTACTTGAACTGGGCAAGGGATTTGCTTTCATTGGACGTCAAGTACGAATCAGCACCGAAACCAAAGACTTTTATATCGATTTGGTGTTTTACAACTACATTCTAAAATGTTTCGTCCTGTTCGATCTAAAGTCAAATGAACTCACTCATCAGGATATTGGTCAGATGGACATGTACGTCAGGCTATTTGATGAAACCCGACGTAGAAAAGATGACGGGCCAACTGTTGGCATCATCTTATGCTCGCACAAAGACAGGTCAATTGTCCGCTACTCTATTCTTCATGAAAATGATCAGCTCTTTGCGACGACGTACAGATTGGTTCTTCCAACGGAAGAAGAATTGCGCATGGAACTTCAACGCCATCAGGAAAGAATCGCCGATCAGTTTAATGGAGACAACCCCCGAAACTAAGGACACACGCTCTCATCCCACACTATCCCGGCTATGATAGTCACAGATTGATCTCCATGGGTGATGTGTAAGCAAACCGTCCAAACCGGGAAAGCGAAGTGTGGGATGTTCGAACAGGTCTTTAAAAATATTGATGATGTCCTTTGGAAGGATGCCGGTTGTACGAGTGAGCTCGACTACACCGAACAGTCCTCCTGGATTCTGTTTCTCAAATATCTCGACAGCCTCGAGTCGGATAAAGCCATCGAAGCCCAGCTCGAAGGCCGCTCCTACGACCACATCATTTCCGGAGATTTCCGGTGGGATGTCTGGGCGGCTCCCAAAACTGCAGATGGCCGTATCGACCACAACATCGCACTGACCGGCGATGACCTCCTCGAATTTGTCAATCATAAGCTCTTTCCGTTTCTACAGAGCTTTAAGGCGCGGGCATCCGGTCCTAATACCATCGAGTACAAAATCGGCGAAGTCTTCAGCGAAATCAAAAACCGCATCCAGAGCGGATACAACCTACGCGAAGTTATCGACCACATCGACACCCTCCGCTTCATGTCGCAGACGGAAAAGCATGAGCTCAGCCACCTCTATGAGGTCAAGATCAAGAACATGGGGAATGCGGGGCGAAATGGCGGTGAGTACTACACGCCGCGCCCGCTGATCCGTGCGATTGTTGCGGCGACCAACCCGCAGCTCGGCGAGACGATTTGTGATCCAGCCGTTGGCTCCGCAGGCTTTTTGTGCGAGTCGTTCGACTATCTGGTCAGTAATAATCCAAACCGCACCACCGCGCAGGACCGCGTACTTCAGGAATCAACCTTTTACGGCAAAGAGAAAAAGTCGCTCGCCTACGTGATCGCGATCATGAATATGATCTTGCATGGCATCGAGGCCCCGAATGTCATCCATACCAACACGCTGACCGAGAACCTCGCCGATGTTCAGGAGCGGGACCGCTTTGACATCATTTTGGCAAACCCGCCATTTGGTGGCAAGGAACGCAAAGAGGTTCAGCAGAACTTCCCGATTCGCACGGGTGAGACGGCATTTCTCTTCCTCCAGCACTTTATAAAGGTCCTGAAAGCGGGTGGGCGCGCCGGGATTGTCATTAAAAACACATTCCTGTCGAACACGGACAATGCGAGTATCAGTCTGCGGCAGAAGCTTTTGGATGAGTGTAATCTCCACACGATTTTGGATTGTCCGAGTGGGACATTCCTTGGCGCGGGTGTGAAGACGGTGGTTCTGTTCTTTGAGAAGGGTTCGAAGACCAAGGATGTTTGGTATTACCAGCTCGACCCGGGTCGCAATATGGGCAAGACAAACCCGCTCAACGATGCCGACCTTGCGGAGTTTGTCACGCTACAAAAGACGCGTGCGGATTCGCCAAAGAGCTGGATTGTAAATGTGTCGGACATCGACCAAAAGACGTTTGACTTATCGGTGAAAAACCCAAATGGCGGTGAAGAGGTTGTGCACCGGAGCCCGCAGGAAATCATGGCTGAGATTGCGGCTTTGGATGCCGAGAGCGCGGATGTGCTGGCTGCTATCAAGCAACTTTTGAATGTGGAATAAGCCGATGGCAACAAATATTGATGTTCTTGACCGCGAAGTTTGCAAGTGGCTGCGCAATCATGACCCCCTTGGATTCCGCGGCGTGAAGCGGCAAATCAACACCCCCGGCGAAAAGGGCAATATCCGCGATCAGGCCACAGCTACTCAGCGTGTTTGCCTCTCCAAACTTGAGAACCTTAACGCCTTGTTTATCGGGCTGGCGCTGCCACCGAGTGAACGCCGGATTCGTCTCAGCCAGATTGCCATTGGACACATGAAGCTACTTAGCACCGATGAACGCGCGCCTCAGCTGCTGGAAGGAAAGCCTGGCAAATGAATACCTTGAAACACCGGGAAGACGGACGTGCTGGCAACCAACAGAGTGACTGGATGAAAACGGGTTGGTCGAGAAAGTGTCTCGGCGACCTCTGCGAAATCGAATTGGGGAGAACACCCGCTCGGGCGAACGCATTGTACTGGGACGAGAAACGTGAAACCGGCAACGTCTGGCTTTCCATTGCTGACCTCTTGAGGGCCGAGGGCAATGTCGTCGTTGACAGCAAAGAATATGTGTCCGACAAGGCTGCGGCGATCTGCAAACTTGTCCCCAAAGGCACGCTGCTGGTGAGTTTCAAGTTGACACTTGGAAGACTTGCTTTCGCCGGGCGTGACCTTTTCACAAACGAAGCTATTGCTGCGCTGACAATTTACAACGAACGCGAACTATCGAAAGAGTTTCTATACTACTCCCTCACTTTCTTTGATTGGGTGAAGGCCGCTGAGAATGATGTGAAACTCAAGGGCATGACGTTGAACAAGGCGAAACTGAAGGTGTTGCCTGTTTCGTTCCCGCCCCTCGCCGAGCAGCAGCGAATCGTTGCCATTTTGGATGAGGCATTTGAGGGCATCGCGACGGCGCGCAAGCATGCCGAGCAGAATTTACAGAATGCTAAAGCGCTGTTTGAGAGCCAATTGGAGGCGGTGTTTAATTCCCAATGGCAAACTTCACGTCTCGTACCGCTATCGGAATTGACGACTGACATCACTGATGGCGACCACTTACCCCCACCGAAATCACAGATTGGTGTTCCATTTATCACGATCGGAAATATCATTAAAAAATCTAACAAAGTAGATTTTCGCGATACGTTTATGGTTCCTCGAGCATATTATGATGCCCTCAAGGATTATCGAAAGCCTCGTATGGGAGATGTGCTCTACACAGTAACAGGCTCATTTGGAATCCCTGTCATTGTAGAAAGTGACAGTGAGTTTTGTTTTCAACGACACATCGGGCTCGTCCGTCCGAAATCAGACGTTAGCAGTTCTTGGCTCTTTTATCTCCTTAAGTCACCACAAGTGATGTGCCAGGCAAACGAAGGAGCAACAGGGACGGCACAAAAGACAGTTTCACTAAAGTTACTTAGAAACTTCGTCGTGCCCAAAGTATCGCATTCACAACAAGTTAAGGACATACATTCACTCGACGCCCTCCGCGACGAAACCAACCGTCTCTGCGACATCTACACCCAGAAAATCGCTGCTTTGGATGCCTTGAAAAAGTCGCTTCTCCACCAGGCATTTAGTGGGGAGCTTTAAGTGAAAGCCGAAGAGAATCCGCCACCGCACGGGCAGTTCCTCGTCTATCGCACCGAGGATGGCCGGCTTAAACTCGATGTCCGCTTTGAGGGCGAGACCGTCTGGCTGACGCAAAATCACATGGCGGAGCTGTTTCAGTCGACACAACAAAACATAAGCCTGCACCTAAAGACCATCTATGAAGAACGTGAGTTACAGCGAGAGGCAACTCACAAGGAATTCTTGTCAGTTCGCCAGGAAGGCTCCCGCTCAGTACAACGCAAGGTTGACTTCTACAATCTCGATGCGATTATCTCTGTCGGTTACCGGGTCAAGTCCGGAATTGCGACGCACCGTTTTGCTGCATGAAACTAGCAACCAAACAGGAAACCACGATGACAAATGAACCCGAAGTGAGCAAACCTGGAATCCCGAAAATCGAAAAGTTCATTTCGCTGGCTGCGGCAGAGCGAGCGATTTACATCGACTTTGAAGGCTTTACCGATCAATCGCCAGCACTTCTTGGCATCCTGATTGATGACCAATTTGAACAGGTCGTCCTCGACACGCGCCTCCAACAAGCCGCTGAAGCAAAGTATCTACGTGTATTGTCACTTGATGACATCATTAACGAACTCATGAATCGTGCGAGTGTAGAAAAGCGTCAAATTGTTGCTTACAC
>CAITSH010000243.1 GCA_903895005.1 uncultured Pseudomonadota bacterium
ACTGTCCTGTTCGGGTGGGTGGGTTAACACAATTGGACGGACTCGAACAAGACAGAAAACTGATACAGCGAACTCACGGGTAAAATCATCAGCGGACAGAGTCACGTGGTAATTGCGCAGCAAATGCGCAATCAGCTCGTCTGTTTTTTCAGTCAACGTGCCACGCCGCTCCTGTTTCAAAGTGCGTGCGTGCTGATCACTGAACGTGAAGGGGTTAGCACTTTCATGCCTGCCTGCCGCGACTGAAAGCGTATTGGCCCGGCGGGCAACGCTTTGCTCGCCCTCCACAGCCAAAACAAGGGCAAGGACTTTGCGGAGTGAATCGTTGATTTTTTGGTCCCTGTGACGTGTCTGCAAAAAAAAATCAAGAGACGTTGGTGGCATCGACATAATCATCGCACCGGTGGATGTATTGCACCGCGACACACGGAGAAGAAATCTTGCGCGTTTGCTGCCTTGCACGCTTCCTCAAACTTGTCCCATGTCCAGATTGGCTCGCCAGTGGCGGCAGCATCTACCATTTA
Organism: uncultured Pseudomonadota bacterium; assembly: GCA_903895005.1. The sequence continues at coordinate 525 of CAITSH010000243.1, forward strand.
AAGTTTGCGTGTAAAATTGCAATGTCTGAGTCCCGCTTAGCAAGCAGCTTCCTGTGCACACAAAATAAATATTTAGTTTGAGTATCAATAACACCATACAAGGAACTGGCGGTACCGCAACGCGGCGAGTTCGTTATCCCGTATTTCCGCTTCGCGCTCATATTGCTGCTGCTGAACTGCGGCGAAATCAACTGCGAGCGGAATAGCGCGAGTGCCTGCCGGCGCAATCCCCCCAACGGCGGCAACAGCGGCAATGGCTTGCACTTCAGCTTCTCGCTCCAGAGCGACTTCGCGCAGATTGAGACGCGCAACCGTCGGACGAGCCCGGTCATACGAATCCAGCAACCCACGCGGCATGGTACCAACCTTCAGCGCGAGCTTCAAGCCACCAGCCCAAGGTACCCGCTCGAAGTCATCGGCGCGGAAGTGCAGCCCGCAGAACACAATGTCCCGGCCGCGGGCGAGGTAAGAATCGATCATGTCCTCCGACATGCGACGGAGGCGCAAAATATCACGCCACCATCGAGGGATGGGCACCGGAGGTGACGAGCCGGGTACGAATCCCGTCAGGGCTTTCTTTGACGTGGTCTTTATGACAACCATTCTGACGTCACGTTGAACCTGCAAAAAACAGTTGGATGAGTCGGCGTCGATTAAGCGATGCGAATTTCGGCAAAGAGAGCAATGTAATAACACAGGGCGGGGTTGTGTTGTGGTCTGTGCATGCAGTACTGCCCGGTATCGCTTGCATTCACCCTCAGCTTAAGCTAAACTTACCCAGGCGCTGTTCTCTGGCGGAAACACCAACGAGGTATCGCGAAGAACTATACGTCGCTCAAAGTTCTCCGGGAGACACGCAACATCACCGTGACTGTTGCACGCGTAGTCGCCCTCTGCCTGGCACCAGACGTCGTTGGATTTGCTCATTGTGGTTTGTAACGGTTTTTTTCCCTGAACTTTTCAACTTAGCTACTTTTTTACCCCTATTTACATATGCACCACTTGACCAGCGCGACGGCAAATGCCGCCCGCGAAATTTAGTTCTTTATATGCATGTCTAGGACCAAGATCCTGGTGTCTGTTTTGAAATCGGGGCCCGCAGAAAAAAGTGCTTTTTACGGTTTCCGCGCTCTCGGGAGGGGCGGGACCGAGGAACCGAAGAACCGAGGAACGAAGGAAGTCAAAGTGGAAATAGCCAATAGAGAATGGAAGGGAGAGAAAGAAACTCTGTCTACAAG
>CAITSH010000244.1 GCA_903895005.1 uncultured Pseudomonadota bacterium
AGATGGAGTGGTTCACGTGCCTGCGTAGGGGAGGGGGGTGGGCTGTGAGCGTGGGAGCCGCTGCGTAAATGACTCGCCGACAGCTCTGCGTCGATCGAAGCCGCCGTGCGCGCCACACTGCCCGATGACAAGCTCACGCCCCCCCGCACGACGTCACGCCCTCCGCGACGCACCCGCCGCCGTTGAAGCGCACCGCCTGCTGCAGCGCAATCATCTCCGCGACATTGCCCGCGGCGCTCGCGGCGGAGTACTTGTCGAGCGCGATGTTCAGGTTGGTCACGTACGCCTGGTGGTGCTTGGAGTGGTGGATCTTCATGATCTCGCCAGAGATTGCCGGCTCCAGCGCGCCAAAGTCGTAGGGCAGCGCCGGCAGCGTGAAGGAGCTCGCCACGCCAGTCAGCGCCGACATGGACGCGCCCACGCCCACGCCCGACGACGCTGAAGCAAGTGGCGCGCGCGCCGCGCGCGCGAGGGCGGGGAGGGAGTTCTGCAGGAGCGGCATTTTTGAATTGGCGGGGTGGAGTAGATTACAGTTGCGTCCTTGCCCACCTTGCCCCCTTCGTTTTGACGTGGGTGCCCTCCCGCTTCGACAGCGCTAGAGTCGCTCGAGCGCGCGCTTCGACATCGCTTGGGCGCGCGCTTCGATCGCTCGAGCGCCCGCGCTCTGACACCCACCGCACACTATGCGCGCGTCTGCTGCCGTTGCCGCTGCTGCGCTCCTTCTTCACCACGGCACCGCGACCGCCAAGTGCTCGCTGCGCGCCGACACGGACGTGGTTGTCTACAGCGCGACTGGTTCGGGTGGTGTTGGCGAATTTTCGGACAAGTGGACGCGGGCCTTCTTCGGCTGGTTTTTCGCCGCCAACGCGGACCTGAGCGCGGTGTTTATCACCGACCCAGCTGAGCTCGCGGGCGTTGAGGTGGGCTGCGTCTTGGCCGACGCGAAAAAATACCCGAAGCTAAAGCTCTACGTGCAGCCTGGTGGGAGCGCAGACAACCAGAGCACCTCCTTAGGGCCTGGCGGACGCGACAACATCCTCAACTTTGCGATTGGCGTGGCCACCGGCACAAGAGACAAACCCGAAACCATGTGGGTGGACTGCGCCCTGTGGGGTAAGCGCGCCACCACCTTGCAACCGTATTTGTTCAAAGGCTCACGCGTGACCGTCAGCGGCCCGCTCAAGCTCGAGGAATACAAAGCCAAGGACGGCACACCAAAAACCCGCCTGCGCTTGTCTGTTGATCAGATTGACCTACCGCCAAAAGCTGAAGGCCAAACGCAACAAACGCAACAACGTGCGCCTGCTGCTGCCGCTTCTGCCGGTGCAGCACCAGACGACATGGACGACGACATTCCTTTTTGATTGAGCAAAATGCAACACTACGATTTATTCACAAAAATTCGCGGATGGGCTGAAGCCCGCAACCTGGTCGATGGCAGCACGCCTGAAAAGCAGTTCACCAAACTGGTGGAGGAAACCGGGGAGTTGGCCGCAGGCATCATGCGACAAAACAAAGGGGCCATCATGGATGGCATTGGCGTCTTGTTTGAACGGCCCGTGTCCGAAGCGGACGCAGCCGCCGCCGCGGTCGCTGCCCAGCAAACGGCCGGTATGTGGTGGAGTTTTTTTTTGTTTTGTTCATTATTTTTTCAATGCATGCGTTGTTGTCTTTGTGTTG
>CAITSH010000245.1 GCA_903895005.1 uncultured Pseudomonadota bacterium
ATTACTGACGATACCTCTGACTGGTGTAACTCCCCATTGAAAGATGTTCGAAGAAATGTCCTTAGCACTGGATATCCGAGTGAAAAATTTCACTTTATTGAGGGGAAAGTTGAAGACACAATTCCGGCATCGGCACCTGAAAAGATTGCTTTGCTCAGACTGGATACGGACTGGTATGAATCCACCAAGCATGAAATGACGCACTTGTTTCCTCGTTTGGCTAGTAAAGGAATCTTGATCATCGATGACTACAGTTGTTGGGATGGAGCGCGCAAAGCCATTGATGAATACATGGCAGAGCATAATTTACGTATGTTTTTGAGCCGTGTTGACTCTGACGCATGTATCGCCGTCAAGCCGTGAGGATTTTCCGTAGTCCTCTCGTTTAAGGAAAAATAAATCCTCTTGCCACGTAGCGAAACGTGGACCGCTCGGCTGACTAACCGGCGTTTTATCCTGAGCAAGTTCGTATTTTGGTTTTTAAGTCAGATTAGGAATTGGGCTGGTATTGCCTTGCCCAGAAATGTGGAAGCAGTTCGCGCAACGGTTGATTTTCCCGCCTTCGCCTAGATTGCGGCGTTCATCGGCCGGTGCGACCGCAGGAAATATCTGCGGTGCTTTGGCGACTCGATTGTCGCGCTAAGAGTGGTCTTTGCGCGTATGACTTCAAAGCCTCCGTCCGCTGTGTCGTTGCGCTTGTCTAGGATCAAAGTGGCATCAGTGTTGGTATTTTCAATTATGAAGCCTGCATAGTCATCGCAGGGATAATGAAATCCCATTGAGAGCAGTGAAACCAGCAGGTCATAACGGAAATCAGGGAGACTTTCTTCTTGTGGGTTGCAAAGCATGATTCGATCCTCCGGTACGGCGTTGTCCGTCATGAATCGTTTCGTCGCAGCAAGGGACGCGTAACCGGAACCCTGTACGGCAAAACCGTGTTGATGACGGCCTTCGGAATTCTCGATGTCGATCAGAAGAATTTTTTCGTAGGGGTGCGCTTGAAAAAGCGCCAGTTCGAACAATCCGTTACCTGGTCCGATGGAAATCACGCGATCGAATTTTTTCTTACCCGTCTTCTCCAAAACGGTGCGCACTTCATTTGAAATATCAGACGCGACATTATTGAGGTAGACGCCAAGCAGGTTGTGCGATGTCAGGTAAGCGTGCAGTGCTGTTTTGTCACCGGTCGAAAACCAGCGGGCAAGCGCATCGCGCCCGCCGAGTTCCATGAAAGGCTCGGTGCGCTGGAGCACAAGGTTGCTGACAAATTCAAGGTCTTGCGGAAATTGAATTTTTGGAACTGGCATGCGATGGGTTCTGTCTGTGTGGTGCAAGGGCCGGTGTGTCTGAAGCGATCGGGCTGAGGACGATTTTAACTGCGAACGGAATGACCGGCGCCTCGTATCGAAAGATGGTTGGCGTCTGCAGAGGTATCGGGCGAGCTGCGACTGCAGTAGAATTCCGAACAGATAATCCAGTATCCAGGAGGGCGATCATGGTCAGATGGTTCCTGATGGCTGTACTTGTTGCTGGGTGTGGCACGGTAATGGCACAGAAAAAAATGTACCGCTGCGGCAATGTGTTTCAGGAACGGCCCTGCGAAGGTCCGAAGGCTGAGGCGGAAAAGCCCGCCGCCAAGGCCGCCGCCCCTACCGGGATTCAACCTAAATCACAGGCCGACAAGGATCGGGCGGCTCAAGAGGCAAAATGCACGAACTGGAATAACGACATGGACGATGTGCAAAAGCGCATCAAAGCCGGCGTTACCGGTGATGCTGCAAAAGACCTCGAAAACCGGCGGATTGAATTGTCCAAGCAGCTTAAGGCAGGCTGCGCCAGCTAGCGGGAGATTTTGCGCCGGTGTTCAGCCGCGTCGCATGTCGTGCTTGCCCGGATTAGCGCATCCTGACGTTACGGAAAGGCAGGGCGCGGATGTCTACCGTTGCCGGACCGGGTGCATCGCAATCGATGATGTGAGTGCACAGCTTGGCGAATGCCGCGCGGAAGCGGTACTTCGCCTTCACGCACAGCAAGCGCGTGCCTGCAAGATCAATGCCGTGCAACTCAAAAAATGCCGGGTCGTCGGCCGGTTGCCGCCGGCTTGTGACAATGGTTTTCACGCCACCCACGTCGAGTAGAACACTCGCGCCGAGGTCGACCTCCATGCCGAAATCCAGCGGTCCGCGATTGCGAAAGCGGCCCTCGGTCAGGCGCAGTACGCGCGCGGAGGTTGCCACGCTGGCACCAAAGTCCCGACTCGTACGTGCGCCGAAAACGGCATCGAAGACCGAACCAATGCCGGCCTGTCGTGCCTGCTCGACCAAAGACGCATCTTTGAAATAGGCGAATACTGCAGGTTCGGTATGCTTGAGGTCGAGCAGGGCGCGAAACAAGGTGGTGGAATCGGCTGCGCCGCCCGCGCCGGGGTTGTCAGCGAGATCGGTTATGGCGATGAGTCCGGGTGCTGATTTCATTGCCTGGTTGAGTGCGACGTTCGGGCCCGGGAGCGCTGCGCGAAAGGCGTGCTTTTGTGCCTGCCACGCGTACGCGACTGTCGTTGCAGCCTCACGGGCGCGTTCCGCGGTGGTCGCCCATGCCATGACCTTCGCAGCGCAATCGGGGCTGTCTGCATAAGGAAATCCGCTGTAAAGCGAAATGTCCAGTACGCCGTCGCACTCCGCCTGCCGGGCGGTGTGATTCAGCGAACTCATGGGGCCGCTGCCGGTGTGCATATTGATACCGGACAGAACCATGCCGGTGGAGACGATTGCGGCGTGCTTGCCGGTTTGTCCCGATGCCAGGGATGCCAGTTCCCGCAGGACCCGCGCGCCCGTTTCACGCAGATCCGAGGCGGTGTCGCTGCGCGACGCGCTGGCAAAATCGAGTAGCTCCGTGATACGGGAAGGGAGGTTGGCATGCAGTGCGAAGCTCGCGGCGAGAGGTGTGTTGCCAATGGCCCGTCGGGCTTCGCGGATTAGGTCGAATTCCGGGGCCAGTCGCTCGCTGGCGGCTGCCGCGCCGTTCAGGCAAATGTAGACCGCGTCCCAGGAACCCGAAGCAAGCGGCGTGCATATTTCCGATACGATTCGTCCGAACAAGGGCTCGTCTATCGGCCCGCCCGGTAAGGCCGCGGCGCAAAGCAGGACCGTAATGTCCCAGTCGGGGTTTGACGCGGCAAACTCGGACACCGCACCAAGTTCGGTGTCGGGGGGCGACGCTTGCAGTGCCGCATCTCCGCTCTGCCACTGGACGGACTGAAAGGATTCCAGTGTGGTGGGAACCGGGCTGAACGCGTTGCCTTCGAACCAAAAACGGGCGACCGCTAGTTTTTTTTTCATTCAGGCTGTACGCAGAAAAACGATGTGGGAGGCCATGGCTGCGTGCGGCCGCCATCGTCGGGCTTTGATGCTAAGTCGCGGATAGGGCGATGTACAATTCGACCACGTGGCGGAAGCTGGATGCGAAAAGGCCGCGGGAATGCCGGTTTGCGCCGCCCGGCAATTGCAAGCGTGGAAAGAGGCGCCATAGTAATACCCATGATGGAACCTGACATGCAAACTGCCTTGGAACAGGGCGACGGAAATTCTGGTTCGGCGAGGACACGGCAGGCGGGCTTGAGTCTTCATCCGGATTTGCAAAAGCTGGTTGAATTTTATCAGGAAGCGCGCGCAAACCCGCCCGAGGCATTGTTACACCGGCCGGGCCTGCTTTCTTCCCCTAGTTTTTTCGGCGTCGCCGATTTGCAACGTCACCTTGGCAATCCGCTGATTCACCCGACCATGGTCGACCTGGTTTTCCAGGGCAAAAAGGTCGGTTTAGATCCGGCCTGCTTCTACAAGTTTGTGCAGCAAAAAAAGCTTTTTTTCATGGACAAGCGGTTTATCGACGATTACTTGAGCCGGGGAGCGTCAGTGCTGCTGGAGGGGCTCGACATACTCGATCCGGGCATCAACGCGTTTGCCGCAGCGCTGGACGCGGGTTTCCCGTGCGCGCTGGTGAATGCGGAGGCATTTTTTTCACAGCAGGCCAGCGAAGTGTACGGCGGACACCTTGATTCGGATGATGTGCTTGTCATCCAGTTGTCTGGCGCGAAAAAGTGGCGTCTCTACAACCGGCAGGCGCCGCGCATGGTCGACCTCGTCGACCTAACTCCGGCGCAGATGGGACGGCAGGTCGCCGAATTCGTGCTCAAGCCGGGAGATGCACTCTATGTACGAAGTGGAGTGCCGCACAAATGCGAAACACCCGGCGGCCACAGCCTGCATATTTCATTTGACCTATGCGATCGGATACCCAATGTCAACCAGACATTGGATGCGGCTTTGTCCCACTATCGCGCTCATTGCGAACCGCCTTACACCTCTGCGGCGGATGTCGCGCACACTTTCGGGACACTTCTGCAGTCGGACGCGTTTAAGGCGGAAATGGCGCAGCGAACGGAGGTGATGCGTCGAGAGGCGGGCGTGTTTCGCGACAATATCGGCCACTCCACGGGACTGCCGTCTCTTGATCGCTATATAAAGAAATGAAGCCGTCTAGGGCGCGCCGGCATCTGCGACGTGTTGGCCGCTGATGCGCGTCGATTTGCCGCGAAACAAGGCCACTGTTTCCCCGTGCTGGTTTTCAATGCGCACGTCGTAAATGCCTTGGCGACCAGTTCGGCCTTGTTCCAGCGCGGTGGCGGTCAGTACGTCGTTTAGGTTGGCTGGAATCAGGAAATCAATCGAGCACGCAGCGGCCACAGTGCGCTCGTTTCGGCTGTTGCAGGCAAACGCGAATGTAGCGTCTGCGAGTGTGAAAATCATGCCGCCGTGGGCGATTTGGATTCCGTTAAGCATGTCTGGACGAATGCGCATGCGCACTCGTGCAAATCCCGGGCTGACCTCAAGAACCTCAATGCCGAATTGAAGCGCGCACGCGTCGGCCTCGAGCATGACTTCTGCAACGGCTTTGGAGAGCATTTCGGGGGTCATGGTCATCGGCCTTTGAAGTTGGCCGGGCGCTTTTCGATGAAGGCGCGCACCCCTTCCCGGTAGTCTTCGCTGATTCCGAGTTCGCGCTGCGTATCGCGCTCAAGGTCCAGTTGCTGATCGAGTGTATTGTCCGCGCTGGCTTGCAGTGCGCGTTTGATGGCGGCGATGCCAAGCGCAGGGGTTTGGGCGAACCGGGCGGCTGTTTTCCTCGCCTCCGTCATGAGTTCCGTTTCGTCCACCACTCGCCAGATCATTCCCCATTCGGCAGCCTGCTCTGCCGTAATCTTTTCACCGAGCATGGCGAGGGCGCGCGCCCGCGCATCGCCCAGCAGGCGGGGCAGCCAGTAGGTTCCGCCCGAATCCGGAAGCAGCCCTATTTTGCAAAAAGCCTGGATGAAGGAGGCCGACCTTGAAGCGATGACAAGATCGCAGGCGAGTGCGATGTTCGCGCCTGCGCCGGCCGCTACGCCATTTACAGCTGCGATTACCGGCATTGGCAAGGCTCTCAGCGAACGAACCAGGGGGTTGTAATACTCGTCCAGGTTCAGCCCAAGGTCGGGCGGCGGTGCACCTTGGCTCATGTCGCGCTGCTCAAGGTCTTGTCCGGCGCAAAAGCCGCGGCCGGCACCGGTTAGAACGACGGCTCGTAATTCAGGGATAGTGCGTATCGATGCGATGACTTCGCGCAATTCGGTGTGCATGGCGGCGGTAAAGCTGTTGAGCTTTTCAGGCCGGTTCAAGGTGATCACTGCGTAGCCATCGGCTTTCTCGAAAAGGATGTCACTCATGCGTCGGTTTGCTCCGCGATTTTTCTGTGCGGGAAGTCTAGCACCGGGAGATACTCGACCGCTGTTTTCAGGACGGCCGGGTAGGGCCCGACCTGATTGGTCCGGGCGGCTTGACAGCTATGGCGCATGGCTGGAGAATCAGCCTGATGGTCAGCCCAGCTTTTGTCCGAAGCTTGCGAGTTCCTCTATCGGGGGGGAGTCGGTGCGCGGATTGATGCGGTAAGAATCGCTTAATGTCCAGGCCACAGACTACTTGCTGTGGCTTTTTTGTTTTTGTGCCCGACAATTCTCTCCATGCTTTTCCGTCAACCCGTCACATCTGATTGCCGAAAGTAACGCGGATGAAACCCAGCGAATACCCTCTGAATGCCTTGATGCAGATAACCAACCGCCCGGACCTTGTGTTCGTTTCTGGCGAAGGTTCATGGCTGACTGACAGCGAAGGCCGCCGGTACCTGGACTTCATCCAAGGCTGGGCAGTGAACTGCCTCGGACACTCGCCCAAGGTCATGGTCGATGCCCTGACCGCGCAGGCAAAAACACTGATCAATTGCAGCCCGGCGTTCTACAACGAGCCGTCTGCGCGGCTCGCGGAATTAATCGCATCGACGTCGGGGCTGGAGAGGGTGTTCTTTGCCAATAGCGGCGCGGAAGCCAATGAAGGGGCAATAAAGCTCGCGCGCAAATGGGGTGGACTGCATCGCAAGGGCGCTTACAAGATCATCACCTTCGATCATGCGTTTCACGGACGCACCCTCGCCACCATGTCGGCGTCTGGCAAGCCTAACTGGGACAAGCTGTTCGAGCCCAAAGTGCCAGGCTTCCCCAAGGCAGACCTGAACGATCTTGCCTCGGTAAAGGCATTATTGGCGGACGACGTTGTCGCAATCATGCTCGAGCCGATCCAGGGTGAGGCCGGGGTGCTGCCCGCAACCGCCGAATTCCTGAGCGCTTTGCGCGAGCTGACAAAGCGCGAGGGTATGTTGCTCATTCTCGACGAGGTGCAGACTGGCATAGGTCGGACGGGGCGTTTGTACGGATTTGAACACTCAGGGGTTCGTCCGGACATAATGACCCTAGGAAAAGGAATAGGCGGCGGCGTTCCTCTCGCCGCCCTCGTGGCATCGGAAGCGGTTTGTTGCTTCGAGCCTGGAGACCAAGGCGGCACTTACAACGGCAACGCTTTGATGGCGGCGGTCGGTTGCGCCGTGCTTGAAACGGTCGGCGCGCCGGCATTTCTAAAGCGCGTTAACGATGCAGGGGCGACTTTGCGCACTGGCTTAATTGCACTGTCGGTCAAGCACGGACTGGGCGAGGTGCGAGGGGATGGCTTGTTGCTTGCTCTTGAGCTCGGGCGCGACATCGGAACCGCGGTGGTGGAGCAGGCACGTGTCGAAGGGGTGTTACTCAATTCTCCGCGACCGGCAACCCTGCGTTTCATGCCAGCGCTGAATGTTTCGGATTCTGAAATTAATCAGATGCTTCAATGCCTAGACAGCTTGCTCGCCCGGATCAAATAAGACCGCTAATCCCGTCCCACAGGAGTTTTGTGCCGGTTAGAAAGAACGCTGCATAGATGATGCGAAAAAAACTCGTCGGGTCGATGCGTTTGTGGAGCCACACGCCCAGCCATGTTCCTGCCACGCCCAGGGGAATTAATGCGAGGGAGGTCATAAGGTTGCGGGTGTCAAACAGGTCAAGCCACCAGTAGGGGAGCAGCTTTGCGTAATTCATGCTTCCGAAAAAAATCAGCGATGTCGCCACGAACGCCGTCTTGTCGAGACGTTGTACCAGCAGGTACACCGAAAGCGGCGGGCCGCCGGCGTGGGCTACGAAACTGGTGAAACCGGAAATACTAGCCCAGAACCAGCCATGGGCATCGGACAGTTTCGGGCGTTCAACGCCGTCTCGTTTTGCGAGGTTGTAGGCGAGAAAACCGAGTGAGATCACGCCGAGCAGGACACGGATCCAGTCATTGTTGAGTTGCGTGAAGGTTAGCGTGCCGGCGACGATGCCTGCAAGCCCTGCCGGCACGATGACCTTCATGACGTGCTTGTCCCATTTTCCCCAATAGGCTTGGAACCCTGTGAGATCCATGACGCAAAGCACAGGAAGCATGATGGCGGCGGCCTGAGGCGGCGCAATCGCGAGTGCCATGATCGGGACACCGAATCCCCCGACGCCACCGCCAAGGCCGCCCTTTGAAATTCCGGTCAGGATGACTGCAACAATGGAAACCAGCCAGAACCACGGATCGGTAATCAAGCGTGCGTTCCGGCCGGGGCGCCCGTTGTGCGGATAGTCTGGTACTTGATGTCCATTCTTTATTCCAGAGAGGTCAGAGGAGGGAGCAGACGGCCTTGGTGACCTCCGCCGTGGTGGCTTTGCCGCCAAGGTCAGGGGTGAATATTTTTCGCGCCGTCACCGATTCAATAGCCTTCATCAACTGTTTCGCCGCGGCGGTTTCGCCAAGATGCTCAAGCATCATCGCGGCTGTCCAGAAGGTGGCGATCGGGTTGGCAATGCCCTTGCCGGTTATGTCGAAGGCCGAACCGTGGATCGGTTCGAACATCGAGGGAAACCCGCGCCCGGGGTTGAGGTTTGCAGTCGGGGCGATGCCGAGACTGCCCGACAGGGCGGCGGCAAGGTCAGAGAGGATGTCGGCGTGGAGGTTTGACGCAACGATGACGTCAAGCGATTCCGGTTTGCCAACCATCAGGGTGGTGACCGCATCAACGAGGACGCGTTGTGTCTTCACCTTCGGGTATTCCCCGGCCACTTCGTAAAATATCTCGTCCCAAAGTACCATTCCATGTCGCTGGGCATTGGATTTTGTCACCAGCGTGAGATGACGGCGTGGCCGTTTCATGGCCAGCTCAAAGGCGAATCGGTGTATGCGCGCCGCACCGCTTCGCGTGAATACCGATGTCTCGGTCGCCAATTCCTCTGGCAATCCGCGGTGTACGCGCCCCCCCGAGCCAGAATACTCACCTTCGGAATTTTCCCGGATGATGACCCAATCTATGTTCTCGGCGTTTCGCAGCGGGCTTTGCACACCAGGCAGGACACGCGCCGGCCGTACGTTGGCATATTGGTCGAATCCCTGGCAGATGGGAAGGCGCAGGCCCCACAGAGAAATGTGGTCCGGCACCTTGGGCGATCCCACCGCGCCGAAAAAAATCGCATCGAATTTCTTCAACTGTTCAAGGCCGCCTTCGGGGATGTACCACCCGCGGCGCAGGTACAGGTCGCTGTCCCATCCAAATGTTTTAAAGCTGAATGCAAACCGGCCGGAGTTCCGGGCGATTCCGTTAAGCACCCGAATGCCCGCGGGGATGACTTCCTTGCCTATGCCGTCGCCGGGAATCGCTGCGATTCGGTACAATTTTTTTGCCATGACGATGCGGGATTGGTGACAGAGCGGTGATTGCGTGGACTTCGCATGGTGTACGCACGGCGCATTTGCGTCAAGGCGGGCAGTGGCAGGTCCCCTGATAGGCTAGAATCGTCCCACACCTTCCCGTGCTTCCCGCAGCCTCAGTTTTGCCAGCCATGAATCTTCTCGCCATTGAAACCTCGACCGAATACCTCTCCCTCGCTGCATCCCGCGACGAACGTGTAACCGAGAGGTCCATGCTGGCCGGGCAGCGCCATTCGGAATTGTTGATTGACGAAATTGACGCGCTGCTAGCTGCCGCGGGGCTCGGTGTTGGAGAAATAGATGCGGTGGTGTTCGGTGCCGGCCCTGGCTCATTCACCGGTTTGCGTATTGCATGCGGGGCGGCGCAGGGCCTTGCGTTGGCGCGCGGTATTGCTTTGATTCCGGTGGGTAGCCTCGAGGCAGTGGCAGAGGGCTCTCATTCGGAAAAGGTGATCGTTTGCCTGGATGCCAGGATGGGCGAGGTGTACCATGGAGCTTATGTACGCAGCGGGAACGTTCAATGGGAGGAGGTATCGCCGCCCGGCCTGTTTGCTCCGGCAGACGTTCCTCTCCTGTCCGGTCACGCGTGGACGGGATGCGGGAGTGGCTTTGGTGTTCATTCCGGGGTGTTGCGGCAGCGCTATGGCGCCTCGCTTGCGGCAATCCTGCCAGATCTCGTTCCGCAGGCCGGCCCAATGCTGCGCCTTGCCGGCCCGCGTTTTCTGCGCGGAGAGGCTATTGATCCTGCTATGGCGGCTCCGTTTTACATTCGTGACAAAGTCGCGCTGAAAACCAGCGAACGCTGAATACAACTTTCCGGCTGCCATGAGCGCTGTATTGCAATCCCAACCCAGGCTGCGACCGATGCAACCGACTGATCTTGACGCGGTGATGCAGATCGAACAGGACATTTACGAATTTCCCTGGACCGTCGGCAACTTCCGCGATTCGCTCGCCGCAGGCTATCAATGCTGGTTGTACGAAACCGATCGGGAAATCATCGGCTACGCAGTACTTATCCATGCGGCGGGCGAGGCGCATTTGCTTAATCTGAGCATTGCTGCGCGCTTGCAGCGCAAGGGCTATGGTGGTCGCCTTCTAGAGCAAGTCCTGGCATCGGCGCGGGAGTATGGTGCGGCGCAACTGTTTCTCGAGGTTCGAACGTCGAACACGGCAGCGAAGGGACTCTATGTGAAGCATGGTTTTTCACAAATCGGGCTTCGACGCAATTATTACCCCGCACGCAATGGTCGGGAGGACGCGAGCGTGCTCGCGCGCACTCTGTGACTCCCCGTCGCGGCATGGTGCTCGAAGAATTGGGGCTTGCCCCGGTCTGGCGCCTTCGTGACCGTCCGGTGCAGGGGAGCGCCGGGGCGGTGACGCTTGGCTTGCCCGAGTCACCGGTCGTGTCCGACATTGCGAAATCGTCCCCTGCACCCGATTCACAAGATCGCGCCTTGCGCATTGCGCGAATGGAGTGGCCTGATCTACGCGTATGTGTGGCGAGTTGCGAGGCCTGCGAATTGCACAAGTCGCGTAAAAACACGGTATTCGGTGCTGGAGACCAGAATGCGGATTGGATGCTTATTGGCGAAGCGCCGGGAGTCGAGGAAGATGTGAGCGGTGAGCCGCTCGTGGGCCAGGCCGGGCAATTGTTAGACAACATGATCGGCGCGATCGGGCTGGCGCGGGGAAAGAACGTCTATATTTCCAACGTATTGAAATGCCGTCCTCCTGGAAACCGGAATCCCGATTTGGCCGAGGTGGCGCAGTGCAAACCGCATCTGTTGCGGCAGGTGAGCCTCGTACGGCCCAAACTCATTCTCGCCATGGGACGGTTTTCGGTGCAGGCCTTGCTGGGAACCGATGCGACGATTGCCAGCCTTCGAGGGCGATTGCACGAATATCAAGGTGTGCCGATGATTGTCACCTACCATCCGGATTACCTTTTGCAAACGTTGGCCGACAAAACCAAGGCCTGGGAAGATTTGTGTCTTGCACGTGAAACGATGCAGGGCTTGCTTTCGGCCGGACAGCCCCAATCTTGATCGGTAGTCACACTTCCGAAAAATGCGAATTACAAGGCAACGGGTTAATAACGGGAGGCTCTCCATCATGGGCGGACTTCGTTTTTTTGTGGTCGTAGTTCTTGCAGCTTCTCTTGCTGGTTGCGGCTACAACGAGATCCAAAGGCTGGATGAACAGGTCAAATCCGGCTGGGCGGAAGTGCTGAACCAGTACCAGCGGCGGGCTGACTTGGTGCCAAACCTCGTCGCAACCGTGAAGGGATTTGCAGCCCAGGAGGTGCAGGTCTACACCCAGGTGACGGAGGCACGCTCGCGCGTAGGCAGCATCCAGGCGACGCCAGAACTGGTCAACGACCCGGCGGCTTTCAAGCGATTCCAAGACGCCCAAGCGGGAATGAGCAGCGCCTTGTCGCGTCTGCTGGCGATTTCCGAGGCGTATCCGCAGCTCAAATCGGACCAGAATTTCCGCGATTTACAGGCTCAGCTCGAGGGCACGGAAAATCGCATCTCCGTGGCACGTAATCGCTACATCAAAAATGTGCAGGAATATAACGTCTTGATACGCCAGTTTCCGGTCAACCTGACGGCGATGGCGTTCAGCTACCCGATCAAGGTCAGTTTCTCCGTTGAAAATGAAAAGGCCATATCAAGCGCGCCAGAGGTGAAGTTTGATGCTCCACTCAAGGCGTTACCTGCGGCTGCCAAGTAGGCGCGATGTCAATGCCTCGTCGGCTACTGCGCTGGCTGTTGGTGGCCGGCATGGCCTCATGGCTCATTTCGAGCCACGCGCAGGTTGCCCTTCCTCCGCTCAACGCGCGGGTCACCGACCTGACCCGAACGCTCAGTCCGGCGCAAGTTTCCGGCCTTGAAGATTTGCTTCGGGCTTTTGAGGCTAGAAAAGGCAGCCAGATCGCCGTGCTGATGCTGCACAGCACCCAGCCGGAGCCGATCGAACAGTTTTCAATTCGTCTCGCCGAAGCGTGGAAGCTTGGTCGTGCCAGGGTCGATGACGGGGTGATTCTCGTTGTTGCCAAGGACGACCGGCGCCTGCGCATTGAGGTGGGCTACGGCCTCGAGGGTGTGATTCCCGATGCGCAAGCCAAACGCATCATCGACGAAATCATCACGCCCCGGTTGCGTGAAGGCGACTTCAATGGGGGTATTCGCGGCGGCGTCGAGGCGATGCAGAAGCTGATTGATGGGGAAGCGTTGCCAGATTCGGTCAAGCAGGCGGCCGCGGCACGGGGCGGTGATCTCGAATCGATGCTGGTCATCGGGATCACGGTAACGATGATGCTGGGGGCGATGCTGGGCGGACTGCTGCGTAGCCTCCTCGGGAAGCTCGCGGGTTCGGTCGTTACCGGTGTTTTTGTCGGAATTGCGGCCTGGATGATCGTCGGTGGCCTTATGGTCGGCATTGTGGCCGGTGTGCTCGCATTTTTGTTCGCTCTCATCTTTGGTGGGGCACGCGGAGTTCCAATCAACATTGGGGGCGGAGGGTTCGGCGGCGGTAATTCCTCGGACGGCGGATTCAGCGGCAGCGGGGGTGGTTTCGGTGGTGGCGGGGCCTCCGGGCGCTGGTAGTCGCGAAGGCGGGAGGGCATTCTGGTTAAATTATTGGTACGGGTCTGGTGGCATCTCGTGATTGACCAATGGCTGGTCGGTCGCGCACTCACGGCCGCGAACTTGAAGGCTATCCGCGCCGTCGTAACAGACCAGGAGCGACGCCACTCTGGTGAGCTTCGCTTTGCGGTGGAAGGGGGCTTGCCGCTCCGGCATTTCCTTCTCGGGCAGAGTGCGCGCGCGCGCGCCGTGGAATGCTTTGCCGAGTTGGGTATCTGGGACACCTCTTGCAATAACGGCGTGCTGATTTACCTCCTGCTTGCGGACCGGCGTGTTGAAATTGTTGCTGACCGCGGAATCCATTCGCGCATAGGCACCGGCACTTGGGAACTCATCTGCGGCGAGATGCAGCGCGATTTCGCCCATGGACGTTTCGAGGAGGGTGTTACAAAAGGTCTTGCATCGGTTAGTGACCTATTGGCAATGCATTTTCCACATTGCGGTGACGATCTCAATGAGCTGCCGGATGACCCCGTCATAATTGGATCCGCTGATCGGTAATGTAAGTCCGGGTATTGGTGTACCGACCCAATTATGACGCTGCGCCAATCTGGCGCGTACTTTAAAATCCCCCCCTGTCCTGCCGCAGTCCCGGCAGGTTTGAATTGATCCGACCAATATGCGAACGCTTCCCATAATGAATTTTTTTGCGGTTACCGGATGGGCGCGCCTTAGACCGGGCATTCGGAAATGATCCGTTTTCGCACATTCCAGACCCGCGTCGTTTTTTTCTTCCTGGGCCTGTTGTCCCTGGTTCAGCTGGTGGTCTTCCTTACAGTGGACATCACTAACGCGCGGTATGCGAAGCGCCAAATCGAGGTTGCGCTGGAGCTTGGTGTGGTCGGATTCAACCGCCTCATCGAAATCCGGACCGAGCAGTTGTCGCAGTCGATGCGTATTCTCGCTGCGGAGGCTTCATTTCGTGCAGAGCTTGGCCGGTCCGATGATGCCCGCCTGAAAGACATGCTGCAGGCTTTTCGTGAGCGGGTGCGCGCCGACAAGCTGATGCTCGTCGGCCCGTTGAAGGGTGCCTCTTCTGATGCGCTAGATTCTCGGGTCTCGGATAATTCTGCCGAGCTCCGCGCGGTAATCAAGAGCGCAGAAAAGGGCGAACGCGCATGGGCAATCGTGACGCTGGAGGGCATCACTTATCAGGTGCTGGTTCACCCTGTGCAGGGGAACGGGCGAATGTCCTGGTTGGTCGCCGGGCTAAAGGTGAGCGACGAGTTCGCCCGTGAGCTTGGCCAGTTCACAAAGCTCGACGTTTCCTTTGTTCGTCCTGCGACTGACGGCCGATCGCAAGTGCTGGCCTCGTCGCTTTCGCCCTCCCAGCGCACCGGCCTCGCCACCGTTTTTCATGCCATCGCCGCCGGTGGCGACCGGATTGTCGAGCTCGGATTCAGCGGCGAGGATTATCTGA
>CAITSH010000246.1 GCA_903895005.1 uncultured Pseudomonadota bacterium
CTGCCTCTGGAACCTTTCCGCTGAGAAATTTGATCCACAAGCCAATGTACTCCGCTGGGATTTGATGTTTGACGGCATCTGCTGCCTGCGCAATGGAAACCTCTGCGTTTATCTGCGTGAGGTCGTTGCCGTGCTCGCGCAGCGTCTCCTCCAAGCGTTCAAGCGTTTCGCGGTATATTTCCTCGCAATTTACAGTGGTCACAAGGGCAAAGCTCTGCATAGTGATGAATGCGTTTTTCATACCACCATAAAATGCAGTTTCCATTTGTTGTTCCCTTGCGTTTTCCACTCCACGTGAACCGTTTCCGTACACACGGAGCGGGGCGATCGTCATGATCAAACGGGCGAGGCTTTGTTCGGTAGCGATAGAGACCATTGGTTCGGGGTTGTGTTTTTTTTCAAACTGAATGGGATATCGCGCGTTTAAATACCAAATATACACTGTGAATGGTTTTTTTATTCAATGGCAGAGAGCCAGGCCTTGGCCCACTCCGCAGCGTAAGTGCCGCGGTGAATGGTCTGCATTTGGTCGATGAACCCCTCGGTGATATGGGGGTACTTGGCGTATTCCAGATATTTGGCCATGATCAGCTCCACCGTCTCCTTGTGCTCAGCACTCGGCGGCTGGAAAAGCACGATGTCTTCTGCGCCAACGTTGAAGTCGACGGACTCCTTGACCATTTCATAGAACAAGTGCTTGTCGGTTTCGCGACATCCCTCGATCTCGGTAGTCCATGCGGGGGTCAACATTGCAAGCGCTGCATTGGTTGCGGTATAAAACGCCCCAAAGGTGAACGGCTGCATCTGAGCACGCCACGATTCGATTACGTCTTTGGGAATCTGGTACGCCACGGCTGCGGCGGCCTCATTAACGGTGGTCATTTCCCCGACAATGCTGTGTTCGATTTTCTCACGGTAAATCTCTTCGTGGTTCACGTCTTTCATGATGCCCCAGCCCCTAAGTATGCGACAATCCATCGTCATTTCATCGATATACAACATGTGCATATCGTCGCCGAACTTCGAACCCTGCGGGAGGGACGGGGCGATTGCCATGACTAGGCGGGCGAGGTTCTTCTGGGCAGCGATGGAGATCATTGGTTCGGGGTTGTGTTCGTTTGCGGAACTTAAACAAGGAGGCCGCGCGCTTATATAGTAACACAGGCATTTTTTTTGTTTTATTAAAAAACTTTCACTGCATGCTATCCAATGCTTTCTTCGCCTCCTTTTCGACGTGGAGCATGGCGGTGCATAGATGTTTGTAGTTGGCCATGTGCTTTGATTGCTCCAGTATAGCTGCCTCGGCATCGTCGGCCACGAAGCGCTCGCTCCAGACTTCGGCAAACTGCTTTTCAGCGTTGTCAATGGAGAGCCCTGGGTAGTATTTGCCCTTGAAGTTTTTGGATGAGAAGTCGATCCAACCAGAGACGGTGTCGGAGTGTTTTTTCATTTGAACGAGCTGAGCCTGGATGTTTTTGCGGAGCTCCGTGCGCGTAGTTAACATCAAACGCTCAAGGCGGCGCTTTGTCGTCCTGCGCTTGCTGGATAAAATGCGATAAAAGTCGCTGTACTCGGATATTTCCTTGCACGCCTTTCGCGTGAAGTCCTCAATCTCAGAGTAGCAGGTGAGCATGTGTGGAAGTTTGATGGGGTTC
>CAITSH010000247.1 GCA_903895005.1 uncultured Pseudomonadota bacterium
CGATTCGATCACCGTCGCGCCGGCGCAGACGCTGACGGACAAGGAATACCAGATCATGCGTAACGCGTCGATTGCGGTGTTGCGCGAAATCGGCGTGGACACGGGCGGGTCCAACGTGCAGTTTGCGATCAACCCGGTCGATGGCCGCATGATCGTCATTGAAATGAATCCCCGTGTATCGCGCTCTTCCGCGCTGGCTTCGAAGGCGACCGGATTCCCGATCGCAAAAGTGGCGGCGAAACTCGCGGTCGGATACACCCTGGATGAACTGGCCAACGAAATTACTGGCGGCGCGACGCCCGCTTCGTTTGAGCCGAGCATCGATTACGTGGTCACCAAGGTGCCGCGGTTTGCTTTCGAGAAATTTCCGCAAGCTGACGACCGTCTCACCACGCAAATGAAATCCGTCGGCGAGGTGATGGCGATAGGGCGCACTTTCCAGGAATCCTTCCAGAAGGCTTTGCGGGGGCTCGAAGTGGGGGTGGACGGCCTTAATCAGAAAACCACGGACCGGGAAACCATCGAGAAGGAACTTGGTGAGCCCGGCCCCGAACGTATCTGGTATGTCGGCGATGCATTCGAGAACGGGTTTTCGCTGGAAGAGGTTCAGCAGCTTACGCATATCGACTCTTGGTTCCTTGCGCAGATAAAGGATATTGTCGAGACCGAAATGCAACTGGATGACATGAAGCTTGCTTCACTTGATGCCACTCAGTTGCGGCTTCTCAAGCGCAAGGGCTTTTCCGACCGGAGGCTGGCGTTCCTTATGGGCGTGGGTGAGGACGAGGTGCGCGCCCTGCGCTGGAGGCTGGGTGTGCGCCCTGTGTACAAGCGCGTGGACACCTGCGCCGCCGAGTTCGCGACCCGGACCGCCTACATGTATTCCACCTACGAGGAGGAGTGCGAGTCGGCACCCACCTCCCGCAAAAAGATCATGGTCCTCGGGGGCGGTCCGAACCGCATCGGGCAGGGGATCGAGTTCGACTACTGCTGCGTGCACGCAGCACTCGCTTTGCGTGACGACGGTCTGGAAACGATCATGGTCAATTGCAATCCGGAAACCGTGTCGACCGACTACGACACGTCGGATCGTCTGTACTTCGAACCGCTGACGCTCGAGGATGTGCTCGAGATTGTTGCCAAGGAGAATCCCGCCGGGGTGATCGTGCAGTACGGCGGTCAGACGCCGCTGAAGCTGGCGCGCGCACTCGAGGCCAACGGCGTGCCGATCATCGGCACGAGCCCGGATATGATCGACGCGGCTGAAGACCGCGAACGCTTTCAGCAACTCTTGCAGAAAATCGGCCTGAAGCAGCCGCCGAACCGTACCGCGCGTACCGAGTCGGACGCCTTGCGCCTGGCCAAGGAAATCGGCTACCCGCTGGTAGTGAGACCATCCTACGTACTGGGTGGGCGCGCGATGGAAATCGTGCACGAGCAGCGCGACCTCGAACGCTACATGCGGGAGGCGGTGAAAGTCTCCAACGACAGCCCGGTGCTCCTGGATCGCTTTTTGAATGATGCGACTGAAATAGACGTGGACGCCATTTGTGACGGTTCGGACGTGGTGATCGGCGGCATCATGGAACACATTGAGCAGGCGGGCGTGCACTCGGGTGATTCGGCGTGCTCATTACCGGCGTATTCGCTTTCCGGATTTCTCGAGCGGGAACTCAAACGCCAGACCGTGGCCCTCGCCAAGGGCCTCAACGTGGTCGGGTTGATGAATGTGCAGTTTGCCATCCAGGGAGACACGGTTTATGTGCTGGAGGTGAACCCGCGGGCGTCGCGCACGGTGCCGTTTGTTTCAAAGGCGACGGGTTTCGCCCTGGCCAAGGTGGCCGCCCGTTGCATGGTTGGCCAAAGCCTTGCCGAGCAAGGTATTACCAAGGAGGTTTTGCCGCCGTATTTCTCCGTCAAGGAGGCTGTGTTCCCGTTCATCAAGTTTCCCGGCGTGGACACGATCCTAGGCCCGGAAATGAAATCCACGGGCGAGGTCATGGGGGTAGGCGATACTTTTGGCGAGGCTTTTGTCAAATCGCAGCTTGCTGCGGGTGTCAGGCTGCCGAAATCCGGGAACGTTTTCATCAGCGTGCGCGACGGTGACAAGCTCGCTGCCGTCGAGGTTGCGCGTGATTTGGTGGCGTTTGGCTTTTCTCTGGTGGTTACAAGGGGTACCGGGGCGGTGTTGGCCGCGCACGGTATCAAGGCGCGGATCGTCAACAAGGTGGCCGAGGGCAGGCCGCATGTCGTGGACATGATCAAGAACGGCGAGATTGTCCTGATCGTCAACACGGTGGAGGAAAAGCGCAGCGCGATCGCCGACTCGCGCTCAATCCGCACCACGGCTGTCCAGCAGCGGATCACCTATTACACTACGATGGCGGGCGCTCGTGCCGCAGTTGCCGGAATCAGGCATATCGGGGCGCTGAAACCCTACGCCCTGCAGGGCTTGCATAAGCGGCTCAAGGCTGCTTAACTAATAACCGAATGTGCACAGATGCCCTCGGGAATTTTCCCGGGGGTTCTTTTTTGGAAGAACTTCATGATCAAGTATCCCCTTACCGTTTATGGCGCCGAATTATTGCGCACCGAGTTGCACCGCCTGAAAACAGTCGAGCGCCCCAGCGTGATTACGGCGATTGCCGAAGCGCGCGCACACGGCGATTTGTCTGAAAACGCCGACTATGACGCGGCCAAGGAGCGGCAGGGATTCATCGAGGGCCGTATCGCCGAACTGGAGGGCAAGCTGTCCAACGCCCAGGTGATTGATCCCAAGTTGCTGGACGCTGACGGACGGTGCGTGTTTGGCGCGACGGTGGACCTTACCGAAGTCGAGAGCGGCGAGAAGGTGACCTACCAGATCGTCGGCGATGATGAGGCCGATATCAAAAAGGGCAAGATATCTATCGGGTCTCCCATTTCGCGAGCTCTTATCGGAAAATACGCTGGCGACGTGGCTGAGGTTCATGCACCGGCCGGGGTGCGTTCCTACGAAATCATGGACGTGCGCTATGAATAGATGTTTGCCATAAAAAAACGCGCCCTCGGGCGCGGTTTTTATTGGCGGTGGCGCCGGTCAGAACGAGTGGGTGTACGAGGCGCTGAGGATATCTACGCTGCTCGTGTAATTCCCGTTGATGAGGGCATACCGTGGTGTGCTGTTTGTGAGGTTTCCGCCGGCGTTGATGTTTACAGACGGGTTATTGACGAAAATGTGTGCGTATCCGAAGTCCAGTGTCCCGGCTTTTGACATGCTGTACTTTGCCCCAAACGAAAGCCATGTGCGGTCGCCGTCAGGAAGGCGCGGTCCACGGTCGACATTATTGGTTGGCGACTCGTCGTAGGCTAGCCCCATCTTGAGCGTCCAACGATCATTGAATTTATGGTTGGCACCAACACCCATCCGCACGGTGTTCTTCCAGTTGTAGGGAATATTATTGAGCGTCGCACCGGTGGCGGGGATGTTATCCGTACGAGTGACAAGAAAACGTTCGAGCACGCTCCAGCCTGTCCAAGTTGCATCGGCCAGCAATTGCCAACGATCGTTAATGTGATGACTTAGCGCCAGCGAAAAATTGTCTGGCATGGTGAGGTTGAGCTTTACGTTCCCGTCGGGAATCGCAGCGGCAAGTGCCGCTGGCCGGTTGTCGAACTGCGCAGTTCCGGTCAGGGTGTAGTTGATGCGTGAGCGGTATGCAACACCCAGGCGCGTAGCGGGCGCGAGTTTGAACATCGCGCCTACATTCCAACCCCACGCGCTGTCCTTCCCTTTGAGGGTGGCGAGGCCTTCAGTTCCCGCGCCAAGTACGGCATAGTCAGTGTTGCTTGTTAATTTAGCGTCAAGAGTTTGGTAATTTACGCCAAAGCCGACAGACGCAGCGTCGCTGAACTTATAGGCGACCGTCGGATTGATATTGATGGTTTCAATTTTTGATTCAATGGCTTGGAATCGTCCGCCCCATGAGCTGTCATACTTCGTGCTGAGTCCGAATGGCACGCCGAGTCCGACCCCCATACTCCACTGGGGAGTGAGGGTCATTGCAAAGTAGGCGTTGGGCACAAGCGCGCTTACTCCTCCGCCGCCGCCGAAATTGCCTGCCTGAACACCCGTTGCGCCGATGGACCCGGAGTTATTGAATGAATTTGCCGGCGCGATGTAATGGCCGGAAACCGAAATCTGCTTGCCTGCCGGCAGCAGGCTCAGTCCGGCCGGGTTGAAGTAAATAGTGCTGGCATCTTCAGCAGCAGCGGCGGCGCCGGAATACGCGTTACCCAAGCCACTCGAGTTCTGTTCTGAAAGTGAAAATCCTGACGAATGGCTTAGTCCCGGGAGTGTGGAAAGCGCTGCCGTTACTGCCAAGGGAACAAGCTTGCTTCGAGAAAGGTTGATCTTCATGGGAATTCCTCCGGATTTGCACTGGGGCATGGTTGATCACGGTGGCTTTAAAGAGCGCTTTATATTGGTATTCTCATCGTGACTTCCAGCCAAGATATCAAGAAGGCAATCTGTTCTGCAAGGCGAATTTACGAATGCCGCGCCGGCGTTTAGCGTGAAGAGCGCAGGCGCCGACTGTTCTGCCTGGGCGCGAATGGGCGCGGCGCGGTTGCGGCGGCACCGGTTCGTCGGGTCGACGGTCGTTCCGGTCGCTCGACGATATGGCCTCGGCGGCGTGGGTCTGAGGTTTCATCTTCGGCCTTCACTTTTCGCGTGGCCTTTGCTGGACGTACCCTCGGGTCAGTGCGAGGCTTTGATTTGGTGGCTCTTTTTTTGACTTTGGGCGGCTTGATTTCTTCGCCTTTGCGCCAGATTACGAGAATCTTCCCGATATGCTGCACTGCGGAGGCTCCTGAGGCCGCACAGATTTCCGCCAACAGTGCTTCACGGCTTTCACGGTCATCACTCGCGATGCGAATCTTGATCAATTCGTGACTGGCCAGGCCGCGCTCAATTTCGGTCATCACGCCCGGGGACAGGCCGGCATCACCGACCATTACAACGGGTTTGAGGGGGTGGGCGCGCGCTTTTAGCGCCTTGCGTTCGGCAGCGGATAGAGAGTTCATAGGCACGGATTGTATAGGGCTACGCGGTGTGAAGCGAGGAAGGGCGTTTTTAAAATTCATAGCGTGCCCTGCAGGGTCGGCCTGTTGTGTATGCTCAAGGGTCTTGAGTTTTATGCAGTTTTGCCGATGAAACCTAGCAGAACCAGCAAAGGCTGGATGCGCGAGCACCTTAATGATCCCTGGGTGAAGAAGGCCCAGGCCGAAGGCTGGCGCTCCCGTGCGGCGTTCAAGTTGATCCAGATTGATGAGAAGGACAAGTTGATACGGGCGGGTATGACGGTGGTCGACCTTGGCGCGACGCCGGGCGGATGGTCGCAGGTGGCGGCCGGACGTGTGGGGGCGACCGGGCAGGTGATTGCCCTTGATTTGCTGCCGCTTGAGCCATTGCGCGGGGTGACCTTTATTCAGGGCGATTTTCGCGAGGTAGCGGTCGAGGTTGAATTGGAAAAAACGCTGGGAGCGAGGCGCGTGGATCTTGTGCTTTCGGATATGGCCCCCAATATCTCAGGGGTGGAAATGAGCGATCAGGCCAAAAGCATGCATCTTTGCGAATTGGCGCTGGAATTTGCCGTGAAACACCTCAAGCCGGGGGGAGTTTTTCTGGTCAAGGTCTTCCAGGGCGCGGGCTACACAGAGTTCCTGGCGCAAATGCGCGCCTCCTTTCAGTCCGTCGCCTCGCGAAAACCGGAGGCCTCAAGGGGGCGGTCAAGCGAGATGTATTTGCTGGGCAGGGGGCTCAAGCCCTGAATCAAGTTGCTGTTTCGTATAGAATGAAAATCCCGGGTTCAGACACGCGGGAATCCGGGAACGCAAAGCTCGCTGCCATCTTTGCGCTAATCGCTAAACCCTGCCTTGGCGGCTGAGGAATCGACTTGAACAATCTTTTCAAGAATCTTGTGATCTGGCTTGTTATCGGCCTTGTTTTGATGACTGTATTCAACCAGTTCAATACGCGCCAGACGGCGCAGACCCCGATGGAGTATTCTCAATTCATCGACGAGGTGAAGGCCGGGCGTATCGCCAAGGTGCTGATTGAGGGGCGCCAGCTCAAGGCCACCACATCGGAGGGCAAGCGCGTCACCAGCTACTCGCCCGGGGACATCTGGCTGGTCTCCGACCTGCTCAAGTACGGGGTCAAGATCGAGGCCAAGGCAGAGGAAGAGCCGTCCTTCTTGATGAACATTTTCGTGTCATGGTTTCCGATGCTGCTGCTGATCGGCGTGTGGGTGTTTTTCATGCGCCAGATGCAGGGAGGTGGGCGCGGCGGCGCGTTCTCGTTCGGCAAGTCGCGCGCACGCATGCTCGATGAAACCACGAACACAATCACTTTTGCCGATGTCGCCGGGTGCGACGAGGCCAAGGAGGACGTCGCTGAATTGGTCGATTTTCTGCGCGATCCTTCCAAATTCCAAAAGCTTGGGGGTCGCATTCCCAAGGGGGTGCTGATGGTCGGCTCGCCGGGTACCGGCAAGACGCTCCTTGCCCGCGCCATTGCGGGTGAGGCGAAAGTGCCGTTTTTCTCGATTTCCGGTTCCGATTTTGTCGAGATGTTTGTCGGCGTCGGCGCGGCCCGCGTGCGCGATATGTTTGAGAACGCCAAGAAGCAGGCACCCTGCATCGTGTTTATCGATGAGATTGATGC
>CAITSH010000248.1 GCA_903895005.1 uncultured Pseudomonadota bacterium
ATCCGGACGCTAAATCGTCATGGCTCAATACTTCGAGATCCACCCCACGCATCCGCAGCCTAGGCTGATCGCGCGCGCCGCGGACATCGTTCGCGGTGGGGGCGTGATCGCGTATCCGACCGATTCGTGTTTTGCGCTTGGCTGCCATATTGGCGACAAGGAAGCGATGCAGCGCCTGCGCGACATCCGGGGCTTTGAAGACACCCACCACCTCACGCTTATGTGCCGCGACCTGTCGGAAATTGCCTTATTCGCCCGCGTTGATAATCGCCAGTTTCGCCTGCTGAAAAAGCTCACCCCGGGGAGCTACACCTTTATTCTTGAGGCGAGCCGGGAACTGCCGCGGCGCCTGCTGCATTCCAAGCGCCGCACGATAGGATTGCGTGTGCCGGGGCATCCGGTGGCGCATGCGCTGCTCGAGGCTATGAACGAACCGCTGCTGTCGACCACGCTCATGCTCGCGGGGCAGGAATCACCGCTTGACGACGCGCATGAAATTCGCCACCAACTTGAACACAAGCTCGACCTTGTGCTTGACGCCGGCGCGTGCGGACTTGTGCCCTCGACGGTTATCGACCTGAGCGGCGATGTTCCCAAACTGGTGCGTCAGGGTAAGGGACCGACAGAATCGCTTGGTTTGGGCTAAACAGGTAAAATCGCGCTTTCGCCTTACTCCCTCCGCATGGAATTCAATCTAGTACAGACCATCGCGATCTACGCGTTACCGGTCATTTTTGCCATCACCATGCATGAGGCCGCCCACGGATATGTCGCGCGGTATTTTGGCGACAATACCGCGGAGCGCGAGGGCCGCATCAGCCTGAACCCGATACGCCATGTCGATCTGGTCGGGACGGTCATCGTGCCTCTCGCAATCTTAATCGCCAGCAAGCTTTTTGGTGGTAGCGGCATTCTGTTTGGTTGGGCAAAGCCGGTGCCGGTAAATTTTGGCAACCTGCGCCAACCCAAACGCGACATGCTGTGGGTCGCCGCCGCGGGGCCGGCATCAAATCTGATCATGGCCCTTGGCTGGGCCGGACTGCTAAAGCTTTCCACACTGATGGATAACAACGCATTTTCGCTTCCCATGGGCCTGATGGCTGAGGCGGGTATCACGGTCAACGTGGTGCTAATGGTGCTCAACCTGCTGCCCATTCTGCCCCTAGACGGTGGACGCATCGCAGTCAGCCTGCTGCCCAACCGCATGGCTTATGCCTACTCGAAGCTAGAACCCTACGGATTTCCCATATTGTTGGTGCTGCTCTTCACCAATATGCTGGGTGTCATACTCAATCCGATGGTGCTGGCTTCAATCGGTCTCATCGAAACCATTTTTCAGCTTTAAGCGGAAGAACACACAAATATGTACGCAGAACGGGTTGTCTCCGGCATGCGACCGACCGGTGCGCTGCACCTGGGGCATTATCACGGCGCGTTGAAAAACTGGGTCAGGCTGCAAAGCGAATACCCCTGCTACTTCTTTGTTGCGGACTGGCATGCGCTGACGACGCATTACGAAGACTCGAGCACCATCGAGGACAACGTCTGGGAAATGGTCATCGACTGGCTTGCGTCCGGGGTCGATCCGTCGCAGTCGACGCTGTTCATCCAGTCACGCGTCCCCGAGCATGCCGAGTTGCACACGCTGTTGTCGATGATCACGCCGCTGGGCTGGCTTGAGCGCGTGCCGACCTACAAGGATCAGCAGGAGAAACTCGCGGACCGCGACCTTGCGACTTACGGCTTTCTCGGCTACCCACTGTTGCAGGCGGCGGATGTCCTGATCTACCGCGCCAGTTTTGTGCCGGTCGGTGAGGACCAGGTACCGCACATCGAATTCATGCGCGAAATCGCGCGGCGCTTCAACCACGTGTATGGCAAGGAGCCGGGGTTTGAGGAAAAGGCACTGGCTGCGGCAAAAAAAATGGGCAGCAAGAAAGCCAAGCTTTATCTGGAGTTGCGCAGCCGTTACCAAGAGCAGGGCGAGGATGCGGCACTCGAATCAGCCAAGGCGCTGCTCGACGAACAGCAAAATCTCGCGGTCGGCGACAAGGAACGCCTGTTCGGCTACCTGGAGGGAGGCGGCAGGATGATTCTTGTCGAACCCGACGTTCTGCTTACAGAGGCTTCAAAGCTGCCCGGTCTGGACGGCCAAAAAATGTCCAAGTCCTACAACAACGCCATCGCGCTTCGCGAGGATCCGGAAATGCTGCAAAAGAAAATCCGCACCATGCCGACCGATCCGGCGCGGGTAAAACGGACGGATCCTGGCAGTCCGGAAAAATGTCCGGTATGGCAGTTTCATCTTGTCTACTCGGATGAAGGAACGCGCAGCTGGGTGCAAAAGGGCTGCACTAGCGCCGGCATTGGCTGCCTCGAATGCAAGCAACCGGTTATTGACCGGGTGCTCGCGGAGCAGGGGCCGATGCGCGAGCGGGCCCAACGCTATATAGACGATCCCACGCTGGTGCGGAATATCGTCGCCGATGGCTGTGAGAAGGCGCGCAAGCTGGCGGTTGAAACCATGCGCGAGGTGCGCGACGTGATGGGTCTGAATTACTCATGAGCGAACTGCGCCACGAAGAGGGGCAGGATCCGGCACAGGCGAGCATCCCGACCCCGCAGGCCGTGCCGCATTCGGCCAAGGTGCGCGGTGAGATGCTCATGGAGCTGCCAACCGACCTGTACATCCCGCCGGATGCACTTGAGGTGTTCTTCGAGACCTTCGAGGGCCCGCTGGACCTGCTGCTATACCTGATCCGCAAGGCCAATGTCGACATCCTCGACATCCCAATGGCCAAGCTGACCCAGCAGTATCTGGTGTACGTCGAGGCGATGCGCACCAAAAACCTCGAGCTTGCCGCCGACTACCTGGTGATGGCCGCGATCCTCATTGAAATCAAGTCACGCATGCTACTGCCCCGTCCTAAGGTCGTCGCGGGCGAAGAAGATCTCGATCCGCGCGCCGAACTTGTCCGCCGCCTGCTTGAATACGAACAGATGAAGCAGGCCGCGCAGCAAATCGACGCGCTACCGCAGATTGGGCGTGATTTTTATTCGGTCGAAATCTGGATTGAGCAGACGCTCACGCAGCGACTGCCGCAAGTGAACCCAGCCGACCTGGAGAATGCCTGGCGGGTGCTGCTGCGCCAGGCGCGGGTACGAACCCATCACAAGGTTACGCGCGACGAACTGTCGGTGCGAGAGCACATGACGCTGATCATGCGCCGCCTGGTTCCGAATACTTTTGTCGAATTTGCAGAGTTATTTGATGTCACCCGCGGCGTGCCAGTGCTGGTGGTGAATTTTCTTGCGGTTCTCGAACTTACCCGTGAAACGCTGATCGAGGTGGCACAGTCCGAACCCTATGCGCCGATTTATGTAAAGCTGCGCCAGCAGGCGATTCTCGAAGAATAGCGCTGGGGTGTCCGCAAAGAAACGGCTGTTCCGACAACGCCAATAACGACCAACCACCAACACTTAATTAAAAACCCAACCCGCAGTCAATATTATGCTCAATACCGTCGACGTAAAACTGGTTCTCGAGGCTGCGCTGCTGTCCACACAGCAACCGCTTACCTTGGCCGATCTGCGCAAATTGTTCGAAGAAGACATCGGCGCCGACACCTTGCGCCGCCTGCTCGATGAACTGCGCAACGATTGGAACGGGCGCGCTGTCGAACTAGTCAACTTGGCGACCGGCTGGCGTTTCCAGACGCGCGTCGAATTCCAGCAATATCTGGAACGCGTTAGTGGTGAAAAGCCGCCGCGTTATTCGCGCGCCGTGCTCGAGACGCTCGCCATCATCGCCTACCGGCAGCCGGTCACTCGCGGCGACGTCGAAGATATCCGCGGCGTGGTGGTCTCCACCGACGTCATCAAGAAACTTGAAGATCGCGGCTGGATCGACACCGTCGGCCATCGCGATGTACCGGGCAAGCCGGCCCTTTACGCCACAACCAAGGCCTTTCTCGACGATCTGGGCCTGCGCTCCTTGCAGGAACTGCCGCCGTTAGAGGAGATTGCGAGGTCCATTGAACGCACCGAAGCCCCCCCGCAAACGCTCGCCCCAGCGCCGGCCCCAACCGCCGACGGGTGGAACGAAACGCACGCAGAGCCCGCCGGCGACGAAGTCGCGGTCGAGGACGGGACCGAAGTCCGGTACGACGCCTTCGCGCCGGATCAATCCAACCCCGCAGACACGACCAGCTGAGCAGGGCGGACCTCCCAAACTGCAAAAAGCCCTCGCGCAGTCGGGGCTTGGATCGCGCCGCGACATGGAGGCTCTTATTGCCGCCGGAATGGTCACGGTGAACGGCGAGGTCGCCACCATCGGGCAGCGCGTTTCACCGGCCGATCGCGTGCAGGTGCGCGGGAGACCTGTTCGCCTGACTTTCGGCGACGCCGACACACGGGTCCTGATTTACCACAAGCCGCCGGGCGAAATCGTCAGTCGCGCCGATCCGGAGGGAAGGGCAAGCGTGTTCGACCACCTGCCTCCGATCAAGGGCGGCCGATGGATTGCGGTCGGGCGGCTAGATTTCAACACCAGCGGCTTGTTGTTATTTACCAACTCGGGCGATCTTGCAGAAAAGCTCATGCATCCGCGTAACGAGGTTGAACGCGAGTATGCAGTCCGCGTCAATGGGGAACTCACTCAGGAACAAAGACGCCAGCTTGTCCAAAGTGTGGAACTGGAGGATGGTCCGGCGCGCTTTGACAGCATCGAGACCGGTGGCGGTAGCGGAACCAACCGTTGGTATCGCGTTATGCTCCACGAGGGGCGGAACCGCGAAGTCAGGCGGATTTTTGAATCGCTTGGACTGACGGTCAGCCGCCTGATGCGGGTGAGGTATGGCGCCATTGCCCTTCCACCCCAGTTGCGCCAAGGCAAGCTGCGCGATCTGAAACGCGAGGAAATCGCCTCGTTGGAGGCCGGAATCGCCCCCAAGCCAGCCTAGCCTGCAGGCCGCCCCCGTGGGCGCAAAGCGCGGTCTGCATTGTCTGGGGGGTTTTTTTTTGCTATACTATTAAGGCTTTAGATATGGGCTGTCCGGCCCTTTTTTTATTTGTGGCGCGAGAAATGAACGCTTTGGTCAATTTGCTGGAAACGACCCTGGCCGGAATGGGATATGAGCTGGTCGATTTTGAGCAGTCCAACCGGGGCAAGATGCTGCAGGTCTTTATCGACCTGCCGTATGTCGTTGGTACGCCTGAAAAAAGTATCACTGTGGAAGACTGTCAGGCGGTCAGTAACCAGTTGACGCGACTGTTTGCGGTGGAAGGTGTTGATTACGAGCGGCTGGAAATTTCGTCGCCCGGGATGGACAGGGTACTTAGGAAACTGGCGGATTTCGAGCGTTTTTCCGGTGAACAGGCCAGCGTGAAAATGCGGCTCCCTGTGGATGGGAGGAAAAAATTTACCGGTGTGATTCGCGGCGTCAGCGGCGGTCGCATCGAGCTGGAAATTGAGGGCGGCAGTGTAAGTCTTGACCTTGTCAATTTGGACAAGGCGAGACTGGTGCCGAAAATCGAATTTTGAAGTTGGAGGTAGTGAAATGAGCCGCGAGATACTGCTCTTGGTCGACGCCCTGGCGCGTGAGAAGAACGTGCACAAGGAGGTGGTGTTTGGCGCGCTTGAGAGCGCGATAGCATCCGCCACGAAAAAGCGCTTCAGCGAAGAGGTTGAGGTGCGTGTGGCCATCGACCGTGAAACCGGTGACTTCGAGTCATTCCGGCGCTGGCAGGTCGTCCCCGACGAAGCAGTTGAATTTCCGCCCTACCAGATCGGACTGACCGAGGCCGTCAAGCAGTACGGCGATGTGACGATAGAGGATTTCATCGAAGAGCAGCTCGAAGCCATCGAATTCGGCCGCATCGGCGCCCAAGCCGCGAAACAGACGATTCTGCAAAAAATCCGCGATGCCGAGCGCGAGCAGGTGCTGCAGGATTTCCTTGCGCGTAACGAAAAACTGGTGTCGGGCACTATCAAGCGCATGGAACGGGGCAATGCCATCATCGAGGCCGGCCGTATCGAGGCGATCCTGCCGCGCGACCAGATGATCCCGAAGGAAAACCTGAGGGTCGGCGACCGTGCCCGCGCCGTCCTGATGAAAATCGACCGCAGCATCCGCGGACCGCAACTGGTGCTCTCCCGCACCTCGCCCGAATTCATCATCGAGATGTTCCGTCTCGAGGTGCCCGAGATCGAGCAGGGACTGCTTGAGATCAAGTCGGCAGCCCGAGACGTCGGCGTGCGTGCAAAGATCGCCGTGCACAGCAACGACAAGCGCATCGACCCGATCGGTACCTGCGTTGGTATGCGCGGCATGCGTGTCCAGGCGGTTACCCAGGAGCTTGCTGGGGAGCGCGTGGACATTGTTCTCTGGAATGCAGACCCTGCCCAATTCGTCATCGGCGCGCTTGCTCCGGCGGAGGTGTCCTCGATTCTTGTCGACGAAGACAAGCACGCCATGGATGTTGTGGTTGACGATGAAAACCTCGCCATTGCTATCGGGCGCAACGGCCAGAACGTGCGCCTTGCCTCCGAGCTCACCGGCTGGACCATCAACCTGATGACCGAAGCTGAGTCGCAGGAGAAAAACGAGGCTGAAAGCGAAGTCACCCGCACGTTGTTCATGCAAAAACTCGACGTGGACGAGGAAATGGCCGACATACTCATCCAGGAGGGCTTCACGACACTGGAGGAAGTCGCCTACGTGCCGATCAACGAGATGCTCGAGATCGAAGCTTTCGACGAGACCACCGTCAACGAGTTGCGCAGCCGCGCTCGCGATGCGCTGCTGGTGCAGGCGATCGCCAAAGAAGAGCAGGTCGAAGGGATGGAACAGGACCTGCTGAATCTCGAGGGCATGGACAAGGATCTTGCTGCGGCGCTTACCGGTAACAATATCCGGACTCGCGACGACCTGGCCGACCTCGCGGTTGACGAACTTTCCGAAATGACCGGCATCGATGCCGAGCGAGCCAAGGAACTGATCATGAAGGCACGCGCGCATTGGTTTGCTGAGGAGCAGAAATAATCATGGCCCTTACCAGCGTTTCACAATTTGCCGGCGAGCTGAAAATGCCCGCCAGCGCTCTCATCGAGCAGTTGAATGCTGCCGGTGTGATAAAAAAACTCGCCGAGGACACGCTGACAGAGCAGGACAAGACCAAGCTGCTTGATTACCTGCGCAAGGCTCACGGCGCCGCCGCCGAACCAAAGAACAAGATCACGCTGACACGCAAGCAGACTTCCGAAATTATAAAAAAGTCGGACTCAAGCGGCAAGGCGCGCACCATTCAGGTTGAGGTACGCAAGAAGCGCGTGTTCGTGAAGCGCGATCCCGAAATCGTCGGCGCTGCTGCCGCGGATGAAATTGTTCCGGTGGAAGCGGTGAGCGCAGCCCCGGTGGTGGAAGAAATACCGGTGCCCCCAGTCGCGCCTGTAGTCGTCGAGCCGACACCCGAACCCACACCCACACCGGTGCCGGTTGCTGTTGAGCCGATTGTCGCGGTGGTAGTCCCCCCCGCACCCGTGGCTCCTGCTGTTCAGTCGGCAGCCGCTCCTTCTCCTGCTGCAGCACCAACTCCGGCCCCGGCCCCGGCCCCGACTCCGGTGAGACCG
>CAITSH010000249.1 GCA_903895005.1 uncultured Pseudomonadota bacterium
AGGGCCTTGATCTGGTCGTCGGAGACGGTGCTGGGCAGCCAGCCGTTTTGCGAGCGGGCGGTGCGGAATATCTGGTCGAGTGCGGCGTCGTTGATCATGATGAATATCCTTGATGTGCTGGGTGGTATGTGAAGTGAGCTTGGTTGAGCGTGTGAAGTGAGGCGGGTGAGGCGTTCGCAGGCAGGGCAGCGGTGAGGTGCGGCTAAGCGGCGTACGGGCTGAATTATACTGTGCGCCCGTCGCCGTGTTGCTGTGTTGTTCTTTGCCTCCCCGGGACTCCAGTGCTGGGTGGCGGATCGCCAGGTGGCTGAAGGTTGAAGCGGACTGAATCGAATCAGGAAAGATTTTCGCCGGATCATCCGGCAACAACGCATTTTGTGAAATGCCATGAAAGGTAAGCAATGAACGAAGCCTATATCTGCGACGCCGTGCGCACCCCCTTTGGCCGCTACGGCGGCGCGCTCTCGGGCGTACGCACCGACGATCTTGCGGCGATTCCGCTCAAGGCGCTGATGGAGCGCAATCCCAAGGTCGACTGGGCCGCAGTCGAGGACGTCATTTACGGTTGCGTCAACCAGGCCGGCGAAGACAACCGCAACGTTGCGCGCATGGCATTGTTGCTCGCCGGCCTGCCCGATACCATCCCCGGGGTCACGGTGAACCGCCTGTGCGGCTCCAGTCTCGAGGCTGTGGGCACCGCCGCACGGGCGATCAAGTCCGGCGAGGTGCAGATGCTCGTCGCCGGCGGCGTTGAAAGCATGTCGCGCGCGCCCTTCGTGATTCCCAAGGCGGACAGCGCGTTTTCGCGCTCGGCCAAAATCGAGGACACGACCATCGGATGGCGCCTGATCAACCCGCTGATGAAGGCCAAATACGGCGTGGATTCCATGCCTGAGACGGCCGAGAACGTCGCCGTCGAGTTCAAGGTCGACCGTGCCTCACAGGATGCCTTTGCGCTGCGCAGCCAGCAGCGCTACGCCGCCGCGCACGCCGCGGGTTTTTTCAAGGGCGAACTGGTGCCGGTGTCGATCGCGCAGAAAAAGGGCGATCCCAAGGTGGTGTCCGTCGACGAGCACCCGCGCGAAACCAATCTGGAGACGCTGGCCAAGCTCAAGGGTGTGGTCAAGCCCGATGGCAGCGTTACCGCAGGCAACGCTTCGGGCGTAAATGACGGGTCCTGCGCCATGATCATCGCCAGCGAGGCCGCGGCCAAAATGCACGGACTCACGCCGCGCGGCCGCATTCTCGGGATGGCCACCGCGGGCCTGGCGCCGCGCATCATGGGATTCGGCCCGGCACCGGCGTCGAAAAAATTGTTGTCGCTGCTGGGAATGAAAATCGGCCAGATGGACGTGGTCGAACTCAACGAGGCGTTTGCGGCGCAAGGTCTTGCTGTGACGCGCGACCTCGGCCTGCCCGACGACGCGCCGCACGTGAACCCCAACGGCGGCGCCATCGCAATCGGCCACCCGCTGGGTGCATCCGGTGCCCGTCTGGTGACCACCGCGCTCAACCAACTCGAAAAGACCAAAGGCCGTTACGCGCTTTGCACGATGTGCATCGGCGTGGGCCAGGGCATCGCGGTGATCATCGAGCGCGTTTAATCAGCACGGCGTTACTTAAAAAGGAGGATTCAATATGTCTTACGTCAAAGTGTCCGACATAGCCTTTGGGCGGTTGCAATCGCCCAGCCTGGATGAGGCCGAGGAGTTTCTTGCCGCCTTTGGCATGGTGCGCTCGGACCGCACCAAGGACGCGCTGTACATGCGCGGCACCGATCCGGCCCACCATATCCATGCCACCCATCTCGGGCCGTCGAAATTCATCGGCCTCGCCTGGTACGTCAATGACGAAGACCAGTTGAAGCAATTTGCCAAGGCGCCGGGCGCCTCGGGCATCGAGAACATCGACGAGCCGGGAGGCGGCAAGCGCGTGCGCGTGTCCGATCCGCACGGCTACCAGATGGAAGTGATCTGCGGGCTCGCGCAACTGCCCAAGCTGCCGGTCCGCAAAAACCTTGTCAACACCGGCGATGTCAAGGTGCGCCAGGGTGAACTTATGCGCCTCGATCGCGGCGCGTCCCAGGTGAAGCGCGCCGCACACGCCGTGATCATGACGCCCAATGCCGCGGAAAAAGTGAAGTGGTACCGTGAAATGTTCGGCCTGCTTTGCACCGACGAGGTCTATGCCGGCGAGAAAAGCAACATCATCGCGTCCTTCAACCGTTGCGACCAGGGTGAGACCTACGTCGATCACCATACCTTTCTTTGCATAGAGGGGCCCAATGCAGGCATCAACCACCTCTCATTCGAGGCGCAGAACATTGATGACGTGATGCTCGGGCACGAGCACCTGACCGGCATGAAGAAATACGAACATGTCTGGGGCATAGGGCGGCACGTGCTGGGGAGCCAGGTCTATGACTACTGGAAGGATCCCTGGGGCCGTGTGCACGAGCACTGGAGCGACAGCGACATGCTCAACGTTCATGCCAAGACCAACCTGTTGCCGGCGGAAGAAGGCCTCAACTCCCAGTGGGGCGAGGCGGTGCCGCAGGAATTCATCACCCACGCCATTCCTTAGCGTTTTCTAATGCACTATCCCGGACGGGCGAAAGCCCGTGCGTGTAATCCCTCTCTTGCAGAGCGCGCTGCCCGTTGCACCGGGCAGCCGTTCGGCAGGCGGGTGATGGATCACCCGAATTCCCCGCCTTAACCCCGGCCCTCCCCCGGAGGGAGAGGCTGAGAACAGTTGAAATTCCACGCCAGGAAAACACATGATGCGAAGCAAAGAGCGGTTCCTCACCACGCACACCGGCAGCCTGCCGCGGCCCGAAGACCTGATCCGGATGATGTACGCCAAGGAAGAGGGCGTGCCGGTCGATCATGATGCGCTTGCCGCACGCGTCAAGTCGGCGGTGGCCGAGGTGGCCAGGGCGCAGATCGACGCCGGTGTGGACCTCGTCAACGACGGCGAAATGAGCAAACCCAGTTACGCCACCTACATCAAGGACCGGCTCGACGGTTTCGGCGGCACCGGTAACACCTTCGTCTATCAGGACCTTGCGGCTTTTCCGTCTTTGGAAAAGCGCGTGTTCGGTGATCCCGGTCGTTCGCGGCGCAAGACGCCGGCATGCAACGCACCGATTACAGTGCGCGATGCCAAGGCGGCCGTGACCGATGCCGACAACCTGAAATTGGCGCTGGCCGGACAAACAGTGCAGGGCGGTTTCATGAGCGCAGCCTCGCCCGGCGTGGTGTCGCTGTTTTTCCGCAACGACCATTACAAGACCCAGGAGGCCTACCTCGAGGCCATCGCCTCGGCCATGCGTCATGAATATGAAGCCGTGGCCAAGGCAGGGTTCGTGCTGCAACTTGACTGCCCGGACCTGGCGATGGGCCGGCACATTCAGTACGCCGATCTCTCCACCGACGAATTTCGCAAGCG
>CAITSH010000250.1 GCA_903895005.1 uncultured Pseudomonadota bacterium
ACGCCCATGACCGACGTCAACCCCTACCCCATGCCGTTTATCATTTCAGCAGAAGATGCAGCGCACCGATTTGCCAGGGTGATTGCGGCAAAACGACGCCGCGTGACCATACCGTGGCAGATGGGCGTGACAGGATGGGTACTGCGCCTGTTACCCGGATGGTTGTTCGAACGCCTGTTTGCCCACGCGCCGCGCAAGCCACGACAGTTGCCGCTTTAAGTTTCCCGGGACGCAAGCAACGCGCGCGACTGCGCCAGGCCTAGACCCTGCACTCCCGGTCTCGCACGCCGTCAGGAAGGAGGGTCGTCCAGCCGCTTCGACACATAACTGCCTGGGGCAGCCTCAATGACCTTGAGCTCGCCGGCACCGGGCTTGCGCGCGGGTACGGTTTGCGCTGATTCAGCGGAAATCCAAGCCTGCCAGTCGGTCCACCATGATCCCTCGTGGCGCTCCGCCTCGGCCAGCCACGCGTCAGGCGACTCGGGAAGCGTGTCATGCGTCCAAAAACCGTACTTGTTGGCCGCCGGCGGATTGACGATCCCGGCGATGTGGCCCGAACCGCCGAGCACAAACCGGGTTTTGCCGCCCGCCTGCGCGAGAAGGCGCGCACCCTTGTACGTCGATTTCCACGGGGCGATATGGTCTTCCGCCGTGGAGATGAAATAACTCGGCATCCGTATTTTGCGCAAATCAATCGGAACACCGCAAAGCGAAATGCCGCCCGGCTCCCTCAACAAATTGTTAAGGTACATCTTGCGCAGGTAAAAGCTGTGCATCGCCGCCGGCATGCGCGTCGAATCAGAGTTCCAGTACAACAGGTCAAACGGAAACGGCTCCTTGCCCAGCAGGTAGTTATGGATCACAAAGGACCACACCAGGTCATTGGCGCGCAGCAGGTTGAAGGTCGATGCCATTTCCGCACCATCGAGATAGCCGCGCTCCTTCATGCGCCGCTCCAGGGCTTCGACCTGCGCCTGGTCGATAAACACCCCGAGCTCGCCTGGAATGGAAAAATCGAGCAGCGACACAAAGAAGGTCGCAGACGCGATGCGCTTGTCATTTTTCGCGCTCATATAGGCAAGCGTCGCCCCGAGCAGCGTTCCGCCAAGGCAATAGCCGATGGCGTTGACCTGTTTTTCACCCGTCGCCTTCTCGATTGCACCAAGCGCGGCGAGCGGGCCCTCGGTCATGTAATCCTCGAAGCCCTTGCCAGCGAATTTCGCATCGGGGTTTACCCAGGAGATCACGAACACCGTGTGTCCCTGCGAGACCGCCCAGCGAATGAAGGAATTTTTCTCGCGCAGGTCGAGGATGTAGTACTTGTTGATCCACGGCGGAATGATAAGCAAAGGCCGCTTGAGCACGTCTTTCGTCGACGGTTCGAACTGAATCAGTTGCATCAGCTCCGTCTGGAACACCACCTTGCCGGGCGAGGTCGCAACATCAACGCCAATCGTGAACGCCTTGGGGTCGGTCATGCTGATACGCAACTCACCGTCGCCACGCTCGATGTCAGCGAGGAGGTTGTTGAGTCCCTTGAGCAGGTTTTGCCCGCCGCTGTGCGCGGTTTCACGCAGCACCTGCGGATTGGTCAGTGCAAAATTAGATGGCGCCATCGCGTCAAGGTATTGCCGGGTGAAAAAATCGACCTTTTTGCGCGACGCCTCGGGCAAGCCCCCGGTGTGTCCCACCGTGTCCTGGATATGCCGGGCGGTGATTAGATACGACTGCTTGATGTAGTCAAAGAGGAAGTTGTTCTGCCAATCCTCATCGCGAAAGCGGTTGTCACCCTTGAGCGGCGAGGCGACCGGTTCGGGCGAAGCCCCGGAGAGCTTTGCCACCGAGAACTGCCACAAGGACATGTAGTCCCAGAACAGGTTTATTTGCGCCGCGGCCAGCTGGTAGGGGTCTGCGAACATCCTGGACGCAAGGTCCATGTAAGCCTTGGCGATGCCGAATTCGTCTGGCGGCGGTGCATCGTGGTTCCCGGCCTGGCGCTTTAGAAAATCGCCAAGAATGTGGCTCGAATGTCGCGCAACCTCGCCGAATATGCGGGCGAGTTCCGCCGGATCGGGCGCAACCGGCTCGTTCATGGCTTCCTCCTTGTGGCGCGACTTGGTGAGGCGGCGTTGTGACGCAGCCGCTTGTCGCTACTATGTGCTCCTGCGATAGCGTAGCACGCCGCCGGCATCCGTTTCGCGTGTCACCCGGCCCTCGGCCAGCAGGAAATGAAGGTGTGCCGTCGCCTCGCCCATGGCAAAAAAAGTCTGGTGGATGTCCAGCTCCCTGCGGAACAGCGTGGTCAATACCTCGGCCGCCGTGCGCGGTTGCGAACACGCTTCTTCGAGCTCAGCCAAGCGCAGGCGGTGGTGTTCATGCAGCTGCGCGATACGCTCGTGCATACTGCGAAACGGCAGGCCGTGAGACGGCAGCGTCAGGGTTGTCGCCGGCAATTCGAGATAGCGGCGTAAGGAATCAAGAAACTGCTTTAGCGGGTTACCGTCAGGGTTGATGCCCCAGACGCCGACATTGGTCGAAATGCGCGGCAACACCATGTCACCGGAGATCAGCACGCCCAGCGATTCACAATAGAGCGCCGCATGCTCGGGCGAGTGACCGAACCCGGAGATCATGCGCCAGTCGCGCCCATTGATGTTGATGGCATCCCCATCCATGATGCGCACAAACCCGACCGGAAAATCCGGCACGTTACGCGCATAGTGGTTGCCCCGTGTGGCAAGCTCGGCGATGCGCGCCGCATCCAGGCCGTTCCTGCGAAACAATTCCAGCAGCGCATCCTGGGACGTGCCACCGCGTCCGTCCACAATAAGATGGGCCATCATGTACTCGGCCTGCGCCATAACCAGCGGGACCGAGAATTTTTTTGTCAGCCATCCGGCGAGGCCGGCATGGTCGGGGTGGTAGTGCGTGACCACGACGCGCTTTACCGGCTTGCCCCCGAGCCGGGCCGCAAAAACCTGCTCCCACAAATCCCGTGTCACGTCATTGCCGATGCCGCAATCGACGATGGTCCACCCGTCGTTGTCCTCGAGCAGCCACAGGTTGATGTGATCGAGCGCGAAAGGCAGCGGCATGCGCAACCAGTGCACGCCGGGGGCGATTTCCAGCGTGGTTCCGGGCGCAGGCGGCGTGCGCTGCGGATAATCGAACGACTGGTCTGGCGGTGCGGGTTTGGACATGGGAAAGAAGAAAAACTGAAAGGGTTGGAAAAGTCGGCGATCGCGCGCTTGGGCTAGAATCCGTGCAAGGCGCGAAACAAGCCCGAGCCGATGCGCTTATTTTCCCAGAATACGCGGCGGGGATATATCTCTTTGGATGTTACCCGCGCCCCCCCTGATCAACGAGCCTTCATGCCAGAACGCGAATCCGAGCACGCCACACGGCACGACATAGCAGGCCGAACCAACGACGGGGTATCCGCATGACCGACTTGCCGGCACTTCGTTTCGCCCACGGCGGGGATATCGACATGTTACGCGCGACGGTGCGCGCTTTTGCCGCCGCCGAAATCGCGCCGCGCGCCGCCCAGATCGACCGTTCCAACCAGTTTCCGATGGATTTGTGGCGCAAGATGGGCGGACTGGGCCTGCACGGGATCACGGTGGAAGAAGCCTACGGCGGCACCCCAATGGGCTATCTCGCCCACATCATCGTCATGGAGGAGGTCAGCCGCGCCTCCGCATCGGTCGGCTTGTCCTATGGTGCGCACTCCAACCTGTGCGTCAACCAGATCCGCCGCAACGGCACCGAAGCGCAAAAGCAAAAATATCTGCCGGCACTCATTTCCGGCGAGCATGTCGGCGCACTCGCCATGTCCGAACCCGGATCCGGATCGGACGTGGTCAGCATGAAACTGCGCGCCGACTATCGCGACGGAAAATTCACCCTCAACGGCAACAAGATGTGGATCACCAACGGCCCCGACGCAGACACCCTCGTTGTGTACGCCAAGACCGACATCAACGCCGGCCCCAAGGGCATCACCGCCTTTCTCATCGAAAAAGGCGTGCCCGGTTTTTTCACAGCGCAAAAGCTCGACAAACTCGGCATGCGCGGCTCCAACACCTGTGAACTTGTGTTTCAAGACTGCGTTGTACCGGAAGACAACATCCTCGGCGGCGTTGGTCGCGGCGTGAACGTGCTGATGTCCGGGCTCAACTACGAGCGCGCGGTCCTTGCCGGCGGCCCCCTGGGCATCATGCAGGCCTGCCTTGATGTGGTGATCCCCTACGTGCACGAACGCAAACAATTCGGCCAGGCGATCGGGGAGTTCCAACTCATGCAGGGGAAACTCGCCGACATGTACACCACCATGAACGCCACCAAGGCCTATGTATACGCCGTCGGCCAGGCCTGCGACCGCGGCGAAACCACGCGCAAGGATGCGGCCGGGGCGATCCTGTATGCCGCCGAAAAAGCCACCTGGATGGCCGGTGAAGCCATTCAAGCCCTCGGCGGCAACGGCTACCTTAACGACTATCCCACTGGCCGGCTCTGGCGCGATGCGAAGCTCTACGAAATCGGCGCGGGCACATCCGAAATCCGCCGCTGGCTGATCGGCCGCGAGTTATTCGGCAAAACCGGCTAGGTAAGATTGAAAGTCCTGATGAGCATTGAAACGCTTCTTGAAAACAACCGCCACTGGGCTGATGCCGCCGTGGCGAGGGACCCGGAATTTTTCTCCCGGCTGACCGCACAACAGGCACCGGCCTACCTGTGGATAGGTTGTGCCGACAGCCGCGTGCCGGCCAACGACATTGTCGGTCTGTTGCCCGGCGAGCTCTTTGTCCACCGCAACCTCGCCAATGTCGTGGTTCACACCGACCTCAATTGTCTCTCGGTGATCGAGTTCGCCGTCGACCTGCTGCACGTGAAGCACATCATCGTCTGCGGCCATTATGGCTGCAGCGGCGTGCAGGCCGCACTCTCGCGCAGCCGTGTGGGCCTTGCCGACAACTGGTTGCGCCACGTGCAGGATGTCCACGAAAAACACGAGCATGGCATGAACAGCCTACAGGACGCAGCACGGCGTCATGACAGATTATGCGAACTCAATGTCATCGAACAGGTGATGAATGTCTGCGGCACGACCGTCGTACAGGACGCGTGGGCAAAAGGCCAGGCGCTGGAAGTGCACGGTCTGATCTACAGCCTCAAGGACGGCCGCCTGCGCAACCTGGGCCTGCATGTCAGCGCCGCAGAACAGGCCCGCGAGCACTACACCGCCGCCTTGGCCAAACTGGACAAGAACCCGGCGATAAAATCATGAATAACACCGCCCGCCACGCCAGCCCGTGGTTGGAGAGCGCCATGCTCAATAAGCCCATTGTCATCGTCTCGGTGGCCCGCACGCCCGGTTGCGTTTTGGCTTCGGCCGCGCAAGCGCTTAACGGTCGCTTCGCTCACGTTAGCCTCCGCCGAAACTACCCATCGGCAATCCCAGCTTCGAATGGAGCATCCCGTCATGCTTAATGACCCCATTGTTATCGTCTCGGCAGCCCGCACGCCGATGGGTAGTTTTCAAGGTGAATTGAGAGGGTTTGCGGCGCCCGAACTCGGGGCCGCGGCCATCCGCGCTGCGATAGAGCGCGCCGGTGTCAAACCCGATCAGGTCGAAGAGCTCATCATGGGCTGTGTATTGCCTGCCGGCCTCGGCCAGGCGCCAGCACGCCAGGCCTCGCTTGGCGCCGGCCTGCCGCTTTCCGCAGGCTGCACCACCGTTAACAAGATGTGCGGCTCCGGCATGAAGGCGGCGATGTTCGCCCACGACCTGCTCGTTGCCGGCAGCAACGACATCATGGTCGCCGGTGGCATGGAATCGATGACCAACGCCCCTTACCTGCTGCCCAAGGCACGCGGCGGCTATCGCATGGGCCACGGCCAGGTCATCGATCATATGTTCTTCGACGGTCTTGAAGATGCCTACGAGAAAGGTCGCCTGATGGGTACATTCGCGGAAGAATGTGCCGGCAGCTACCACTTCACACGCGAAGCCCAGGACAAGTTCGCCATCACCTCGCTCGAGCGCGCACAAAAAGCCAACAACGAGGGGACCTTCGCCTGGGAGACCACGCCGATTGCAATCAAGGCCGGCAAGGACGAGCGCTTCATGGAAAAGGACGAGCAACCCTTCAAGGCCAATTTCGACAAGATCCCGACGCTCAAACCGGCATTCAGCAAGGACGGTACCGTGACGGCGGCGAATTCCTCATCGATCTCCGATGGCGCCGCCGCCCTCGTCATGATGCGCCGCTCCACTGCAGAGAAACTCGGCCTAGCTCCGCTTGCGGTCATTGCGGCGCACAGCACGCACGCCCAGGAGCCCGCTCGCTTCACCACCGCTCCGGTCGGGGCGATTCGCAAAGTGTTCGAGAAAACCGGCTGGAGCGCCGACAAGGTCGACCTTTACGAAATCAACGAGGCGTTTGCAGTGGTGACCATGGCCGCGATGCAGGAACACAAGCTGCCGCACGACAAGGTCAACATTCACGGTGGTGCCTGCGCGCTCGGCCACCCCATCGGCGCCTCTGGCGCGCGCATCCTGGTGACGCTCATTGGCGCGCTGCGCAAGACCGGCGGTCGCCGCGGCGTGGCAAGCCTGTGCATAGGCGGCGGCGAAGCCACCGCCATGGCGATCGAAATAATCTAGGGAAGCCACCTGCAAAGCCACGACTGGCGCGGCTTTGCGGCCGATGTCATACAACCACAGCCCGGGTCGGGCGTGATTCACCGGCGCACGCCGGACCGGCGGTCGCGTGTTCCAGCCGCGATGTTAGAGTGTGCCGGATAAAACGAAGGAGGAGCACGCATGAGCGCGAAATTGGATTTTTATTTTGATTTTTCGTCCCCTTACGGTTACATCGCCAGCCACAAGATCGATGCGCTGGCGGCCAGGCACGGCCGCGAAGTCGAGTGGCGCCCCATATTACTCGGTGCGGTGATGAAGATCACCGGTGGCCAACCGCTGCCGAACGTTCCCTTGAAGGGGCA
This sequence comes from uncultured Pseudomonadota bacterium, assembly GCA_903895005.1. The sequence continues at coordinate 7,012 of CAITSH010000250.1, forward strand.
TTACGCGCGGCTCGACTTTGTGCGCAGCGCAAAATTCCACGGTGTTGCGTACAACCTGCCCTCCACCTTCCCGATTTCTTCGCAGGCACCCGCGCGCGCGTTTTACTGGCTCAAGCAGCAGGACCCCGTGCGCGCAAAAACCCTCGCCAGCGCGCTCTATCGCGCCTATTTCGTCGATGACATCAACATTTCGAATCCGGAAGACACGGTGGCGGTCGGTGCGAAAATCGGCCTTGACGCCAGCGCGTTGCGTGCGGCACTGAACGATCAGTCCATCAAAGACCTGGTAAAAAACGAAGTGGAGGCGGCTATCAAACTCGGTGTGTTCGGGTCGCCTTATATCGTCGTCGACGGCGAGCCCTTCTGGGGCATGGATCGCTTCGACCAGATCGACAAATGGCTGGCAACCGGAGGATGGTAAGCAGCATGAAACGACTTTGCGTATTTTGCGGTTCTAACAAGGGGGCCAGTCCCGCCTACGAGGCGGCTGCACGCGCCATGGGCGCGGCACTGGCAAAGCGCGGAATTACGCTGGTGTATGGCGGCGGCAATATCGGCCTGATGGGCGCGATAGGCGATGCTGTGATGGCTGCCGGCGGCGAAGCCATAGGGATCATTCCGGAAGCACTGATGCGCAAGGAGCACGGCCACCGCGGCATCACCGAACTGCGCGTGGTCAAGTCCATGCACGAACGCAAGGCGATGATGGCCGACCTCGTTGACGGCTTCATCGCCATGCCCGGCGGCTACGGCACGCTGGAGGAATACTGCGAGGTGTTGACCTGGACGCAACTCGGGTTCCACCGCAAGCCCTGCGGCCTGCTCAACGTGGCTGGGTTTTACGATCCTCTGCTGGCGTTCTTTGACCTTGCCACCGAACAAAAATTCGTCAGGGCAGAACACCGGCCGCTGGTGCTGGCCGAGACCGATCCCGACCAACTCATTGACCGCATGTGCGCGTGGGAGCCGCCACCGGTGCAAAAGTGGTTCGAAGCCAAACCGGACGCCGGCGCCGACCAGCGTTAGCCATGCCAGAAATCAAGACCCGGCTCAACCCCGGCGGCGCCGACTTCGCGGCCAACGCAAAGGCGATGACCGCGCTGGTGGCCGACCTGCGCGACAAGGTTGCGGTGGTCTGCATGGGCGGGGGTGAGCAGGCACGCGCGAAACACACGGCGCGCGGAAAATTGCTGCCGCGCGAACGCGTGAACACCCTGCTTGATCCGGGCTCGCCGTTTCTTGAGATCGGGCAGCTGGCCGCATTCGGCATGTACAACAACGATGCGCCCGGCGCCGGGATCATCACCGGAATCGGCCGCGTTGCCGGGCAGGAGTGCGTCATCATCGCCAACGACGCCACGGTCAAGGGCGGCACCTACTATCCGATGACCGTCAAAAAGCACCTGCGCGCGCAGGACATCGCCCGCAACAACAACCTGCCGTGTATTTATCTTGTCGACTCGGGCGGGGCCTTCCTGCCGGAGCAGGACGAAGTCTTCCCCGATCGTGACCACTTTGGCCGTATTTTCTACAATCAGGCGACCATGTCAGCGCTGGGCATCGCGCAAATCGCCGTGGTCATGGGATCGTGCACCGCCGGCGGCGCCTACGTGCCGGCAATGTCCGATGAGTCCATCATCGTCAAGGAACAGGGAACGATATTTCTCGGCGGCCCGCCGCTAGTCAAGGCCGCCACCGGTGAGATCGTCAGCGCCGAGGAACTGGGGGGTGCGGAAGTACACACCCGCGTCTCCGGTGTGTCCGACCACTTTGCCCAGGATGACGCCCATGCCCTGGCCATCGCGAGGCGCATCGTCGGCCATCTCAACCGCAAGAAAAATGTGACGCTTTCCCTGCGTGAACCGCGGGAGCCGCTCTACGCGTGCGGCGAACTCGGTGGCGTCATTCCCGCCGACACGCGCAAGCCCTACGATATTCGTGAAGTCATCGCCCGCATCGTCGACGGATCGGATCTGGATGAATTCAAGCAAAACTACGGCACGACCCTGGTGACCGGATTTGCCCACCTGCACGGCTACCCGGTGGGCATTGTCGCCAACAACGGCATCCTGTTTTCCGAGTCAGCCCTGAAAGGCGCACACTTCATCGAGCTATGCGCGCAGCGCGGCATTCCGCTGGTGTTCTTGCAGAACATCACCGGTTTCATGGTCGGAAAAAAATACGAGGCGGGCGGCATCGCCAGCGACGGTGCGAAAATGGTCACCGCGGTGGCCTGCGCGAACGTGCCCAAATTCACGGTGATTGTCGGCGGCTCGTTCGGTGCCGGCAACTACGGCATGTGCGGCCGCGCATTCAATCCGCGCTTCCTGTGGATGTGGCCCAACGCGCGCATATCAGTCATGGGGGGCGAGCAAGCGGCAAGCGTGCTTGCCACGGTGCGCCGCGACGGCATCGAATCCAGAGGCGGGACGTGGCCCGCGACCGAAGAGGCCGCCTTCAAGCGACCCATACTTGAGCAATATGAAACCCAGGGCCAACCCTACTACGCCAGCGCGCGACTCTGGGACGATGGCATCATCGCCCCAGAGGACACGCGCAGGGTACTGGGTCTTGCCTTGTCGGCGTCGCTCAACGCGCCCATCGCGCCGACAAGATTCGGCGTGTTCAGAATGTAAGGGGCACTGAGAACATAATGAGCGAACATCACGCCAGCATTAAATGGCATCGGGACGGCGCATTCGACCACGCGCATTACAGCCGTGCCCACAGCATGCATTTTGACGGGGGCATCACGCTCCAGGGCAATGCCGCACCGGGCAATATTCCCGCCACGATCCCGGCAGTCGCCGGCGTTGACCCGGAGCAGGCCTTTGTCGCTTCTTTGTCAGCCTGCCATATGCTGTGGTTTCTCGCACTCGCCAGCAAGGCAGGCTTGGTGGCCGAGCGCTACAGCGACGATGCATCCGGCGTACTGGAGCGCAACGCCGCCGGGAAAATGGCCATGACCCGCGTCACGCTGCGCCCGGACACCTTGTTTGCCGCTCCCGCGCCCTCAGCCGCAGCGCTGCTGGCCCTGCACCACAAGGCGCACGAGCACTGCTTTATAGCCAATTCCGTAACCACCCAAATAGATATCGAACCCCAATGAGCAAATCACCGAAATACAAGCACCTGCTGGTACAGGACACCCAAGGCGTCGGCATTATCTGGCTCAACCGGCCGGACCTGCGCAACGCCTTCAATGACGAGATGATCGCCGAGCTGACCGCCGCGCTGCAGGCGCTTGAGGCCGATAAAGCCATTCGCGCCGTGGTGCTGGCCGGTGCCGGCGCCGCGTTTTGTGCCGGTGCGGACCTCAACTGGATGAAACGCATGGCCGGCTACAGCGTGGCGCAGAATCGCGCCGATGCGATGGGCATGGCCACCATGCTCAACACGCTCTACTGCCTCAAGAAGCCGACCATCGCGCGCGTGCACGGTGCGGCCTTCGCCGGCGGAGTCGGTCTGGTCGCCGCCTGCGACATCGCCGTCGCCGCATATGAAGCGGAATTTTGCCTGTCCGAAGTCAAGCTGGGATTGATTCCGGCGACCATCAGCCCTTATGTGATCCGGGCCATGGGCGAACGCGCGTCACGGCGCTACTTCCTGTCGGCTGAACGCTTCACCGCCGCTGAGGCCTACCGCATCGGCCTTGTCAGTGAAATCGCACCGTTGGCGGACCTCGATGGCCGCATCAACGAATTGCTGGAACAATTGCTGCTGGGTGGTCCCAACGCCCAAAGCCTTTCAAAAGAACTCATCCGTGCGGTCGCGGGAGGCTCAATCGACACCGCCATGATCAGCGATACCGCCGGCCGCATCGCCGCCGCGCGCGCATCCGCCGAGGGCAAGGACGGTATTGCGTCCTTTCTGGAAAAACGCGCCCCCGCCTGGGCCGCACCCGGTACAGCAGAGAAAAAGAAACCTACGGCCAAACCTGCAAAAAAGGTCCGCAAAAAAAGCTGAGGCATGTTCTGCAAGGTCCTCATCGCCAATCGCGGCGAAATCGCCTGCCGCATCATCCGCTCGGCAAAGCGGCTTGGCTTGTGGACGGTCGCCGTATATTCGGATGCCGACGCGCAAGCCCTCCACGTAGCGCAAGCCGATGAGGCGTTTCGTATCGGCACCGCTGAAGCGAAGGACAGTTATCTCTCGGGCGAACGCATCATCGCCGCTGCCAGGGCAGCCGGCGCGCAGGCGGTCCACCCCGGTTACGGATTCCTCTCCGAAAACGCGGATTTTGCCGATGCCTGCGCCAGGGCGGGACTGGTTTTTATCGGTCCGCCGCCGGCCGCCATTCGTGCCATGGGCGACAAGAGCGCGGCCAAAGCGCTGATGCAACAATCGGGGGTGCCTGTCGTTCCCGGTTATCACGGCGACAATCAGGACGCCGCCTTCTTGCAAGAAGAGGCCGGAAAAATCGCCTACCCGGTGTTGATAAAGGCATCGGCAGGCGGTGGTGGCAAGGGCATGCGTATCGTCGGCAAGGCAGAGGAATTCCCCGACGCGCTTGCCGCCTGCCAGCGCGAAGCCAAAGCGGCTTTCGGCGATGAAACGGTGCTGATCGAAAAATATCTGCCGCGACCGCGCCATATTGAGATCCAGGTGTTCGCCGACACACTGGGTCATGTCGTTCACTTGTTCGAGCGCGACTGCTCGGTGCAGCGCCGCCACCAGAAAGTACTGGAAGAGGCGCCGGCCCCGGGCATGACGTCCGCAAGGCGCAAAGCCATGGTCGACGCGGCAGTGTCTGCAGCCAGGGCCGTCGACTACGCCGGTGCAGGAACAGTGGAGTTCATCATTGACTGTGATGATCCGCGCGACGACGCGTTTTATTTCATGGAAATGAACACGCGACTGCAGGTTGAGCATCCGGTAACAGAGATGATCACCGGCCTCGATCTCGTTGAATGGCAATTGCGTGTCGCGGCGGGCGAATCCTTGCCGCTGGCGCAGGAGGACATTGTCATTCGCGGCCATGCAATCGAAGCGCGCATTTATGCCGAGGACGCTGAGCGCGGCTTTTTGCCTGCGACCGGCCGCATAGACCATCTCGCCATGCCACCAGAGTCGGCGCACGTGCGAATCGACACCGGAGTGGCCGCCGGAGACACCATCTCGCCCTGGTATGACCCGATGATCGCCAAGCTGATCGTCTGGGATACAGACCGCACCGCTGCGCTCGCACGCATGCGCAGCGCCCTCGCCGGCTTTGAAATTGCGGGAGTGACCTCCAACACCGGCTTTCTCGCCAGGGTGGTCGATTGTCAGGCGTTTGCCAAAGCGAATCTCGATACCGGGCTTATCGAGAACAACCGCGACACCCTCTTCCCCCCGCGGCAGGCGGCCGGCGATACGATCCTCGCGCTAGCGAGCGTTGCCGAACTTGCACACCGGCAGACCGCGGCAAGTGAGCATGCAAAAGCCGGCACCGACCCGGCCTCGCCCTGGGCGCTGACTGACGGCTGGCGCCTCAACCAGCAAGCCCGACACACACTGCGTTTCCTTGACGGCCAATACGAGATCCCCGTCACTGTGCACGTTCGCAAGAACGCATGGGAACTGGAAGTGGGCGGCGCCCGCCACACGCTGCGCGCAGAACATCGCACCGACGGGCGCATCGCCATCTGGCTAGACGGTGTCGCTGCGTTTGCTACCGTAGTCCGGCGTGGCCCCCATTTCGACTTGTTTCACACCGGACAGCACAGCCGCCTTGATTTGCTCGACCCGCTGGCGCATGCCGCAGGCGCCGAGGAAGAGTCCGGCAAGCTCGCGGCTCCGATGCCGGGCAAGATCATGGCAGTCATGGTCAAACCCGGGACTGCGGTAAAACGCGGCACGCCCCTGTTGATACTGGAAGCAATGAAAATGGAACACAGCATCACCGCCCCGTTCGACGGCACTGTCACAGCCATACACTTCGCGCCCGGAGACCAGGTCGGTGACGGCGCACAGCTGCTATCCATTGAGGCAAGCCAGCCATGAACCTGCCTGTGCGCGTGCGGATTGTCGAGGTCGGTCCGCGCGATGGCCTGCAAAATGAAACTGCTGTCGTGCCGACCGCGGTCAAGGTGGCGCTGATCGAGCAACTGGCCGATGCGGGCATGCCCGCTGTGGAATCGGCCGCTTTTGTCTCGCCCAAATGGGTGCCACAAATGGCCGATCACGCCGAGGTGATGCATGCCATCCGGAAAAAGGACGGGGTCAGTTATCCGGTCCTGGTACCCAACCTGAAGGGGCTCGAAGCCGCGCTCGCCGCCGGTGTCACCGAAATCGCGGTGTTCGGCGCGGCCTCGGAAACCTTCAGCCGCAAGAACATCAACTGCTCTATCGCAGAAAGCCTGGAGCGCTTTTCACCGGTGGTGGCCGCGGCACGCGAATCAGGCGTGCGCGTGCGCGGCTATATCTCCTGCGTCATCGATTGCCCGTATGAAGGGGCGATCCCACCGCAGGCCGTGGCGAGCGTGGCGAAAGCCCTGCGTGACATGGGCTGCTACGAGGTATCTCTTGGCGACACCATAGGCAGCGCCACGCCGGGGCGCATGCAAAGCATGATCGCAGCGGTCAATACCGTAGTCCCCGCCACGGAGCTCGCAGTGCATTGC
>CAITSH010000251.1 GCA_903895005.1 uncultured Pseudomonadota bacterium
AGGTCGTAACCGTCGGTGGCAAACAGGCAGGTGTAGATCATGCCTTCGGTGGACAGGCGCAGGCGCGTGCAGGTGCTGCAAAACGCCTGGGTAACTGAGGAAATCACGCCGATTTCACCCGTGCCATCGGCATAGCGCCAGCGCTCTGCAACTTCGCCGCTGTAATTCGGGTCGGCGACGACAAGCGGCGCCTCTGCGTTGATCATGGCAATCACCTGCGCGGATGGAATCACATCGTCCATGCGCCAGCCGTTGCTCGCACCGACGTCCATGAATTCGATGAACCGCAGGATATGTCCGCTGCCCCTGAAGTGGCGCGCCATGGGCAGGATGGCGTGTTCATTGGCGCCGCGCTTGACCACCATGTTGACCTTTATCGGCGAGAAGCCCGCGGCGGCGGCGGCGTCGATACCCTCGAGCACGTCGGCCACCGGATAGTCGGCGTCGTTCATCGCCTTGAAGGTGGCGTCGTCGATGGCATCGAGGCTGACGGTTACGCGGTTGAGACCGGCGCTTTTCAGTGAGCGGGCTTTTTTCGCGAGCAACGAGCCGTTGGTCGTCAGTGTGAGGTCAATGCCGGGAATCGCGGCGAGCATCTCGATCAGCTTTTCGATGTTCTTGCGCAGCAGCGGTTCGCCGCCGGTGAGGCGGATTTTCTGCACGCCCTGGTCTGCGAATACGCGGGCGATACGCGTGATTTCCTCGAACGACAGCAGCGCCGAATGCGGCAGGTAGGCGTAATCCTTGTCGAACACTTCCTTGGGCATGCAATAGGTACAACGGAAATTGCAGCGGTCTGTGACCGAGATGCGCAGGTCGTGCAGGCGCCGTCCACGCGTGTCGGAGAGCGCCAAGCCGGGCGTGGCCGCAGCCGGCGCTGTGCTTTGCGGCAGGGGTTTGGCACGGCGTGCGTCGGTGATGAGTATGATGCGGTCGGTCATTTGCTGGGGTATGCTAGGTCGTATAGCCCCTGATTAATCAGGGTTATTTACAAACCCGACTAGTATAGAGCATCCGATGGAGCGTCCGAGCCTTGCAGTGGCGGTGGTCATGCAGAAAACCCTGCTGGACAACCGTTGGCAATCCGAGCAATGGGAGGCGGTCGGCGTGGTCCCCGATGAAGAACCGGCTGGGGCTGTGCCGCGATGCCTGCAAAAGGGCGACAAGCAGGAATTGTGGCTTTACCCCGGGTTCGTCATCGCCTTGTATCGCGATGAGGCCGAGGGTTACTACCTCAATATCAGCGCGGAACAGGCCTTTGCCTTTGTCGTTTGGCGGCAGGAAGACGGTCCGCCACAGCCTGCGAGCGTGACCCTCAGCTATAACGAAGCTGCGCGCATGATGGACGCGCAGGAACGCGTCGACGGCGTTCCACTGCCTCCGGAGCTGCACGACTGGCTGTCCGGTTATGTAATGCAGCACTACAAGCCCGAGGTGAAAAAGCGCAGCCGAGCGCCTTCTTTCCAGGGCGCCAGGCGTGATCACGGTGGTATTAAAAAAAATCATGACTGAGCGCGACGAACTGCCGTTTTTGTCGCGTTGGTCGCGGCGCAAGATCGAGACGAAGGAGGCTCAGGAGATCGCTGCAGCCGCGCCGGCCGCGCCGCAAGCCCCTGTTCCCGCGACGGATGGCACGCCCGCCAGCGCGGAGGGCGATGCACGCGCATCGACGGGTGCGGCGCCTGCTGCAGCGGCGCCGTTGCCATCGCTGGATTCCTTGCAGGGCATTGCATCGGAATACCGCGAGTTTCTCAAGCCGGGGGTCGATGAGACGCTAAAGCGCGCAGCCCTGAAAAAGCTGTTCAATGATCCGCATTTTGGCTTCGCGGCCATGGACAAGCTTGATATCTACATCGACGATTACAGTATCGAGGATCCCATCCCGGAGGCGTTGCTGCGCACGCTCAATCAATCGAAAAGCCTTTTTTTGTTTGAAGAAAAAAAAGAGGAGGGCGAGTCCGCGTTGCAGTCGGATAATGGTGCCCTCGCCGATGTTGTGTCCGCTCCGGAATTGCTTGACGTTCCGGCCGGTTCGGCCGAAGCGGCCGATACCGCAGGGTCTGGAATGGCCGAAATCCCTATGCCGGGGCAGGGAATTAAGGGCGCGCCAAAAACTGTTTAGCGCGATTACCAGTCCTCGCTTCCCTGCTAATATGCGCGGGCTTTCAATTGGCGGTCCCGAGCCCGAACTGAATCCGACCGAATACTGAGTGGCAGAATCTATGGCGTTAGCCGGCAAGACACTGAAGTTATGCGATTGCAACCAGACCATGGCGCTCGATGCCAAGGCCCTGGAAAAAGCGCTGCAACTGGGGCAGCCCGTCCGTATCCACCACGAGCTTTGCCGCCGCGAGGCTGACAGTTTTGTTGCCTCGCTGCAGGATGAGGCCTGCGTGGTGGCCTGCACGCAGGAGGCACCGCTGTTCAACGACCTCGCCGGCGGGGCCAACGCACCGGTGGCGCTAAAGTTTATCAACATCCGCGAAGCGGCCGGGTGGTCCAAGGAAGGGAAGATCGCCACGCCCAAGATCGCGGCCCTGCTGGCGATGGCCGATTTGCCCGAACCCGAGCCGGTTTCCAGCGTGTCTTACCGATCGGGCGGGCAGCTGCTGATTATTGGCGAGGGCGCGGCGGCGCTGGCCTGGGCGGAAAAGCTCGCCGGCCAGCTTGACGTGAACGTACTGGTAACCGGAGCAGGCAAAGCCGGCGGCGAGTTGCCGAGCGAGCGCCGCTATCCGGTGTGGTCCGGGAAGGTGGCTTCCGTCGAGGGCTGGCTTGGTGCGTTTGACGTGCATTGGGAACAGGCCAACGCGATCGACCTCGAGGCGTGCACGCGCTGCAACGCCTGCATTAACGCCTGTCCCGAGCAGGCCATCGATTTCTCTTACCAGGTCAACCCGGACAAGTGCAAATCGCACCGCGCTTGTGTCAAAGCCTGCGGCGCGATCGGTGCCATCGACTTTACGCGGGAAGATACCAAGCGCAGCGAGACCTTCGACATGGTACTCGACTTGTCGCGTACGCCTGTACTGAAAACGCCGCAACTGCCGCAAGGCTACTTCGCTCCGGGTGCCGACCCGCTGGAACAGGCCCTTGCCGTTGCTGCAATCGGTCAAATGGTCGGGGATTTCGAAAAGCCGAAGTATTTTCAGTACAACGAAAAACTGTGCGCCCATGGGCGCTCGGGCAAGACCGGCTGTACCAATTGCATAGACACGTGCTCGACCAAGGCGATCGTTTCGGCCGGCGACAAGATCAGCGTCGAGCCGCATCTTTGCATGGGCTGTGGCGGTTGCGCGACGGTCTGTCCGTCCGGCGCCCTGACTTACGGCTACCCGAAAGTTCCGGAGCTCGGGGCTAGGCTGAAGAAGCTGCTTGCCACTTATGCGCAGGCCGGCGGCAAGGACGCCTGCGTGCTTTTGCATAGCGGCGCGCATGCGCGCGAACAACTCGCGCGCATGGCGCGTCGCGGCAAAGGCCTTCCCGCGCGGGTGATGCCGATTGAAGTCCATCATGTCGCATCGGTCGGGCTGGATGTGCTGCTGGGCGCAATTGCCTATGGCGCGAGCCAGGTTGCGGTCCTGGCCTGTGGTGATGAGGATGAGCATTACGGTGCGGCGATCGAGACGCAAATGGGGTTCGGCCAGACCATCCTGAATGCGCTCGGTTATGACGGCAGGCATTTCAACCTGCTGCACAACCCGGATATGAAGGGGCTGGAAACCGCGCTATGGGATTGCAAACCGGCCCGTGGTGTCGCGAAACCGGCCTTGTTCAACCTGGCGAATGAAAAGCGCGGTTCTCTGGAATTCATTTTCGAGCACTTGTCCAAGCACGCGCCGACCGCGAAGGACGAAGTTGCGCTGTCCTCGGGTGCGCCCTGGGGGGGCATCAACGTCGACAAGGACACCTGCACCTTGTGCATGTCCTGCGTCGGTGCTTGCCCGGAGTCGGCGCTGGTGGACGGGCGTGACAAGCCGATGCTCAAATTCATCGAGCGCAACTGCGTGCAATGCGGTCTTTGCGAGACCACCTGCCCGGAAAAGGCGATTACGCTGGTTCCGCGCCTGCTGCTCACACCCGCCGCGCGCGAGGAGAGGGTGCTCAACGAGGCCGAGCCCTTCAACTGCGTCAAGTGCGCCAAGCCTTTCGGCACGCGTCAGATGGTCGAGAACATGACCGCCAAGCTCAAACTGCATTCGATGTTTTCCGGCGAAGGCGCAATGAAGCGGCTGATGATGTGCGCAGACTGCCGTGTCATCGATATGATGGAAAACCAGAACGAGATGACCATCCACGATGTCAAAAAAACCAAAGGGTGAGTGATTGAGTTCCAGCCCTATTCAGTTTTCGCCGCCGCTCAACGAAGAAGACCGGGCGCGTGCCGATTACTACGCCTTGCTCGCGCGGCTTTACTTTGACGCGCCGGATGCGGCCCTGCTCGCGGCTATCGCCGATGCCGCGCCGATCGAGGGGGAGGGGGCCTCCGCGCTCGCATCCAGTTGGGCTGCCTTGCAGTCGGCATGCCGCGATGCGGATCCTGAAATGCTTGGATTCGAATTTTCCAGTGTGTTCATCGGCACCGGCAAGGCCTTGGTTTCCCCCTATGCGACGCACTATATGACCGATTCCGTCAAGGAAAGGCGTCTGGTGCAGTTGCGCGAAGAATTGAGCAGCCTGGGCTTGGCCCGGGTGGGAGGGGCGGGGGTGTACGAGGACCACTTCGCGGCACTTTGCGAAGTCATGCGTCACCTTGTGCTGGAAGGGTCAACGCATGCTGCGGCGCAGCAACAAAAACACTTATTTATCAATTATATTCATCAAACTTACGGCCCATACTTAAGTAGCATTGACACCTGCGAGGCGACAACGTTTTACAAGTACGTGAGTCGTTTCAGCAAGGCGTTTTTCGATATCGAAGCAGAGTCGCTGTCGATGGTTTAGAGGTCGAAGCAGCGGCACGAAGCACACGTTCAGGCAAGCAGATCAGAGAAAAAGAGGAGCACGACATGGCGGACACCAAAGTAATCAAGAACAGTCGCAGGACATTTTTACTGGCTGCCGGTGCAGGCGGCGCCGCAACCGTGGCGGCGATTGCTGCGAAGGTCGCACCCCAACGTGTTTCCAAAGTGAACGAGCCCCAGGGCAAAAAGTCGGGTAAGGGCTACCAGGACACGGCCCACATCCGCAACTACTACCGCACCACAGAAGTCTGAGCGAGGAACACGACCATGACCATGCTGCTCACCAGAAAAACATCCGAATCCCCGTCAGACCGTGCGCAGGGCGCGAGCAAGTTACGTCGCAGCCTTGCCGGCGTGATGGGCAAGACACTGGATCGCCGGACCTTCCTGAAGCGTTCAGGTGTGGCGGCGGGCGCCGGCGCATTCGCCAGCCAACTCCCGTTCAACCTGATCGGCAAGGTCGAGGCCGCCGATGAGAAAAAAGAGGGCGGCAAGTTGGAGGTAAAGCGCACCGTTTGCACGCACTGCTCGGTCGGCTGTGCCGTGGATGCGGTGGTGCAAAACGGCGTTTGGATCCGCCAGGAGCCCGTGTTCGATTCGCCGATCAACCTCGGCGCCCACTGCGCCAAGGGCGCGGCGGTGCGCGAGCACGGCATGACGCATGATTCGCACCGCCTAAAAACGCCGATGAAGCTCGTCAACGGCAAGTACCAGCGCATTTCTTGGGAACAGGCCGTCAATGAAATCGGCGACAAGATGATGGCGCTGCGCAAGGAATCGGGACCTGACTCGCTGTATTTCGTCGGCTCATCCAAGCACAACAACGAGCAGGCGCAGTTGATGCGCAAATGGGTTTCGCTCTGGGGCACCAATAACTGTGACCACCAGGCACGCATCTGCCACTCGACCACGGTCGCCGGTGTTGCGAACACCTGGGGTTATGGTGCGATGACCAACTCCTACAACGACCTGCAGAACACCAAGTGCATGATGTTCATTGGGTCGAATGCCGCCGAGGCGCATCCGGTTTCGATGCTGCATGCGCTGCACGCCAAGGAAACCGGCGCCAAGATCATCGTCTGCGATCCGCGATTCACGCGTACTGCGGCCAAGGCAGACCAGTATGTGCGCCTGCGTTCGGGGACGGACATTGCCTTCCTGATGGGCATGCTGCACCACATTTTCAAGAACGGCTGGGAAGACAAGGAATACATCAAGGCCCGTGTCTACGGCATGGACAAGATCAAGGAAGAGGCGCTGACCAAGTGGACGCCGGAAAAGGTAACCGAGGTTACCGGAGTGCCGGAGGACATCGTCCTGCGCACCGCCGAAACCATGGCCAAGAACAAGCCTGCCAGCATTATCTGGTGCATGGGACAGACGCAGCACACCATCGGCAACGCGATGGTTCGCGCATCCTGCATCCTGCAACTTGCCCTGGGCAACATCGGCGTCTCGGGCGGCGGCGCAAACATCTACCGCGGCCATGACAACGTGCAGGGCGCGACCGACGTCGGTCCAAATCCGGATTCGCTGCCAGGTTACTACGGCATCGCCACCGGTTCCTGGAAGCATTGGGCGCGCGTCTGGAACGTTGATTACGAGTGGATGAAGGGGCGTTTCGCCAGCCAGGCAATGATGGAAAAGCCGGGCCTTACGGTGTCGCGCTGGATTGACGGTGTGATGGAAAAGAACGAAGCCATCGATCAGGAACCCAATATCCGCGGCATGTTCTTCTGGGGTCACGCGCCCAACAGCCAGTCTCGCGGCCTTGAGATGGTCAAGGCGATGAAGATGCTGGATCTGCTGGTTGTCGTCGATCCCTATCCGTCGGCCACGGCGGCGATGGCGAACATGCCGGTCGAAGGCGTGACGGAGAAAAAGGATCGCGCGGTCTACCTTCTGCCGGCTGCCACGCAGTTTGAAACCGAGGGTTCGTGCACGGCTTCCAACCGTTCGATCCAGTGGCGCGAGAAAGTGGTCGACCCGCTGTTCGAGTCCAAGGCCGACCATACGATCATGTATCTGTTCGCGAAGAAACTTGGTTTCGCCGACCAGTTGCTGGGCAAGAAGGACGGAAAGCAAACTATCCGCCTGGGCAAGAACGACGAGCCGATGGTCGAAGACATCCTGCGCAACGAAATCAACAAGGGCACGTGGACGATCGGTTACACCGGGCAGTCGCCCGAGCGCCTGAAGTTGCACATGAAGAACATGCACACGTTTGACGTGAAGACCCTGCGTGCGAAGGGCGGGCCTTGCGACGGTGATTATTTCGGCCTGCCATGGCCCTGCTACGGCACGCCCGAGATGAAACACCCGGGATCCCCCAATCTGTACGACACCTCGAAGCACGTCATGGACGGCGGCGGAAACTTCCGCGCCAACTTTGGCGTCGAGCGCGAGGGGGTAAACCTGTTGGCCGAAGACGGTTCATTCTCGAAGGGCGCGGACCTCACCACCGGTTATCCGGAGTTCGACCATGTACTGATGAAAAAGCTCGGCTGGTGGGATGACCTCACCGACGCTGAAAAAACCGAAGCCGAGGGCAAGAACTGGAAAACCGACCTTTCGGGCGGCATCCAGCGCGTGGTCATGAAGGTGCACGGCTGTCACCCGTTCGGTAACGCGAAGGCGCGGGCGGTGGTGTGGAACTTCCCCGACGGCGTGCCGCAGCACCGCGAGCCCTTGTATTCGCCGCGTCCGGATCTGGTCGATAAATATCCGACACATGATGACGTCAAGACCTTCTGGCGCCTCCCGACCTTGTACAAATCGGTGCAGCAGAAAAATAAGGACATCTCCAAGGAATTCCCCATCGTCCTGACTTCGGGGCGGTTGACGGAGTACGAAGGCGGTGGCGAAGAGACGCGCTCGAACCCGTGGCTGGCAGAACTGCAACAGGACAACTTTGTCGAGATCAACCCGCGTGCGGCAAACGACCGCGGCATCCGGAACGGCGAGTATGTCTGGGTGAAATCGCCCACCGGGGCGCAGATCAAGGTCAAGGCCATGGTCACCGAGCGGGTGGGGGCGGACCATGCCTTCGTTCCGTTCCACTTTTCCGGCTGGTGGCAGGGCAAGGACATGCTGCCCTATTACCCCGACGGTGCGGCCCCGATCGTACGCGGCGAGGCGGTGAACACCGCCACGACCTACGGTTATGACCGTGTCACGATGATGCAGGAAACCAAGACAACGCTGTGCCAGATCGTCAAGGCCTGAGGCTGACGGGCCCACGGCTGCAATAAGGAGAAAAACAACATGGCTAGAATGAAATTTTTGTGTGACGCCGAGCGATGCATCGAATGCAACGGTTGCGTGACCGCTTGCAAGCAGGAGCACGAGGTGCCCTGGGGCGTCAACCGCCGCAGGGTGGTGACGCTTAACGATGGCGTTCCCGGAGAGAAGTCGATTTCCGTGGCGTGCATGCATTGCTCGGATGCGCCCTGCATGGCGGTCTGTCCGGTCGATTGCTTCTATCGCACCGATGAGGGCGTGGTGTTGCATGACAAGGACCTGTGCATTGGTTGCGGATACTGCTTTTACGCCTGCCCGTTTGGCGCGCCGCAGTTTCCCCAGGCCGGAGCGTTCGGCCTGCGCGGCAAAATGGACAAGTGCACGTTCTGCGCCGGCGGTCCGGAAAAAGACAATTCCGCCGAGGAGTTCACCAAATACGGTCGCAACAGGTTGTCCGAGGGCAAATTGCCCGCATGCGCCGAGATGTGCTCGACCAAGGCACTGCTGGGCGGCGATGGCGACGTTATCTCGAACATCTATCGTGACCGTGTCACCAAGCGCGGCAAGGGCTCCGAAGTGTGGGGCTGGGGAACCGCCTACGGCCCGCCCAAAGGCGGCCAGACAGGTGGCCCCGCGCCAGCCGGCCAGCCCGCTCCCGCACCGGGAGCCAAATCTTGATCCGGTTCGGCGCGCTTGCCGCGGCAGCGATTGCCGGTGCCGTGTTGTTGTCCGGTTGCGGCGAGAAAGAGCAGGTTATCGTTTACAAGCAGGGCAAGTATCAGGGCAAGCCTGACTCCAAGCCCTGGGAGAATGACCAGTTCAAGGGTAGCCAGGCGCAATGGGAAACCGCGATCAAAACGCGGAACCAATCGCAAAACGAGTACACCCGGGCCGAATAGGACGCGATCACGATGAGACTCTCCATACTCGCCGCGCGTTCCCTTGCACCGCTCTGCCTG
>CAITSH010000252.1 GCA_903895005.1 uncultured Pseudomonadota bacterium
CGCGCCGGGCGCGCCGCGCGTGCTGATCCTCGACCTGCACCAGGTCATCAACATCGACACCACCGGGCTTGAGACCCTGGACGTGCTGCGCAAGACTCTGGAGAAGCGCGGCGCCACACTGGTGCTCTCGGACGCCAACGAACAGCCCCTGTCTCTGATGCGCCGCAGCGGGTTTCTCACGCGCCTTGGCGAACACAACCTGCAGCCGCACCTGCCCGGCGCCATCAGCCGCGCCGAACGATTGCTGGGTATTCTGTAGAATTTCCCTTCTTTTTACGACGACTCGCGACTCATGCCCGAACTACCCCTTTCCTTCATCGGCTGGATATTCCTCACCCTCAGCACCCTTGCAATCCTCGCCGGCTCATGGGTGATCATCGCGCTGCACCGCGCTGGAAACCTCGAGAAACGCATCCTCAGCAGCAACGTTTTCAGCGACATGCTGCTTTTTGGCATCTGGATACTCGGGCTGGTGGGCAGCATAGGCCTGCTCATGGGCAAGGCCTGGGCGGTGCTGCCGCTGCAGTTTTTCTGCGTGGTGCTGATCCCCCTCACCATTATTTCAGCGGCAAACCGCCTTGTTACGTTCAGGCGCGAAACCGAGGGGCCGATAAACTGGGTCAATGCCGTGGCGGGCTCGGCGGTGGTCGTGCTGCCTGTGGTACTGATTTGCACCGCCGCGATCATGACCCTGCGCAACCCGGCGACGCTACGGGCGCTGGGAAGCTGAAACCCGTTTGGCTAGCCCGCCGTCACTCCCGCAAATCCCACTGCGTGGACCAGAGCGGGAATCCATGGGGTTCGTTAGAACATTACCCCTTGGATTCCGGGTTCCGACCGCGAAGAAGTCCCCGCGGGGGGCGCGTAGCGGCCCCGGAATGACGGAGTCGCACTTGTTACATCACCTCTCAGACTCAGGGCTTGAGATAAGCGTAGTGTTCGCGCGCCTGCAGATTGGCGATGCGCACCACGCCAGACGGCGTGAATCCCGGCCCGAGGATGAACTGCTCCTTCTTGAGCCCGCGGTTCTTGAGCGTGATCTCGCAGATCTCGAACTTAACGCCGCGCGCCGACAGGTCGCTCACCAGCGAGGCAAACTCCTGGTTGTTGCCGGTCTTGGCGCCCTCCATCAGGAAGTCAACACCTTCGGCATGGGCCACGGCGATGAGTTGCGCCTTGGGATCAACGTCAAGGTGGTTTCGCATGTTGCGCAGGCCCTTGGTCGCCTGCGAAAGGCCAGAGTCAAAGTGATAGACAACCTTGTCCTGCGCGCTGACGGACAACGCGGCAAGACCCAGCGCGAGCGCGAGGACGAGTTTGAGCAGGGCTTTCATGGGACTCTCCTTGGTTTTGAATGCGTTGTGAAATGCATTTTTGGCCACGCCAAAGGCGGTAATGCTACGCCGGTTTGGCGAAAACATTAACAATGGCAATGCATTTGCTTATTACCGGAATCGTGCAGGGCGTCGGCTACCGCCACGGCTTGCGCCGCCAAGCGCTGCGCCTTGGCCTGACCGGTTGGGTGCGCAACCGCCAGGACGGCCGCGTCGAAGCGATGGTTCAGGGCGCGCCTGAGGCCGTGGCGGCACTGGTGGCCTGGGCGAATAGCGGCCCGCCCGCCGCCCGTGTGGATGGAGTCACAGCCGAGGACGCCGGGTCCGAGATTGCCTTCGACGGCTTCGAACAGCGTCCGACCACATGACGCATGTTATCCATGTAAGTCGGACTTTCGCAGCGACCGCCTGATGTCCAACCGCGCCGTCGTGCTGTTGTCGATTGCCGCCCTTGCCAGCGCGGCAAGCGTGCGCGCCGCCGACCCGCTGCTGCCGCTGCTCGGTGCCGAGTTCGGCGTCAGCGCCGGCGCGGCCTCGATCGTCATCACCGCCTTCGGCATTTCGTACGGCCTGCTGCAAGTGGTGTTCGCGCCGTTAAGCGATCGCTTCGGCAAGTATTTCATCGTTTGCCTGACCACCCTGGTATCGGCGCTGGGCACCCTTGCCTGCGCGCTCGCACCCAGCCTTGAGTGGCTGGCCATCGCGCGCTTTGCCTCCGGCGCCACCGTGGGTGCCATCATTCCGCTGTCGATGGCCTGGATAGGCGACAC
This sequence comes from uncultured Pseudomonadota bacterium, assembly GCA_903895005.1. The sequence goes on from CAITSH010000252.1 coordinate 2,105, forward strand.
GGTTAAGTACGAGGCACGACAGGCGGTGCTTGCGCGCTTCCTGCTTGGGCAGATCGCCGGCGTCGCAGTGGGTCAGATGGCCGCCGGGTTTATCGGCGAGTATTTCGGCTGGCGCTGGCTGTTCGTGATGCTTGCCGTTTTGTACGCGGTGATCGGCGCGCTGCTGCTCGCCGAGTCGCGGCGCAATCCGGCCACCCGCCAGGAACCGCCAGACGCGGCGCGCGGCGTGATGGAGGGCTTCCGGCGCATGGCCGGGCTGTTACTGCGACCCAAGGTGCGCAGGGTGCTGCTGACCATCACGCCCGAGGGCATGCTGATGTATGGCGCGCTCTCGTTCGTGCCGGCCCACCTCCAACTGCACTTTGGCGTAAGCCCGACCACCGCCGGCACCATCGCAGCGTTTGTTGCGGTCGGCGGCGCGATCTACGCCTTTTCGGCGCGGCACTTTATTTCGGCGCTGGGTGAACGCGGGCTTGCACAGGGTGGCGGTTCGTCGCTCGGCGTGGGCTTCATGACGCTGGCGCTTGCGCCGGCGGCCTGGGTTGCGGCGATCGGACTGATGTTCATCGGCTGCGGTTACTACATGCTGCACAACACCCTGCAGACCCACGCCACGCAAATGGCGCCCGAGGCGCGTGGTGCATCGCTGGCGCTGTTCGCGCTGACTTTTTTCAGCGCACAGTCGCTCGGCGTGTGGATAGGCGCACGGGTCGTAGACAACTTCGGCGCGGTGCCGCTGTTTGTGATCTCGTCGTTCGGCCTCGCGCTGCTTGGATGGATATTCAGCCGGCAGGCGCAAAAACCACAGCAACCGGGCGTGAAGCCGGGTTAACCACACCGGCTGGAAATCCGCGCCTGGCGCGGCTTTCCAGCGATTTCGGTCTTCCGGACAAGGCTATGCACTGATTCCCGCAGCACGGCGGTCACGGTATAGTGCTTGCGCAAACCCCTTTTCACTTCCGGAG
>CAITSH010000253.1 GCA_903895005.1 uncultured Pseudomonadota bacterium
ACAGCATTCATACTCCAAAAGATTCGAAAATTTACTTCGTTTTCATTAAAGAATGTAGAATAAAATATTCCCCAAAAAGAGGGGTAATTGTAGGCTGGTATGCTGGCGCTAGCATAAAGCGATTTAAGCTCCTCCCCACGATTTTTCAGGCAGTCATTATACGCTACAAACGTTTCTCGATGCTTAAGGCAATATCCTTCCGCTTGAATGTTTCTTGAGTCGGCACCAGGATATGATAAAGCGGGCACTCCAAACAGCTCAAATTTCGCGCTCCAAGGAAGAGAGCTGCTGAAAAGAAAAAATTTACTGAACACGAGCGCTACAAAAAGTATGAAAAAAGCATTCATAAATCGTCGACGGAAAAACGACATTTAGTAGCACTCCATATCATCTCCACTAGAGACTACTCCGTGCTTATTATAAATCGGCACCTGAGACAAGGTGGACATCTCCCCCCCGCCAAATCAGCGTGCGATGAATTCACTAAGCCATGTCATGACGAGATTGCAGATATGCCGCAGCGGGCTCCGGGATTCTTTGATGTTGATGAGCGGCTCGCGGCGCTTTCCGCCAAGGGCGACGATCTGGAGCGCGTAAAGGGTCTCGTTGATTTCGAGATGTTCCGCCCGGCGCTGGAGGCGGCGGTGCCGCGGGCGGATCGGTCCCGTGGCGGCAGGCCACCCTTTGATCACGTGCTGATGTTCAAGGTCCTGATCCTTAAGTCGACTCATTCTCAGTCCGACGAGCACGCGGAGTTCCCTGATCAGTGAACTTCTGTCATCCTTGAGCTTTCTTGGGCTTGACCTGTCCAACACCGTCCCCGACGCCCCCTGGACCAACCGCATCCTGAAAACAATGGCCGCCTTCGCCGCCCTGGAGGCAACCCGGATCGCACGCCTCTCCTGTCCCCAAATGCGCGTCGGCGCGGTTCAGGAAATGACGAACTCGGGGCTTGAGCATTCTCGGCATCACGCAGGCGAGCGGCTGGAAACCGCTCCGCGTGGAACGTAGCTATTTCGAGCATGCTGAACTCACCGCGCTTGCGCATTCGCGGGCGAGGCGCTGGACTGGGGGAGCCTGGCGAGCAGTTAAAACGTCCGTAACGCGGCGGAATTTCATCGATCTGTGCACTGCCTGGCGGATGACAGCGCGTCGGATACAAGCTACAAGCTGGTCGCAACGATCAAGGGGGGTTCTGTTGATCCTGGGCACCTGTACAACCCTCGTGGTAGATCTCGATAATGCGCTGCTGAGCACCAGCTGGAGACATGAGCGATTTTTGGCGGCGCTGGCCTGCGACTGGCGATCGGCACTTCTCTCAATGATCGACAGGGGGACGGAACGCGCACCCCTAAGCAGCCATTTAGCCACGATTAACCTTGTCGATGTCCCGACGCTGCCCTTCAACCGGGCCGTCCTCGACTATATCAATCAATGGCGCAAAGCCGGGGGAGCGATTGTTTTGCTCTCAACGAGCGGCATGCAATTTGCGCAGGCTGTCGCCGAGCAACTCAAGCTTTTCGATGAGGTTATCTGCTCAGATGAGCATCTGAACCTCAACGGAGGACTGAAAGCCACTTTCCTCGAAGAGCGCTTTGGTCCGAAGGGCTTCGCGTATCTTGGCGACGCACCGATCGATCCCCTCATCTTGGAACGTGCGGCGAAGGTCATCACAGTCAACGCCTCCCAGGCCCTGCGGCTTGCTGCAGAACGGGCCTGCAACAATGTCGAGCACCTTCCGGCAAAACCACAATCTGTCAAACAACACATCCTGGCGCTACGTCCGCACCAATGGCTCAAAAACACCCTTGTGTTTTTGCCGATACTGGCGGCTCACAAACTCGACGGGCCGACATTTCTTCTTTCATTTCTCGCCTTCGTCTGCTTCAGCGTCGTGGCCTCGAGCGTGTATGTGTTGAACGACCTGTTGGATCTGGCCGCGGACCGCGCACACCCGCGCAAGAAAAATAGGCCCTTCGCCTCAGGAAGCGTTCCGATTGCGCATGGCGCATGGATGGCGGCGGGGCTGCTCATTCTCGGCACCCTTCTTGCCGCCGGCCTCGGCGGAACCTTCCTGCTAGTGATGGCAGCCTATTATCTGCTCACCCTCGCCTATTCGCTTCACCTGAAGCGCCGGATTGTCATCGACATCTGTGTGCTGGCCGGGCTTTACACCGCTCGGATCGTAGCCGGTGGCGTGGCGACGGACACCCCGCTTTCAATCTGGCTGCTGGCCTTTTCTATTTTCTTCTTCTTGTCTCTGGCCGCGGTCAAGCGCC
>CAITSH010000254.1 GCA_903895005.1 uncultured Pseudomonadota bacterium
CCTGCTCCATCACCTGAAGGCCAACAAGTGCCTCCAGCAAAACGCCGTGCTGCTCACCATCCTCACCGAGGAAGTGCCCGCGGTCGACGAGGAGGAACGCATGGTGCTCGAGTCCATCGGCGAAGGCGTATGGCGAGCCGTCGTCCGCTACGGCTACATGGAGTCGCCCGACGTCGCCAAGATGGTCGAGCGCATCAAGGCGCAAGGCGTGCCGCTCAACCTCGCCGCCACCACCTTCTACTTCAACCGCGAGATGATTATCCTCGGGGGCAGCGCCGGTATGTTTGAATGGCAAAAGGGCCTCTACGCCTTCCTGAGCCGCAACGCCTCCCCGGTGAAAGACTACTACCGCATCCTACCCACCCAGATCATCGAGATCGGCCTGCCCGTGCAGCTCTGAGCTAAAACCCGGGAAACCACGAACCGGAGGAACTCAGCCCGCGGGGGCTACGGCGACCTCAGGCGATCTTCTGGTATCCGCATCATGTGCGTAAGCCGCGGTTTTAATTATTATTTTTTAAGCCGAGGCGCGCATTCACCTCGCAAAAGGCCGCTTCGCTGAATTTGCACCATAACTTTTAGGTTTTGACCGCAAGTTCCGGATTATACGCAAAGGCGCCAAAATCGAACCGAAGATCGCAAAGTTGTTTAATCTGAAGGCATTTCGATCTTCTCGGTGTTACGCGTGTGGGCGTTAAGAGAATCTGAGTGCTTCGGATATTTGGTTTTATCCGCTCAATCCACATGACCCGCGATTGATTTAAACTGCCGGATCAAGCGACCAGCCGGCACCCGAGGGAACGGGCAGGCGGGTTAAACTCAATTTCGCGAACGAGCGAGCATCGCCTGCTCCAATGCTTCCAACACCTCTGGGTGACTTTCGGTCAAGCGCTCGAAGCGGCTCCGGCTCAAACTCAGGCAACCGACGTGGGTGATGGCGCGCAGGGACGCGGTGCGGGGCACCGATCTCAAAAGGGCAACCTCGCCGAAATGATCGCCATCACCCAACACCGCCAGCTTGGTCTCAACCCCGCTTGCGTCTGTAATAAATACTTCCAACCTCCCCCGGACGGTAATGTAAAACTTCTCCCCCTTGTCGCCCTGCTGGATCACCAACATGCCGGGCTCGAAAACCTCAGTCGCGAAATGGCCGCAAAGCTCCTCGAGTGAATCGTTGTCCAATTTCGCAAAAATGGGGATCAGTTTCAATCGTTCCGGTGCAACCGCCATCGTCCCGTCATGCTCAACCATGAAACCATGCTGCTTCTCCCACAAATTCTTATAATAGCCATTCCGGGAGATGAGCTCACCAAAACTGCCCGACTCGGCGATACGACCCCGGTCAACGACCACAATTTGATCGAAATTCCTTGAGGATGCCAGACGGTGGCTGACAAGGATCACCGTCCGTTTGGCTGCGAGTTTTGCAATCAACTTGTTGATGGAATCCTCGGTGACGGCATCCAGCATGGAAGTCGGCTCATCCAATAGAATCACGCTGGCGTCTTTCAACAAAGCACGGGCAATGGCGATGCGCTGCCGCTGTCCGCCGGAGAGCGTTGTTCCCGAGTGGCTTACGATGGTTTCATAGCCCTTCGGCAGCGTAACGATGTAATCGTGGATCTCCGCATGGGTGGCGGCCAGCTGCACGTCCTCGTCGCTCGCATCCGCCTTACCATAACGAATATTCTCGGCGATGCTCCCGCGGAACAAATGACTCTCCTGCAGGACGTTTGAGAAATAACTGGCAATCGAGGTCACGGAGACATCCTTCCCCGAGATTCCATCATATAAAATATCACCCGTTTGCGGCTGGATCAGGGACATCATCAGTTTCAGCAATGTGCTTTTGCCGCTACCGCTGGGGCCTACAATCGCAACTGACCGTCCTGCCTTGAGCAAGAGGTCGACCTCTCGGATGATCGGGCGGTCAGCAAGATAACCAAAGCTGACGTTTTGCAGGCAGATGTCATGCTGGATCGCGGGGAGTTCGACGCCAACCCTCCCCACGGTCCTCACCTCAGGCTCCGTGAGCAACTTTTCAATGCGCTTGCACGGACGCGTCGCATTAATGAAGACGAAATAATGCTTGGAGAGCTTGCTAGAGCAATCCGCTATTTTCCGAAGTATAGCAAATGCGCCAATGAGGGAGCCAATCGTAAGCGTGCCGTTTATAGAAAGAACCGAGCCGATTATCACGATCGCCGCCATGATTCCGTTCATTATATAGTCCGAAAGAACCGGCGTCATATTAACGTAATAGGAATAGTCCGATGACGTCTTGTAATACTGGCTGTTTACCCGATCGAAACGCTTCTTAAAGAATTCATTGCGCCCAAACGCGCGGATGATCAGCCATGAATGAAGGAAATCCTCCACCGAGGCCAGCATCTCGTTCTTCAAACGCCGGCTGTTGCTATTGAGCAAGTCTTCCCTGGGCGCCACCACGGCGTATGCAAAAAACCCCAGCGGGACAAGGAGTGTCCCCGCGATCGCAAGCCTCCAATCAATAAAAAACATGACCAGCAGGCTTCCCAAAATCAACAAAACGGTTTCCAAGAGCGATGGCAATGCCCGGGTCATCGAGGCTTCGAGTTTTTCCGAGTCGCCGGAGAACCGCGAGAGCACATCGACCGATTCGATATTGGTGAAATAGCCCACTGGCAGAACCGTAAGCTTGTTCACCATCGAGGAACGCAGACCATCCAACACCCGGCCGCCGAGAATAGAAGTATACTTCAATTGCAAGTATGAACCAACCGCCCCCAACCCCAGAAAAACCGTCAAGAGGATGGCGACCTTGGTGAGAAGCCCCCAATCCTTGGCGGGGACCACCACGTCGAAGATATATTTAAATCCTAGCGGATATAAAATATAGAATGCAACGTGCCCGGCGAGTCCGAGCATAATGATGAAAACCAGCCACCGGTTGCCCTTTAGCAATCTCGCGTAATAGGCCAATAGGTAAACCGTATTCGACGTTGCATTAGCAACTAAGGAGTCCGACGGATGTTTCTCGACCGGGGTTGACGCGGAACCGGGTGCTTTCACTGAAGATGGAAAGGAAGTGGGAGTGGGCGATTTCGCAACCATGCTCAGGCCTGTTTCCAATTTGCCGGCAGTAGCGGCTGAAGTCGGCGTCCTCCGTAGCCCGGCATAACTGAAATCGCATCGGAGCGAATGGTGCTACTCGCAGAGCCAACCATTTCAGCCAAATTCATCAATTTCGGTAATTTTATCATAAACGCTCACGCTTCAGCAGGGATGAGAATGAGCACGGGGATGAATGAAAAAGTTTAAAAGTCCAAGCATACGTGCATCACCAAATAGCTGTATTTCATTTGTGTGACTTTCTGGCGTAGATTAGGTTACGTTAGGGTAAACCCTTGGACGAAAGATTGGAAATTAACCGTCAAA
>CAITSH010000255.1 GCA_903895005.1 uncultured Pseudomonadota bacterium
CTCTCCGGCGGCCAGCGCCAGCGCCTGTCGATTGCGCGCGCCATTCTGGCCAACCGGGAAATCCTGCTGCTCGATGAGGCGACCTCCAGCCTGGATGCAGAAAGCGAGCGCCTGGTCAGCGCCGCCCTTGACCGACTGTCCGAGGGCCGTGCCACGCTGGTCATTGCCCATCGGCTCGCCACAGTCCAACGGGCCGACCGCATTGTCGTGCTCGAGCACGGCCGCATTCACTCTGTGGGAAAACACGCCGACCTGATGCGCGAGGACGGCTTGTACGCGCACCTGGCGCGACTGCAGTTTCTGGACATGCAGGAGGCCGCCGGGGTCGCGGCGTGAGCATGCGACTACGATTACGATTACGACTGCTTGTTCTGGCGGTGATGTTTGCTGCGGCCGGTGTGGTTGCGGCCGCGGACACGCTGCGCATCGGTTCCAAGCGCTTTACCGAATCCTATGTGCTGGGCGAGGTGCTGCTCGCGGCGGTGAAGGGGGCGGCGCCCGCAGAACACCGGCAGGGCCTCGGTAATACCGGCATCGTGTTCGCCGCGCTCAAGGCCGGCTCCATCGACGTCTACCCGGAATACCGCGGCACCCTCGCGCGCGAAATTCTCAAGCTGGGGGGCAGCCCTTCCATCGACGAGATCAATCGCGCGCTCGCGCCCCTGGGGCTTGGCGCTGCGGTACCGCTGGGTTTTAACAACAGTTATGCGCTGGCCATGCGCGACAATGAGGCGGCGCGCCTGGCGGTGCGCAGCATCAGCGACCTTGCGCGCCACCCGGCCTTGCGCCTCGGCTTGTCGCAGGAGTTCCTCGGACGCGCCGACGGCTGGCCCGGACTTTCGGCTGCGTATGGCCTTGCCGCAGCGCGTCCGGCGGGGCTGGACCACGGCATTGCCTACGAGGCCATCGCCGCCGGACGCATCGACCTGATGGATATCTATTCGACTGACGCGAAAATAGAGCGCTTCGGCCTGCGCGTGCTCGATGACGACAGGCAATACTTCCCGCGCTATGACGCGCTGCTGCTCTACAGGCTCGACCTCCCGCAGCGCCTGCCCGCGGCCTGGCGCGCGCTCGCCGCGCTTGAAGGGCGCATCGACCAGCACATGATGATCCGCATGAACGCCGCCTCCGAGCTTGAAGGCAAAAGCTTTGCGGCCGCAGCTGCGCTGCTTGGCGGCTCCTCCAACACGGGCCGGGGTGCCGGCGCCACCCCGGCCCGTGCGCGCGGGCTTGCCGAAACCCTGTTTGCCGCCGACTTCTGGCCGCTAACGCTCCAGCACCTGCTGCTGGTGTTCGTGTCGCTTGCGGCAAGCATTCTGATCGGCGTGCCGCTGGGTGTTGTGGCGGCCCGTTCGCCGCGATCGGGACAGTTGATCCTGGCGATTGTCGGCGTGATCCAGACCATCCCGGCGCTGGCGCTGCTGGTGTTCCTGATTGCGCTGACGGGCAGCATAGGCACGGCTCCAACGCTGGTGGCTTTGTCGCTCTACGCCTTGCTGCCCATTGTGCGCAACACCGAGTCCGGGCTGCGCGAGGTGGGCGGCGGACAGCGTCGCGCGGCCATGGCGCTGGGCCTGCGTCCCGGGCAAAGCCTGCGCTATGTGGAACTTCCGCTGGCCTTGCCGACGCTGCTCGCGGGCATCAAGACCTCTGCGGTGATCAATGTGGGCACGGCGACCATCGCCGCCTTCATTGGCGCCGGCGGTTACGGCGAGCGCATCGCCACCGGTCTTGCGCTCAATGACAACGCGATGCTGCTGGCTGGTGCGATACCGGCCGCGGCGCTGGCGCTGCTGGTGCAGGGGGGATTTGAACTGGTGGAGCGCTGGTGCAATCCGCTTGCAGGGGTGAAGCTGCGCGCTTAGAGCGCACCGGAAGGACGATGGCTGGAAACCCGCGCTGGATGCGGGTTTCCAGCCATTGGGGTCATTACAGGCAGGCTAGAAGGTCACCACGCTGCGAATCGAGGTGCCCGCGTGCATCAGGTCGAAGGCGTCGTTGATTTTCTCGACCGGCATGACGTGGGTGATGAGATCGTCGATGTTGATCTTGCCCTCCATGTACCAGTCGACGATTTTCGGCACATCGGTGCGACCGCGCGCGCCGCCGAACGCGGTGCCCTTCCAGACGCGCCCCGTCACCAGCTGGAACGGCCGTGTCTTGATTTCCTGGCCCGAGCCGGCGACACCGATGATCACCGACACGCCCCAGCCGCGGTGGCAGCACTCGAGGGCCTGGCGCATCACCTCGACATTGCCGATGCACTCGAAACTGTAGTCGGCGCCGCCGCCGGTGAGTTCAACCAGGTGCGGAACCAAATCGTCCTTGGAGGGCAGGTCTTTCGGATTGACGAAATGCGTCATGCCGAACTTGCGCGCCAGCGCCTCGCGTCCCGGATTGAGGTCGACGCCGATGATCTTGTCGGCGCCGGCCATGCGTGCGCCCTGCACCACGTTGAGCCCGATGCCGCCGAGCCCGAAAATAACCACGTTGGCGC
>CAITSH010000256.1 GCA_903895005.1 uncultured Pseudomonadota bacterium
ACGTCGAAAAACTGATCCGTGTGCTGCACCGTCTCGTCGATGCCGGCAACACCGTCGTCGTGATCGAGCACAACCTGGACGTCATGGCCGACGCCGACTGGATCATCGACCTCGGCCCGGAGGGCGGTGATGCCGGCGGCAAGGTGGTATTCGAGGCGCCGCCGGCGCGCATGGCGCAATCACCCGCACGCTCGCACACCGCGCGCGCGCTGGCGGAGTTTCTCAACAGCCACGGCACGCGTGAAGGCAAGACCCCCGCCAACATGCCGGCGCGGATTTCAGCGTAAAGTGGGGGTTCTTCTTTTTTAAAAACATCGGACACTGCCATGAGCGGACACGCTGCCCCCCCACCTCCTCCCAAAGCCGATGCCAGCGGCCCCGCCGCACCGGCTGGTTCGCGTACCAGCCTCGCCGAACTGATTTACATCGAGCTGATCGGCCGCGCTTTCCTGCGCGTCGAAAACGCCGCGGTGATCAAGCCCGAGCCCGACACACTGGCTGCGCTGAGCATCCAGCTTGCGGAGTCCTTCCAAAAAGTCGCGGCCAAGCACAAGATCGACAACACACCCAAATCGACAGCCGGTTACGAGCTGACCACAGAGGATGTCGCGTCCTGGTTGAAATAATTCTTTAGGTACAGGGCGTTATCGTGTATGATTCTCTCAGGGTCTGAGTAGCGCATCACCCGGTTAGCGCCACCTTCCTCTTCGCGGTCCCAAATCTGGCACCCGAACTCCACTTAAGTTGTACCTCATCTGCCTGAACCGGTGGTTAAGACTCCATTGAGTCTTTCCGGGCCGATACCTCAGGAGATTCACATTACTACGTCATTCCAAAGTCTCGGCCTTTCGGCCGAGCTGCTGCGTGCTGTCGCCGATCAAGGCTATACCGAAGCAACCCCCATCCAGGCGCAGGCCATTCCCGTTGTACTGTCCGGTCGCGACCTGCTCGCCGCCGCGCAAACCGGCACCGGCAAGACCGCCGGCTTCACCCTGCCCATTCTGCAACTGCTGAGCACCCGCATCACCGAGTCCAATGTCGCCAACAACGGCAAGCCGGTGAAGCATCCGGTGCGCGTGCTGATCCTGACCCCGACGCGCGAGCTCTGCGCCCAGGTCAACGATTCGGTCAAAGGCTATGGCAAGCACCTCAAGCTCAAGTCGACGATGATTTTCGGCGGCGTCGGCTTTAACCCCCAGGTCACGGAACTGCGCCGCGGCGTCGACATCATTGTCGCCACGCCAGGCCGCCTGCTCGACCACGTGCAGCAACGCACCGTCGATCTGCGCAGCGTTGAAATCCTTGTGCTCGACGAAGCCGACCGCATGCTGGACATGGGCTTCCTGCCCGATATCCGCCGCATCATGTCGCTGCTGCCGATGCAAAGGCAGAACCTGCTGTTCTCGGCAACGTTCTCGGACGAGATCCGCAAGCTGTCCAACACCTTCATGAAAAACCCGGCCTCGGTCGAGGTCGCGCGCCGCAATGCGCCGATCGAACTGGTGACGCAGGTCGTGCACCCGGTCGACAAGGATCGCAAACGCGAACTGCTCTCGCACCTGGTCAAGACGCACAACTGGTTCCAGGTCCTGGTGTTCACCAAGACCAAGCACGGTGCCAACCGCCTTGCCGAGCAGCTCAACAAGGACGGCATCGAGTCCGACGCCATCCACGGCAACAAGAGCCAGCCGCAGCGCATGCGCGCCCTCAAGCGCTTCAAGGACAACGACATCCAGGTGCTGGTTGCGACCGATATCGCCGCTCGCGGCATCGACATCGACGCACTGCCGCACGTCGTCAACTACGACCTGCCGAACGTGCCCGAAGATTACGTGCACCGCATCGGCCGCACCGGCCGTGCCGGCAGCACCGGCGATGCGATTTCGCTGGTTTGCCGCGAAGACCGTTCGCTGCTGACGGCCATCGAGCGCATGATGAAAAAACAAGTGCCGGTAAAAATCGTTCCGGGTTTCGAAGCGGGGAGCCCTTCGCTGCGCCCGGCCGAGCCGCGCGACACCGAAGCACGCCCCGAACGGCAGGAGCAACAACGCCGTCCGCAGCAGCAACCACGCGGCGGCCAGCGTGACGGCCAGCGCAACGGTGGCGGCGGTCAACGCGACGGCCAACGTCCGCGCCAGGGTCAAGGCCAGGCACCGGCACGTGACGGCCAGCGCCGCGACAACGGCGCCCCGCGTCGTCCGGGCGGCCAGCCCGGCCAGCGCCCGCAACATGCCGGCAATGGCAATCGCCCAGGTAACGGCAACGGCCCCGCACGCAACACGCAGCGCCGTGACTTTGACGACAACATCGGCAACCGCGCCCCTACGCCGGCCCAGGACCCGTCGAAGATTTACGACGAACGCCAGCCCGACAGCTTCGAGTCGCGCCTGCTCGATCGCGTCACCGGTCCGGCGCAACCTCGCCAGGCCAAGCCTGGCTACGGTCAGCGCACTGCCAACAAGCAAAACCCGGCTCTGTTTGGACCGCGCAAGGTCGCCTGATTC
>CAITSH010000257.1 GCA_903895005.1 uncultured Pseudomonadota bacterium
AGATAAAGCGTCTCGAAAAGCAAATGTTCGATTTCGCGAAAAATCTCGACTTCGAAAAAGCGGCGCAGGCGCGCGACCAGTTGTCGGCGCTGCGTCGCGGGGCCTTTGGCGCCAGTGTTGCCGACGTTGCCGAAGTGGTGGACCTCGAGGTCAAGCGGGCCAGCGCCTAATGCGGGTGTTGTTCGTGTGCACCGGCAACATCTGTCGTTCACCAACCGCTGACGGTGTGTTTCGACGCATGGTCGCGGATGCGGGGCTTGCGTGCAGCGTTCGTGTCGATTCGGCAGGGACCCATGGCTACCACATCGGCGATGCGCCAGACCCCAGGAGCGTCGAAGCAGCGGCCAGACGCGGCTATGACCTGTCATCGCTCAGGGCGCGGAAGGTCGAGCAGGCGGATTTTGACCGCTTCGAACTCATCGTAGCGATGGATCAGGGGCATCTCAGCCATCTTGAGAGAATGTGTCCTGCTGGGCATGCAGGCAAACTCGTCCTTATGATGAATTTTTCCGACGATTTTCGCGGGCGGGATGTGCCAGATCCCTACTACGGAGGTGAGTCCGGCTTCGAGGTGGTACTGGACATGATCGAAGATGCTTTGATCGGCTTACTTCAAAGCGTGCGGGCCTCAGGCAACGCAGTACCCCTTTGAAGGGGGCGCCATGCGGCAACCGTGGGACTGGTGCAGGCGCTCGGCCACGGGCGGATTGAATGCCGCCGCGAATAGAATAAAGGCTGGAAAACCGCTTTTGGCGCGGGTTTCCAGCCTCTGGTGTGGTCAAAGGCGGGGAATTACTTGGGCCCCGTCTCCACCTGCATCAGCGGTTCCGCAGGCGGCGGGGGGCGACGCTCACGTTTAGGACGCGGGGTTGCCGCTACCTCCGGTTCCGGTGTCACCGGTATCACACGTGCATGGTCAGTTTGGATCAGGACCAGTCCGCTGTCTTGAAGCACGCGGTCAAGGTCAACGGGGGCTGCAGCCGGCTTTGGCGTCGGTGCCGGCGCGATTGGGGCAGCCACAGTTGGGGCCGCAACATTTGGGATCGCCACATGTGCCGGCGTCGCAACGACCTGCACATCTGCCGGTTTCGCTTCTTCAACGGGCGCCGCTGGAACAAAAGGAGCCTGTGCGACTTCTACAGGTACCGGTGCGGGTTCTAGGTGAGCCGTAGCGGAGGCCGGTGCTTCGGCGTGCGTTGATGCGAGCGGCTGCGAAGCCTGTTGCGCCGGTTGCTCGTAGGCATGGTTTTGAACCGGGGCAGCAGCAGACATACCCATGTCAGCGGATGCGGGTAACGATTCCTGCGATCCGTGCATCGCCTGATTCTCGTTGCTGCGTTCGGAGCGTTCTCCGCGTTCACCGCGATTCCGTCCACCGCGCCGGCGGCGCCGTTCACCGTCACCGCTACCGCCATTGTCCGGACCATTTAAACCCGGATTGACGTCACCCTGGGGACGCTGCTGCTGTTCCGGACGCTCGCCGCGTTCTTCACGCGGAGGGCGTGGCTCACGCGGCTCCCTGGACTCACGCGGCTCGCGTGCTTCCCGGGGTTCGCGTTCCGGGCGCTCACCGCGCTCCGGTCGCGGGCCACGGTCCTGGCGCGGACCGCGTTCCTGGCGCTCCGCGCCGTCTTGGGCCGGGCGGTCTTGACGCGGACCACGTTCCTGACGATCACCACGCTGACCGCCACGGCGGGAGTCACGCTCCCCTCGGTCGCCGCGTTCACTGCGTTCGCCCTCGGGACGAGGACCGCGCCCGTTAGAGCGTTCGCCGCGATCACCGCCGCGACCGCGACCGCGATCACCACGGTCGTTGCGTTCCGGGCGGCCTTCACGGCGGGGGGGGCGAGTCGAGGTTTCCGGCTTGGCTTCGGCAGGAGCATTGCTGCGGCTGAACCAACCGAGGATGCGTCCGATGATGCCAGGACGCGAATCGGTGGAGGCCGGCGCGGCTGCTGCTGCCGCAGGGGCGGGCGAGGCACCGGGCGCCGGTTGCGAAGGCGTGATGCCTTGCACGGCGGCTTGTGCTCGCACCGGTTTTACGTCCTGCT
>CAITSH010000258.1 GCA_903895005.1 uncultured Pseudomonadota bacterium
CGGTGGTTGACCGCCTTCCAGGTGTCAAAGTTGTAGAGTGGAATCGAATTGCGCTCCGAGCCGCCACCTGCAGCCAGGGCTGCGTTGATGGCGATCAGGCGCTCAAAGGGTTTTTCCAGGTGAGAGGCGGCGAGCATCGCCGGGGTCTTGGCGCGGCCGGGGCGGGTGCCGTGGCCGTTGGACCAGATCTCGTGGTGCCAGGTGCTGATGCGGCCGTCGGCGGCGACATCGGCCTTGAGCTCGACTGTCATTGCAGCGCCGAACGGCGCCCAACCGAGCTCGTCCTCGCGCGTCCATTGCATCTGTACCGGCCGTCCACTCAAATGCGCCGGCAGGGCACGCGCCAACAGCACCGCATCGTAGGCCACGTCGTCGGCGGCGTTATGGCCGTAGCAGCCCGAGCCCTCGACGTGCTGCACGATGATGCTCTCGGCCGGGCGGCCGAGCGCCATGGCGAGGTCGGTGCGCAGGTTGTAAATGCCCTGGCTGTGCGTCCACACTTCGACGGTGTCGGGGTTCCATTTTGCGATGGCACAGGACGGCCCGATGGAAGCGTGTGCGATGAAGGGGCGGTCATAAGACGCGGTGAAACCCTTGGCCGCGGGTTTGGCATTGCCTTCGGATTTTTTCTCGCCAACGACGGTGGTGTCCGCCGGTTGCGCTTTCAGGAAGGCCGGCAGGTCGTGCATGTCGGGCAGTGTTGCGGATTCGCGCCACTTGGCGGAGGCGACGAGTTTTTTCAGCGCCTTGACGGCGGTTTCCTCGCGCTCGGCAATGACACCGAGAAAACGCCCGTCGCGTACGGTGGCAACAACGCCGGGAATGGCCTCCACCGCGGCACGGTCCACGTCGAGCAATTCTGCATCGGGTGAGGGCGGTCGCGCGACGCGACCGTAGAGCATGCCCGGCAGGCTCATGTCGTGCACAAAGCGCGGCTTGCCGGTGACCTTGTCCGGGATGTCCAGGCGCTGTATCGCGCTGCCGACGATGTGGTGCAGGCCGGGGATCTTGGGTTCCACCTTGCCCGTCGCCTCACGGTCCAGCAGGTCGTCGTCGGCGAGTTCGCCGTAGCTGGTGGCCTTGTCGGTGCCGCGCACACGTATCGTGCCATCCACGACCTCGAGGTCTCCAAGCGGCACTTCAAGTCGTGTGGCCGCGGCCTCGAGGTAAATCAGCCGCGCCTCGGCGCAGGCGTGGCGCAGCGCGGTTCCCGATTCCTGTATGGACATGCTGCCCGAGGTGACCTGCTCGTCGGGACTGGTGGCGGTGCATGCGGCGACCATGTGCACGCGTTCGAGTTTGAGGTCGAGCTCTTCGGCGGCGATCTGCGCGAGGGCGGTGACGATGCCCTGGCCGATTTCGACCTTCCCCGAGTACACCGCCACAGTGCCGTCGGCGTTGAACTTGAGCCATTGCGACAGGCGGCGGTTGACGTGCAGGCTGCCCGGCAGTTTGGGGATACTCGGGTCCATTTGCGCCAGCTTGAATGCGAGGTTCATGCCGTCGCCTTCTCTTTCATGTTTTCAGCGGCGCGCAGCACGGCGCGCACGATGCGGTTATGGGTACCGCAGCGGCAAAGGTGCTTGTCCAGGGCTTCGCGCACCTGTGCATCGCTGGGCTGCGGATTTTTTTCGAGAAAGGCCGCGGCAGTGACAAGAATGCCCGAGATGCAATAGCCGCACTGTGCCGCCTGCTCGTCAATGAAGGCTTGCTGCAGCGGGTGCAGCCAGCCCTCGGCGGACAGGCCTTCCACGGTCACCACTTTTTTGCCTTCGACGGCCCACACCGGCGTGTCGCAGGCGGGCACCGAATGACCGTCGATGAGGACGTGGCAGGCACCGCACTGGTTGACGCCGCAGCCAAAGCGCGTGCCCTTGAGTTCAAGGTCATTGCGCAGGATGTAGACGAGCGGCGTGTCCTCCTCGGCCTGCACTTGCTGTGCGACGCCATTGAGGGTGAAGGCAAATGTGCGTTTGGCCATCAGTCCACTTTCGCGCCGGAGATTTTGACGATGCGGGCCCACTTGGTGATGTCCTCGCGCATGTACTGGCCGAACTGCTCGGCCGTCATCACCATCGGTTCGGCGCCCTGTTCCTGCCAGGATTTTTTTACCTCGGGGCGGCTGACAATTTTGGCGATTTCGGCATTGAGTTTGTCGATGATTGGTTTGGGCGTACCGGTCGGGGCCATGATGCCCAGCCAGATGGTGGCCTCGTAACCGGGGACGCCGGCTTCAGCCACCGTGGGTACGTCGGGCAGTACCGCCGAGCGCACCTTGCCGGTGGTGCCGAAGGCCTTGAGTTTTCCGGCGCGAACGTTGGGCGCCATGGTGGTGATGGCGTCGAACATCATTTGCACCTGCCCGCCCAGGATGTCGGTGCGTGCACCCGAGCTGCCCTTGTAGGGGACGTGCACGACGTCGATGTCGGCCATCGCCTTGAACAACTCGCCGGCCATGTGGTAAGGCGTGCCCGGTCCGGACGAGGCGTAATTCATCGCCTTGGGCTTGGCTTTCGCAAGGGCGAGGAGTTCCTTCAGGTTGTTTGCGGGCACCGACGGATGCACCACCAACACCAGGTCGGAATAGTTGATCGGGGCCACCGGCGCGAAATCGCGCATCAGGTCGAAGGGCTTGTTCGGGATCAGCGACTCGTTGACGGTGTGGGTATTGGACATCATCAACAGGGTGTAGCCGTCGGCCGGGGACTTGGCGACGGCATCCGTGCCTATGACCGAACCGGCACCCGGACGGTTTTCAATGACAAAGGGATGACCGAGTCCCTCTGACAGCCGCTGGCCGATGAAGCGCGCGTAAATGTCGGCCGGCCCTCCGGCAGCAAACGGCACGATGATCCTGACCGCTTTGGTCGGATAGGTTTGCGCCTGCACAGCGATACTGGCGAACAGGGTGGTCGCGGCGAGCGCGGCAAGGATGAGACGTTTCATGATTGGGTTTCCTCCGGAAGCGGGCCTGTTCCATCAACGCACGGCTGGCACGCAGCGCATCTTGAATATGCAAAACCGCGCAGTGCGGAAAACGGTGTTGGCCCGGGAGCCAGAGTTGTACCACCTTGCAACGGTGTCTTCAATGAAACGCGTCAATTCTCACGCTAATAGTGGGCGTCCGGGATGCCGGGTTTCGTTTCGCATGCTGAAATCTGACCCAACGCATGGGACGGCTACCGCGGTCACGGGCGCCCGCTGCGCGTCAGTGCGCGAGTGCGCCCATCCCCTTAAACGCTCAGGCCAGCAGCGGTTGGATGTCCTTGGCGAGGCGGGCCTTGTGCGTCTGTGCGTCGCCGGTCAGGGCGAAACCCAGCAGGCGTCCGTCGCTGCCTGTGAACAGCGACTGCGTGCCCGTGGCGGAGGCCTCCGTGCTCCAGAGGCCAGCCGCCCCCGTTGGCGGAGGGCAGACAACGGTGGCAAGGGCCGGCGTCTTGACCATCACCGGCATGGCCGGATAGTGCAGGGCCTGTGGCTTGCCGGCCAGCGTCGAGGCAAGCGCGCGCGCCGCGTGCATGATGGGCATGACGTATGGCAATACCAGGCCTTCGACTTCGGCGCAGTCGCCGAGGGCATAAATGTCCGGGTTACTCGAGCGCAGGTGGCGATCGACGACAATGCCGCGGTTGGCGTCCAGACCCGTGTCACGGGCGAGCATCGTGCGAGGCGTGAGTCCCACGGCCGACAGCACAACGTCAGTCATGACGGCGGAGCCGTCTTCGAACGCAATACGCAAGGCACCTTCGGCGTGCGTAACCGATGCCGTGCGGCGCGCCAGATGCCAGCGAACCCCTGCTGCGGCCAGTGCGTCGCGCAGCGCGCTCGCCGGTGCTTCGGGCAGCAGGCGGCCGAGCGGCTGCGGTGCGAGATCGATGACATCGACCTCATGACCGCCGGTCACAAGATCGTTGGCGAATTCGCAGCCGATGAGGCCTGCGCCAAGGATGGCGACGCGCTTCTTGCCGGCGCTTTTGTCTGAGATCGCAAACCGGAAGCGCCCGTAGTCGGCGAGGTCATTGACCGACATTACGGTGTCCGCCGCATCGCCCTTGAGGGGGAGCCGGATCGGGTCTGCGCCAAGCGCGAGCACCAGGCTGGAGTAGGCGAGCATGCCTTTGTCGGTGACGACTTGCTTTGCTGCGGGGTCAATTCCCGTGATGCGGGTGTGCGGGCGTACTTCTATGCCCAGTTGCGCCGCCATCGCGGCGGCGCTGCTGTTGCGTAGCTGCTCTGCGCTTTTGCCCGAGGCGAAGGCGTTGGACAGCATGGGTTTGGAATAAAAGCCGCCGTCATCGGCGCTGAGCATGACGACCGGGGTCGTCTTGTCGATCTTGCGCAACTCGCGGGCGAGGGTATAGCCCGCGAGTCCGGTTCCGGCGATGACGATGGGGGGCGTCATGGTCTCAGGCTATCTCAACCATTTCGAAATCGGCCTTGGCGACGCCGCAATCGGGGCAGGCCCAATCAGCGGGAATGTCCTCCCAGCGCGTCCCGGCCTTGATGCCCTCGTCGGGCAGGCCCGCTTCTTCGTCGTAGATGAAACCGCATACGATGCATTGCCATGTTTTCATGTTGATCTCCTGATGTCGTGATTGGATCGATTAAGCCGCTTTGGCTTTGGCGCGTGCGAGCTGTTCGCGGTAATGGTTGGCGTGACGTTCCTCGACCTTTGCGAGTGCGGCGAATCGCTTGGCGGCCTTGGCGAGCGTGGCGGAAAAGCGCGCGGCGTGTTCTTTGGATTCGGCGATCTGCTCATCCATTTCTTTCACCGCGGCGGTATTGCCTTCCTGTTCGGCAAGGTGTCGGAACTGCGGATACATCTCGGTGTACTCGTAGGTCTCGCCGGCGATCGCGATCTCCAGCGACTTGGCCGGGGTGAGCTGGTCTTTCGGGTAGAGAAGGTCAAGGTGGCCGAAGGCGTGCTGGACTTCCTGGTCGGCCGTTTCCTCGAAAGTGCGCGCGGTTTCCTCGTCGCCTGCGGCGCGGGCGAGCTTGGCGAAGTAGCGATACTTGATGTGCGCCATCGATTCGCCGGCGAATGCGGATTCGAGGTTCTTGATGGTGATGGACTCTGGTTTGCTCATGGTCTGCTCCTGAAGTTTCGGTTTCGGTTACGCAGCGTTCACTGCATGGGTCGAATATTAGGGTGCCGCTATTGATTAATCCAATTGATTGTTATTATTTAAACGATAGTATTTAACTATATTTATGGCTATTGTAATTGCGGGTTGTGACGAAAAAACGGCGGCGCCACAGGCACCGCCGCAGCGGGCGAATTAAGGCCTTTCCCCTCTTGTTATTGCAGATCGAAACGATCCAGGTTCATCACCTTGTTCCAGGCCGCGACAAAGTCCCGCACGAAGACCGGTTGCGCATCGCTGCTCGCATAGACTTCCGCGAGGGCCCGCAGTTGCGCGTTCGAACCGAAAACAAGGTCGGCGATGGTGGCGGTCCACTTGAGTTTGCCCGTTGCCCGATCGTCTCCCTCCAACACACCCTGTGCCGTCGCGGATTTCTTCCACTTTGTGCGCATGTCGAGGAGGTTGACGAAAAAGTCGTTGGTCAATGCGCCGGGTCGCTTGGTGAAGACGCCGTGCGCAGACCGACCGACGTTTGCATCGAGGACACGCATGCCGCCAAGCAGGACGGTCATCTCGGGGGCGGTCAGTGTCATAAGATTCGCCCGGTCCACGAGTTGCGCGGCCGCTGATGCTTCCTGGCCTTTGCGCATGTAGTTGCGAAAGCCGTCTGCGGTGGGTTCCAGAACGGCAAAGGAATCCGTATCAGTCTGCGCCTGCGACGCGTCTGTGCGCCCCGGTGAGAAGGGGACCTTGACGTGCTGCCCGGCCTGCTTGGCCGCTTGTTCGACGGCTGCGCAGCCGCCAAGCACGATCAGGTCGGCGAGCGAGATTTTTTTTCCGTTCGCCTGTTGCGCTCCGTTGAAATCTTTCTGGATTGCTTCCAGCTTTTGCAACACCAGTGCCAGTTCCGCCGGCTGGTTGGCTTCCCAGTTCTTTTGCGGGGCGAGGCGAATCCGCGCGCCGTTGGCGCCGCCGCGTTTATCGCTGCCGCGAAAAGTGGCGGCTGAAGCCCAGGCCGTCGAGACCAGTTGTGACACGGTAAGCCCGGAGGCGAGAAGTTCGGCCTTTAGCGCATGAATATCCTGATCATTAACCAGTGCGTGATCGACGGCGGGGACCGGGTCCTGCCAGATGAGCGCCTCCTTGGGCACCAGCGGTCCGAGGTAGCGGGCGATCGGCCCCATGTCACGGTGCGTCAGCTTGAACCAGGCGCGGGCGAATACATCGGCAAATTCCTGCGGGTTTGCCATGTAGCGCCGTGCGATTTTCTCGTAGGCCGGATCTGTGCGCAGTCCCATGTCGGCCGTGGTCATCATCGGGGCGTGACGCTTTGCCGGATCATGGGCATCGGGCACGGTGTTTTCCGCCGCCGTGTCCTTGGGGGTCCACTGGTGTGCGCCGGCGGGGCTTTTGGTCAGTTCCCACTCATAGCCAAAGAGATTTTCAAAATAGCCGTTGTCCCACTTGATCGGGTTCTTGGTCCAGGCGCCCTCCAGGCCGCTGCCGATCGTGTCGACGCCCATGCCGCTACCGAAGCTGTTTTTCCAGCCCAGGCCTTGGTCTTCGATTGCGGCACCCTCGGGTTCCGGGCCTACATACTTGGCCGGATCGGCGGCGCCGTGGCACTTGCCGAACGTGTGTCCTCCGGCGGTGAGGGCCACCGTTTCTTCATCATCCATGGCCATCCGGGCGAAGGTCTCGCGAATATCGCGCGCCGAACCAAGCGGGTCCGGCTTTCCATTCGGCCCTTCGGGATTGACGTAGATCAGGCCCATTTGCACGGCGGCGAGAGGTTTTTCGAGTTCACGGTCGCCGCTGTAGCGTTCGTCTCCCAGCCACTTCCCCTCCGCCCCCCAGTAAATGTCTTCCTCTGGTTCCCATATATCCGGGCGACCACCGGCGAAACCGAAGGTCTTGAGTCCCATCGATTCGAGGGCGACGTTGCCGGTGAGGATGATCAGGTCGGCCCAGGAAATTTTGCGACCGTATTTTTGCTTGATCGGCCAGAGCAGGCGGCGTGCTTTGTCGAGGCTGACGTTGTCAGGCCAGCTGTTGAGGGGTGCAAATCGCTGCGCGCCGGAACCCGCGCCGCCGCGACCATCGGCGATCCGGTAGGTGCCGGCGCTATGCCATGCCATGCGGATGAAAAACGGGCCGTAGTGGCCGTAGTCCGCAGGCCACCAGTCCTGCGAATCGGTCATCAGGGCATGGAGGTCCTTGATGACGGCGTCCAGGTCAAGGCTTTTGAATTCCTCGGCGTAGTCAAACGCCTCGCCCATGGGGTTGGGCATCGGGGACTTCTGATTGAGTACCTTCAGGTTTAGCTGATTGGGCCACCAATCAGCGTTCGTCGTTGCGCCGGCGACCGCCTGTTTGCGTTCACCGCCCGAGAACGGGCATTTTGATTCGGGGGATTCGGAAGACATGGCTTTCTCCTTTGTTGCGGATTGAGGGTGGTGTTACCAGCAGCGGGCGAGATCGACGAGGCGGCCCAGCAGGACGGAACGGGGGTCGCGCGTATCCGTCAGGGTTTTGGCGGGCAAATCGCTTGCGGCAAGCTTGTTGCCCGCCGTTGATTGCGTCTGTGCGATATGCCGCAGATAGCCCATGTCCCGGACGATAGGCGGACGCACTATTTCAATCAAATTGATCGTTGCAATTGAATTGATAGCAGAAAGCTAAATCAATTCACCCTTCTGTTTGCGCTCAGGGGTGGTGGCGCAACTACCTCGCCGGTTTGTTGTTCAGCTTGGTGACGCCCGAAAGCGGACAGTCGAGAATGGCCTGGCGCAGGGCCGCTATGGCCGCAGGTCGGGGAAACGACTTGCGATACACCAGTACGACGCGCCGGTCGGGCACCGGCTTGGAAAATGGGACGTAGCGCAGCATACTGTCGCGCGGCACATTCCCGGGCACCGACGAGGACGGGAGCACGGTCAGGCCGACACCAGAGGCGACCATTTGGCGGATGGTTTCGAGCGACGAGCCCTCAAAGGTTTTTTGCATGCCGTTGTTGGCGGCAAAGCGATTGAGTTCGGGCGAGGCGAGCAACACCTGGTCGCGAAAGCAGTGTCCGGTGCCAAGAAGAACCATGCTCTGTTGCTTGAGTTCTGCGCTTTTTACCGATTTGCGCTCCGCCCATTCGTGTTCGCGCGGCACCGCGACGACAAAGGGTTCGTCGTAAACCGGATCGATGACAAAGCCGGATTCCTCGAAAGGCAGCGCCAGTACCGCAGCGTCGAGCTCGCCCTGCTTGAGCAGCTCGCGCAGGCGGTGCGTGTAATTTTCCTGCAAATGCAGTGGCATGCTGGGCGCGCGCTTGTGCAACAGGCGCACCACGCCCGGCAGCAGGTAAGGGGCGATGGTGTAGATCATGCCGATGCGCAGGGGCCCGGCCAGCGGGTCCTTGCCAAGCTTGGCGATGTCCTTGATCGATCCGGCCTGCTCGATCACGCGTTGGGCCTGTTCCACCACCTGCCCGCCCACTGGAGTGGGTGTGACCTCGTTGTTGGCGCGCTCGAACAGCGTCACGCCCAGTTCTTCCTCGAGTTTTTTGATCGCCACCGACAGTGTTGGCTGGCTGACAAAGCAGGCTTTGGCGGCGCGGCCGAAGTGACGCTCGCGCGCGACGGCGATGATGTAACGCAGTTCGGTCAGCGTCATTGGTCGTCGCCTTTTCTAGGCCGCCTTCTTGCGCTCCAGCACCGGCTTGAGGTAGCGGCCGGTGAAGCTCAGCGGATTTTCAGCGATGTCTTCGGGGGTGCCCTCGCCAATGATCTGCCCGCCGCCATCACCACCCTCCGGCCCCATATCGACCACCCAGTCGGCGGTCTTGATCACGTCGAGGTTGTGCTCAATCACGACCACGGTGTTGCCATGGTCGCGCAGTGCGTGCAATACCGAGAGCAGCAGTTTGACGTCGTGAAAGTGCAGGCCGGTGGTGGGCTCGTCGAGGAAGTACAGCGTGCGTCCGGTGTCGCGTTTGGATAATTCCAGGGCGAGCTTTACGCGTTGTGCCTCGCCACCTGAGAGCGTGGTGGCCGACTGGCCCAGCTTGATGTAGCCAAGCCCCACCTCAAGCAGCGTGAAAAGCTTGCGTTCGACCATGGGCACCGCACGGAAAAATTCGTGCGCATGCTCCACCGTCATTTCCAGCACATCCTGGATGGTGCTGCCCTTGTAGCGGATTTCCAGGGTCTCGCGGTTGTAGCGCCGGCCGTGGCAGACGTCGCAGGGCACGTAGATATCCGGGAGGAAATGCATCTCCACCTTGATTACGCCGTCGCCCTGGCAGGCTTCGCAGCGTCCGCCCTTTACATTGAACGAGAATCGTCCCGGACCGTAGCCGCGCTCGCGCGCCGCCGGCACGCCGGCAAACAGGTCGCGTATCGGGGTGAAGAGGCCGGTATAGGTGGCGGGATTGGAGCGCGGCGTCCGGCCGATGGGGCTCTGGTCGACGTTGATGACCTTGTCGAAATGCTCGAGGCCCCTCAGCGATTCAAATGGCGCGGGTTCGGTCGAGCTGCCGTAGAGTTCGCGCGCGACTTCGGCGTACAGTGTGTCGTTGATCAGCGTCGACTTGCCCGAGCCCGATACGCCGGTGACGCACACCAGCAGTCCCACCGGCAGGTCGAGGTCGACGTTCTTGAGGTTGTTTCCGGTTGCGCCCTTCAGCCTGAGCATGCGGTGTTTTTCCGGGCGGCGGCGGCGATCGGGTAAGGGAATGGCGAGCTTGCCCGATAGGTATTGGCCAGTCAGCGAGGCCTCGTTTTTCAGGATCTCGGCAGGGGTGCCCTCGGCGACGACGCGGCCGCCGTGTTCACCCGCGCCCGGCCCCATGTCGATGACGTGGTCGGCGCAGAAAATGGCCTCCTCGTCGTGTTCGACCACGATCACGGTGTTGCCAAGGTCTCGCAGGTGCTTGAGCGTATCGAGCAGCCGGCCGTTGTCGCGCTGGTGCAGACCGATCGACGGTTCGTCGAGGACGTACATCACGCCGGTGAGGCCCGAGCCGATCTGCGAGGCGAGGCGGATGCGTTGCGCCTCGCCGCCCGAGAGCGTGTCGGCGGAGCGGTCCAGCGAAAGGTAATCGAGGCCGACGTTGACCAGGAATTTCAGTCGTGAGGCGATCTCATTGATGATGCGTTCGGCGATCGATTGCTTAGCCCCGGGCAGGGTGAGTTTGCTGAAAAACGCCAGGCTGCTCTTTAGCGGGATGCCGCTGATCTGGTAGATCGCGCGCTCGTCGCCCTGCGGCCCGACGCGCACGTTGCGGGCTTCGCGCCGCAGGCGCGTGCCTTCGCAGGCGGGGCAGGCCTTGTGGTTCAGGTATTTTGCAAGTTCCTCGCGCACCACCACCGAGTCTGTTTCGCGGTAACGCCGCTGCAGGTTGTGCACCACGCCCTCGAAGGGGTGTTCCTTGATGACCGTCTTGCCGCGTTCGGACAGGTAAGAGAAGGCGACTTTTTCCTTGGTGCCGTAGAGGACGATTTGTTGCGCCTCCTCGGTCAGGCGCGCAAACGGCTTGTCGACGTCGAACTTGAAGTGCGCCGCGAGGCTGGTGAGCATCTGGAAATAAAACTGGTTGCGCCGGTCCCATCCCTTTACGGCCCCGCTGGCGAGGGAGAGATCAGGGAAGGCGACCACGCGCTTGGGGTCGAAGAACTCGATGATCCCAAGGCCGTCGCAATCGGGGCAGGCGCCCATCGGATTGTTGAACGAGAACAGGCGTGGCTCGAGTTCCGCGAGCGAGTAATCGCACACCGGGCACGAGAACTTGGCGGAAAAAAGGTGTTCCTTGCCGCCGTCCAGTTCGACCGCAATGGCGCGGCCCTCGGCATGGCGCAGGGCGGTTTCGAAGGATTCTGCGATGCGCTGCTTGGCATCGACGCGCACCTTGAGGCGGTCGACAACCACCTCCACCGTGTGCTTTGAATTTTTGGCGAGCTTGGGAAGGGCGTCTATGTCGTGAACCTTGCCGTCGATGCGCAGGCGCACAAAGCCCTGCGACCGTAATTCGGCAAAGAGGTCCGCCTGTTCGCCTTTTCGTTCGGCCACCACCGGCGAGAGGATCATGATGCGCGTGTCCTCGGGGAGTGCCAGCACGTGGTCGACCATCTGTGACACCGACTGTGCGGCCAGGGGCAGGTTGTGGTCCGGGCAATAGGGCGTGCCCACGCGCGCGAAAAGCAGGCGCAGGTAATCGTGGATTTCCGTGACGGTACCCACCGTCGAGCGCGGGTTGTGGCTGGTGGCTTTTTGCTCGATGGCAATCGCCGGCGACAGGCCCTCGATCAGGTCAACGTCGGGCTTTTCCATCAACTGCAGGAATTGACGCGCGTAGGCCGACAGCGATTCGACGTAACGCCGCTGCCCTTCGGCGTACAGCGTGTCGAACGCGAGGGAACTCTTACCCGAGCCCGACAGGCCGGTGACCACGACCAGCTTGTTGCGCGGCAGGTCGAGGCTGACGTTTTTCAGGTTGTGCGTTCGTGCGCCGCGTATGCGGATTTGATCCATTCGGGAGGTAACCAGGGTGAGTGGAAAGCCAAACCTGCTACTATACTTAATTCGAAAGCCCAGTCCCCAGTTTCATGCAGTTTTCCCCTTCATCCGGCCGGATGTCCCCCCTGGAACTCCGCGCAAGCCTGTCGCTCGCCTCGATTTTCGCGTTGCGCATGCTTGGCTTGTTCCTGATCCTGCCGGTTTTTGCCATTCATGCGGCCCATTTGAAGGGCGGGGACAGCCAGACACTGGTGGGAGTTGCGCTCGGAACCTACGGTCTCACCCAGGCGATCCTGCAACTGCCCTTTGGGATGGCCTCAGACCGCTGGGGACGCAAACCGGTGATCGTGTTCGGGCTCATCCTGTTTGCCATCGGCAGCTTTGTCGCGGCCGCGACCGACGACATCTGGACCACCATTCTTGGGCGCTCCATACAGGGAGCTGGCGCGATTTCATCGGCGGTGGTGGCCTTTACGGCCGATCTCACCCGCGAAGAGCATCGCACCAAGGCAATGGCGCTGATAGGCGCGTCCATCGGGCTGATGTTCGCGCTGTCGCTGGTCGTTGCACCGCTTCTTTATCAGAGCGTCGGCATGGGCGGTATTTTCAGCCTGACCGGGGTGCTCGCCCTTGCGGCCATCTGGGTGGTGACCATGGTTGTGCCGCCCGAATCGGCGGCGGTTGCGCCCTACAGGGAGGGGGGGGGCGGCGATTTGTGGAAGGTGCTGCGCAATCCGGAGCTGCTGCGACTCAACCTGGGTATTTTCGCGTTGCACATGGTGCTCATGGCGATATTCGTCGTCATTCCGCTTGCGCTGGTGCGGGTCGGCGGCCTGGATGCCCAGGCGCACTGGAAGGTCTACCTGCCGGTGGTGCTCGCGTCCTTTGCGGTGATGATGCCGGTGATCGGGTTCATGGAAAAAAAGGGGCGCCTGAAGCCCGTTTACCTTGCCTGCATTTGGGGCATGGCGCTGATTCAACTCGGTTTGTGGCTGGGTATCGGCAGTTTTCCCCTGCTGGTGGTGCTGTTGTTCGGCTTTTTTGCGGTGTTCAACGTGCTGGAGGCGACGCTGCCCTCCCTGGTGTCGCGCATTGCACCGCCGGCCGCCAAGGGCACTGCCATCGGTGTCTACAACACCACCCAGGCCCTGGGCCTTTTCGTGGGGGGGGCGGCCGGGGGCTGGTTGGCGCAAAATAAAGGCGAGGCCTCGGTGTTTGTATTCGGATTCGTGCTTACCGCGTTATGGGGAATAGCAGCCCTGTCGATGAAGGCGCCACCCGTGACGGCAAGTCGCACGGTTGCGCTGTCCGCGGTGGCTGATCCGGCCGCGTTGCGCGCGCGGCTGGTATCCGTTCGCGGGGTGCGTGAAGCGATTTTGGTACCCGAGCAGGGCGTGGCGTATTTGACGGTGAATCCGGATGCCTGGGATGAGCAGGCCGTTAACAATTTGATCAATGGAGGAATCTGACATGGCTTCGGTTAATAAAGTGATTTTGGTCGGTAATCTGGGCAAGGATCCCGAAACACGCTACATGCCCGAGGGTGGCGCGATCACCAATATCACCATGGCCACCACGCACACGTGGAAGGACAAGGGGAGCGGCGACAAAAAAGAAGAAACCGAATGGCATCGTGTGTCGTTTTTCGGCCGCCTCGCCGAGATTGCCGGTGAGTACCTGAAAAAGGGCTCGCCCTGCTACGTGGAGGGTCGCCTTCGCACGCGCAAATGGACCGACAAGGAAGGCAACGACCGCTACACCACTGAAATCGTCGCCGATTCGATGCAGTTGCTCGGCAGCAAGCGCGACGGCGGCGGGGGCGACGCGATGCGCGAACCGCCGTCCGAGTTCAGCCGTGCCGAGACGAGCAGCAAGCCGGCCGCGAAAAAGCCGGCCGGGCAGATCAACGACATGGACGACGATATTCCGTTCTAGTCCGTGAAGTTCGGACTGTCGGGACGTCATCGGGGGTTTGCACTGCGGCGGGGTTGCTCTTTGCTTGGGGGACCATACGTTCAAGAATCCTCGTTGTTGTGCGTCGTTTATTGGGAATTAGGTATTGCATGATATAAATCGGTCGCTAAAGAGGTCTTCGTGTTTTTCGTAACAGGCAACAGGGCAACCCGTTCGATTACGGCGAACTTAACGAGGAGGATCACATGCGTTTCGAATTCGAGATACCCGCCGCCGTAAAGGCGTATTGCCAGTTGCCGGCCGCGAGTCTGGCGATTTCCTTGCTGTTCCCGGGGCTGGTGCTGGCGCAAGCCGACGCCACGGCAGGGCGCGCCAAGGTGGAAGTTGCGTGCGCCGCATGTCACGGGTCCAATGGGGTGAGTGTGTCCGACACCATTCCCAACCTGGCGGGACAGAAGGCGGCCTACCTCGAAGCCCAGTTGCGCGCGCTGAAAAGCGGCACACGGCGCAACGCGGTGATGAATGCGATCGCGACCCAATTGAGTCCGCAAGAGATTTCCAACGTGGCGGCGTACTTCGCATCGCTTCCGGGTGCATCCAGTGCGGCGACAAAGTCGGCACTCCTGCCGGCGCTCGTCAAAACCAACGCGACCCTGCCTGCTAACTACAAGACCACGTTCACCATGTATCAGACGGTGAACCGTCCGGATATCAACCAGGTGCGCTACCTTTACGCCAACGATGTCGCGCTGCGCGCCGCGCGCGATGGCAAGTCCCTGCCAGACGGCTCCCTGCTGGTGCTGGAGCAACATGCGGCCAAGCTCGGATCCGACGGCAAGCCGGTCACCGGTAGCGACGGCTTCTACGTGGCGGAGAAGTTCGTCGCGTACACTGTGATGGAGCGCGGCAATGGCTGGGGCAAGGACATTCCTGAAAACCTGCGCAACGAAGACTGGCATTACGCGGCCTATTCGCCCGACCGCCAGCTGCGCCCTGCCAACCAGGCCGAATGCCTGGCCTGCCACAAACCGCTGGACAAGGACAGTTACATGTTCTCCATCAAGGCCCTGACCGAGACGGCGAAAAAGCGCTAGCAAGTCGTCCGGCCCGGGGCTTCGAAAGCGAAAGTCGCCCCCGGCAAGCTCATGATGAGCGGTTCTGGCATCGCGAAAGTCCTTAACATCGGTGCCATTGTGAAATCACCTTGTAACCCCGAGCAAGCAGCGTGGCCGGCTGAACGCCGAACCTGATTTGCGAACCGTGTACGACAAGCACTACCTCACACCCTTGTTCGAACCGCAGTCGGTCGCCGTAATCGGCGCCTCCGAGCGCCCTGGTGCAATCGGCGGGATCGTATTGCGCAATCTGGCCGAAGCCGCGTTTCGCGGCAAGCTTTACGCCGTCAATCCAAAATATTCGTCAGTGTCGGGCGTACGCTGCTATCGCGACGTGGCGCAATTGCCCGCAGGGGTTGATCTTGCGGTCGTGGCAACGCCGGCGACAACCCTGCCCGCGGTGATCGAGGCGTGTGGCAGGGCGGGCATCCATGCCGCGGTGGTCATCACCGCCGGTTTCGCGGAAGCCGGTCCGGCCGGCCGGGCGCTGCAGGACGAGATGATTGCGGTGGCGCGCCGCTATCGCGTCCGTCTCATCGGCCCCAACTGCCTTGGCATCATGCGTCCGGACATCGGGCTCAACGCCACTTTCGCCCGCGGGGGTGCGCTTGAGGGAGCGGTGGCGCTGGTTTCACAGTCAGGGGCGCTCGCCACGGCCATCCTCGACTGGGCCAATCCAAGCGGCGTGGGGTTTTCCAGCGTGATATCGCTGGGCGGCTCCGCGGATCTCGATTTCGGGGAAATACTCGATTACCTGGTGGCGGATTACCGCACGCAGCACATCCTGCTCTACATTGAGGGGGTGCGTGATGCGCGGCGCTTCATGAGCGCGTTGCGCGCCGCATCGCGCGTCAAGCCGGTCATCGTGCTCAAGGTCGGCCGCCACGCGGCGGGCACGCGCGCCGCCGTGTCCCATACGGGAGCGATGGTGGGTGCTGACGATGTGTTCGATTCAGCGCTTGCGCGTGCCGGTGCCGTGCGGGTCACGACCATCGGCCAGTTGTTCGCTGTCGCGCAAGGCCTCACGGCGCGAATTCGTCCGCGTGGTAACCGGCTCGCCATCATCACAAACGGTGGCGGCCCCGGGGCGATGGCCGCCGACCGTGCTGCGGACCTGGGCGTGCGCCTGGCCGAGTTTTCGCCGCAGACCATGGCGTCGCTCGATGCCGTCCTGCCTTCCAACTGGTCACACGGCAACCCGCTTGATGTGATCGGCGACGCTGATGCCGCACGTTACAAGGCCGCCGTTTCCGCGGCACTGGCCGATGTGAATGTCGACGGCGTGCTGGCGATGATGGTGCCCACTGCAGTAACCGAGACCGCGGATGCCGCGCATGCGGTCATCGATGCGGCCCAGGGCAGCGACAAGCCCCTGATCACCTGCTGGATGGGCGAGCAACTTGCATCGGCGGGCCGGCGCCTTTTCACAGAACGCCGTATCCCGACGTTCCGGACACCCGAGCCGGCGGTGGAGCTGTTCTCGTATCTCGCGGCCTACACCCGCAATCGGGAACTGCTGATGCAGACGCCGGGGCCGCTCGCCGCAGCCGAACCCTTTGACGTGGAGGCCGCAAGACGCATCATCGAGGGCGCGCTTGCGGACGGTCGCAACACGCTGACTGGCGGGGAGTCAAAACAATTGCTGCACGTCTGCGGTATCCCGGTCAACCTTGGTGCGAGGGCAGCCAGTCTCGAAGAGGCGGAGCGACTGGCGGAACGGGCGGGCCCTGCGGTGGCGATGAAGATCGATTCGCCGGATATCACCCACAAGAGCGACGTTGGCGGTGTGCGCCTCAACCTCAGGACGCCCAAGGCGGTGCGCGGCGCATGGGAGTCAATGATGCGCGATGTCCGGGCGGCGCATCCGCAGGCGCACATATCGGGGGTGACGATAGAGCCGATGATCCAGCGCGAGGGTGCGCGCGAGTTGCTGCTCGGCGTGGCGCAGGACAAGGTGTTCGGGCCGGTGATGACCTTTGGTGCCGGTGGTGTGGCGGTGGAAGTGTTGCGCGATCGCGCCGTCGCCCTGCCGCCGCTAAATGCCATGCTGATTGCCAACATGATCGCGTCGACGCGCGTTTCCAGGATGCTTGGTGCGTTTCGCGGTGCGCCCGCCGTGAATGGCGCCGCAATCGAGTCCGCCTTGCTGCGCCTGTCGGAAATGGTCTGTGAGCTTCCCTGGATTCAGGAACTGGACATCAACCCGCTGCTCGCCGATGCCAACGGGGTGATCGCGGTCGATGCGCGCGTGGTGGTAGCGCCGGTTGCCCCCGCGATTGACCGGTATGCGCGACTGGCAATACATCCCTATCCGACCCGCCTCGCGCGCCAATGGGAGCTTGCCGACGGGACGCCCGTGACTATGCGCCCGATCCGCCCCGAGGACGCGCAGATGGAAATGGAGTTCGTGCGCGATTTGTCCGCCGAGAGCAAGTATTTTCGTTTCATGGACACGATGCGCGAACTCACCCCTGACATGCTGGCGCGCTTCACGCAAATTGATTACGACCGCGAAATGGCCTTTGTGGCCACCATAAAGCGGGATGACGCCGAGGTGGAGATTGCAGTCGGGCGTTACGCGACCAATCCCGACGGTGCCTCATGCGAATTCGCAGTCGTGGTCAGCGACCGCTGGCAGGGCCGCGGCCTCGCCCGGGTCATGCTCGAGGCACTGATTGCCGTTGCGCGCGAGCGTGGACTGCGGGTGATGATGGGGCACATCATGGCGAGCAACGATCGCATGCTCAAACTCGCGCTTGAACTCGGTTTTCGCATCCAGTCTGATCCCCAGGACGGCTCGCTCAGGCAGGCCATTCTGGACCTGCAGCCAGGCTGACCGCTATATGCCAGCAAGGGGATGTTGCGCTGCGGCTTTACTTATTAAATTATTATTTACTAATATACGAATATGAAAGAGACGAGGTCACCTTAGCGACCTTGGCATCACACATTCCGCAGGCTTGCCGTTTGCCCAGACGTCCCGGACGTAAAGGCCAATAAGCCAGGCCAAGTACACAGGAGGAAGCGAGCGTGAAAGGTTTGCACTTTCCCGCCCGACGGTTTGGATGGACCTGATGCGATCAAAAAGCCCACCCGGTCGCCTTGTTCGCGCTCCGGAAAATTTTCTTGGCCCCGATGAGATCGCGGCCGTGCAGGCGGGACGCCGCGAGTTTCTGAAGGCCGGTTTTCTAGCGGCCGCGGCCGGTATCGCGGCGGCACCCGTGGCTTTGCGCGCCGCAGGCGGCGAAGAGGCGATTCTCAAGCCCTCCGCGTTCAGTACCTCGCTTGGTCAGCCGGTCGCAGCGCGCGGCTACGGGCAACCTTCGACGCATGAGCAGAACCTGGCGAGGCGCGAGAGCCCGGGCTTGACGCGTGTCTCGGCCGCATCCGTTTCATTTGCGCCGCTGCAGGGCTTTTTCGGCATCATCACGCCCAACGGCCTGCATTTCGAGCGTCATCACCAAGGGTGGCAGGACATCGACCCGGCCCAACACCGCCTGATGATCAACGGATTGGTCAGGGCGCCGCGCGTCTACACCATGGACGACCTGATGCGCCTGCCCGCTGTGTCGCGCATGCATTTCATCGAGTGTGGCGCCAACAGCGGCATGGAATGGGCCAATGTCGCGGTGCCCACGGTGCAGTACACCCACGGCATGTTGTCGTGTTGCGAATTCACCGGCGTGCCGCTGTCGGTGTTGCTCGATGACTGCGGCTTCGACCGGAAAAACGGCAGGTACGTCCTGGCCGAGGGCGGCGACGGCGCGGGACTGACACGCACTATTGCAATCGAACGCGCGCTCGATGACGTGATGGTGGCCTGGGCCATGAACGGTGAAATGCTGCGCCCGGAAAACGGTTATCCCTTGCGCCTGGTGGTGCCGGGGGTGCAGGGCGTGTCCTGGGTCAAATGGCTGCGCCGCCTCGAGGTCGGCGACCAGCCCTGGTTTACGCGAGAGGAGGCAATGCACTATATCGACCTCATGCCCGACGGCGTACACCGCCAGTTCACCTCGATCCAGGAATGCAAGTCCGTGATCACCTCGCCCTCGGGCGGGCAGAAGCTGATCGGGAAGGGGTATTACAACGTCACCGGGCTCGCCTGGTCGGGGCGCGGCAAGATCAGGCGCGTCGACGTATCGCTTGACGGTGGGCGCAACTGGCAGCGTGCGCGCCTGGAATCGCCGGTACTGGACAAATGCCTTACGCGATTCAACCTGCCATGGATTTGGGATGGAAGTCCGGCGATTTTGCAGTCGCGTGCACTCGACAGTACCGGTTACGTGCAGCCGCAGTCACGCCAACTGCGGGCGGTCCGCGGTACGCGGTCGATTTATCACAACAACGCCATTCAGTCCTGGCGAGTGAACGCGACCGGCGAGGTGGAAAATGTTCAGCTGGGCTAAGGCCGCAGTGACGTCGAACCTGGCCGTGGTGCTGACGCTGGCTTTGACCCTGACCCTGACCCTTGGGCTCGGTGCGACCGCCGCATCGGCGCAGTCCGGAAAGTTTCCCGGTATAGGCCGAATCGCCACGCCGGAGGAGGTGCGTGCATGGGATACCGACGTGCGTCCCGACTTCAAGGGCCTGCCACCTGGCTCGGGCAGTGTTGAAAAAGGGCAGGCCGTCTGGGAAGACAAATGCGCGTCCTGTCACGGCGTGTTTGGGGAGTCGAACGAATTTTTCACGCCCGTCGTGGGGGGCGTGACGCCAGATGATGTGAGCCGAGGACGTGTCGCCGCCCTTGTGACCAAGCCAGAATTACAGCGCACGACGCTGATGAAACTCTCATCCATTGCCACGTTATGGGACTACATCAACCGCGCCATGCCCTGGAACGCGCCCAAGACCCTTAGTGTCGAGGAGGTCTATGCGGTCACCGCCTACATTCTCAATCTCGGCGAGATCCTGCCCGACCGGTTTGTGTTGTCGGACAAAAATATCGGCGAAGTGCAACTGCGCGTTCCGAATCGCAACGGGATGACCCGCCGGCACGGACTTTGGGACGTGGAAGGGCGGCCGGATGTCAAAAGCACCCCGTGTATGCGAAATTGTTCCATCGGCAAATCCGGTGCGGTTCAAATCGCATCATCGATTCCCGACTACGCGCGCGATGCGCACGGCAACCTGGCGGCGCAGAATCGCCTCGTCGGCCCGGTGCGCGGCGCGGTCACCTTGAGGTCCGACGCTTCCCCGGGTACGACCACGGCCGGTGCGGATGCGCGAACCATGCTGAGTGGCAGTAATTGCCTGGGGTGCCACGGGGTCGACAAACGCATCGTCGGGCCTTCTTTTATTGAAATCGCCTCGCGCTATAAAAATGACGCCGGCGCGGAATCCCGGCTGGTCAGCAAGGTCAAGGAAGGCGGCAGCGGTGTCTGGGGCAATGTGCCCATGCCGCCCCACGCCGAGGTGGGCGCGGAGGCCCTGCGCGCAATGGTGCGCTGGATTTTGTCCTCAACCGCCCAAAACTAAGGAGGTCAAAATGCATTTGCTAAGCGTGGCCGGTTATTTGTTAGGGGCGGCGCGCGCGGGTATAATCCCGAAAATTCTCATTCTGTTCAGCATTTTAGATTCCGGAGGGCATGACGCATGAACAATCAACCACACAATCAGCCGAATAATCAGCGCAGGCAGTTAATGAAGGCGGGCGGCGGCATGGCCGTGATGGCAGTGGCGATTGTCGCCGGTCTGATCCGACCCCAGGACGCGCTCGCCGCCGACTGGAATAACGCTGCGTTTTCGACCAAGACGATCGCTGATACGGTCAAGGCAATGGGCGGTGGGGCGACGGCCGACAGCAAGGACATCCAGATCACGGCACCGGACATTGCCGAGAACGGCATGGTGGTGCCGATTTCCGTGACCAGCAACCTGGCCAAGACGCAGTCCATTTCGATCCTGGTCGAAAAGAACCCGAACACCCTGGCTGCATCGTTTGACATTCTTGATGGCACCGACCCGTTTGTGCAGACGCGCGTCAAGATGGGACAGAGTTCCAACGTGTATGCGGTGGTCAAGGCCGACGGCAAGTACTACAGCGCGGTCAAGGAAATCAAAGTCACCCTCGGCGGATGCGGGGGCTGAGCGCAATCTTGGGGTACGGCCGCCGCGGTTGATACCGCTCGCGGAACACGGAAGAACACGCTAAGGAGCACGACATGGCAGAACCAATGAAAATCCGCGCAGCAATGCTGGGCGACAAGGTTGAAGTGAAGGCCTTGATGAGCCACACCATGGAAACCGGGCAGCGCAAGGATGCCAAAGGCGCCACCATCCCCGCGCACTTCATCCAAAACGTTTCGGCCACGCACAACGGCAAAACTGTATTGTCGGCGCAGTGGGGACCCGCTGTCTCGACCAATCCGTTTTTGTCGTTCCGATTCAAGGGCGGCAAGCCGGGTGAAAAGGTTGTCATCACCTGGACCGACAACAAGGGCGACAAGCGCACCGATGAGGCGACAATCACCGGCTAGTCAGTCGAGATCGTGTCGTTGCAGAAACTTCGAACCAGCGCCAACCAGCGACCCCAGGGTCGCGCCCGGACCAACACAGGTCAACCGGGTCACCCAGGAGGAAACATGCTCAAGCCGCTCATGGCTGTCGCCGCGGTACTGTCACTGTGTTGGGGATCCGCCGGCGCGCAGAACACCCAGCAGGAAATCGAGCGTTACCGCCAGATGATCGCAGACGGCAACCCCGCAGAACTGTTTGAGGCCAAGGGCGAGGACATCTGGAAACAAAAGCGCGGCCCGAAGAAAGTGTCGCTCGAGCAATGCGACCTGGGCAGGGGGCCGGGCGTAGTCAAGGACGCCTACGTCGAACTGCCGCGATATTTCAAGGACGCCGACCGCGTCATGGATCTGGAAACGCGCATTGTGCATTGCATGGTGACCCTGCAGGGGATCAAGCTTGAGGACGCGAAGCGCAACCCATATTCCAATGCCGACCGCACCTCCGATATGGAATCGATAGTCGCGTTCGTAACCTCAGAGTCCAAGGGTTCCAGGATGAACGTTTCGATGTCTAACGCCAGGGAACGCGAGATGTACCAGATCGGTGAAAAGATGTTTTTTTACCGCGCGGGTCCGCACGATTTCTCCTGCGCCACCTGCCATGGCGAGGACAGCAAGCGCATCCGGTTGCAGGATCTGCCTAATCTGACCAGCCAGAAGGACGCGCAGCGCGCCTACACCACGTGGCCGGCCTACCGCGTTTCGCAGAGTACCGTGCGCACCATGCAATGGCGCCTGAATGACTGCTTCAGGCAGCAGCGTTTCCCGAATCTCGATTTCACCTCGGATGCGTCCATCGCGCTGACGATGTTTCTTGCCCGCAATGCCAACGGCGGCGTCTTTGCCGCGCCGGCCCTGAAGCGCTGACCCGGAGCACGCCATGATTTCTTTAACATCCAGAATTGTCCTGCTCGGTTCCGGCGTGCTTGTATTTTTCGCAGGGTGTGCCACATCGCTTACCGACAACGAAGCCGAGCGGCGTGCCGTCGAAATGATGAAGTCCTCGTTCCTGGCGCAGGGGCAGGCATCCCTGGCCCGCCTTGACCAGGATGAGGTGCAGGCCCTTTGCAGCAAGTACCACCCCGGCCAACCGATTCCCAAAGACGTGGCCGACAAGATTGAGAAGGCGCAGTTTGCAGCGATCAAATACCCGGCCAAGCTGATGGGTAACTGGGCGGCGGGCGAACGTGTTGCCCAGACCGGCACAGGCTTCCAGTTTTCGGACGGCCCTACCGCACCGGTCGGCGCCAATTGCTACGCCTGCCACCAGATGTCCAAGCAGGAATTGTCCTACGGCAATATTGGGCCCAGCCTTTACCAGTTCGGCAAGCTGCGCGGCAGTTCCGAGGCGATACAGAAATACACCTACGGCAAGATTTTCAACTCGAACGCCTTTTCGGCTTGTTCAAACATGCCGCGTTTCGGGCACAGCAAAATCCTGACTGAAGCGCAAATGGCCGATATCACCGCGTTGTTGCTGGATCCCGCATCTCCCGTCAACCAATAGGCGTCATGAAGGCGTCAAGCGGGCGGCCTGCCCGGATCGACCTGCCCGGATCGACCTCTCGCGTTTGACCCGCAAGAAGGGAAGGCCACATTGCTGTCCCGCCGCGAATTTCTCCGAGTCCTTGCGCTGGCTTCTGCCGCCGGCCTGCCGCTGGCGGCGGGCGCGCAGCAACGCCGCAGTTTTTACGACCTGCCGCGCTTTGGCAATGTTTCGCTGCTGCACTTCACCGACTGCCATGCGCAGCTGCTCCCGACGTATTTTCGCGAGCCCAGCTTCAACCTTGGTATCGCCGGCAGCGCCGATCGCGCGCCGCATCTGGTGGGCGAATCGCTGCTCAAGGAATTTGGCTTCAAGCCCGGTTCGCGTGAAGCCCATGCCTTTACCTACCTCGATTTCACCAGGGCCGCGCGCGTTTACGGCAAGGTCGGCGGATTCGCACACCTTGCGACGCTGGTAAAGCAACTCAGGGCATCGCGCCCGGCGTCTTTGCTGCTTGATGGTGGCGATACCTGGCAGGGTTCGGGCACCGCGCTGTGGACGCAGGGGCGCGACATGATTGCCGCTCAGAAACTGCTCGGGGTCGACCTGATGACGGCGCATTGGGAATTCACCTACGGCCAGGACCGCGTCAAGGATATTGTCGGGAAAGAACTCGGCAAAATAGAATTTCTCGCGCAAAACGTGGAGACCAACGATTTTGGCGACCCGGTGTTCAAGCCATGGACCATGCGTGAGTTGGGCGGCGTGCCGGTGGCGGTGATCGGACAGGCCTTCCCCTACACGCCTATTGCCAACCCGCGTTACATGGTCGCCGACTGGAAGTTCGGCATCCAGGAAGAGCGCCTGCAAAAGCAGGTCGAGGAGGCGCGCGCCAAAGGGGCGCAAGTGGTGGTGCTGTTGTCACACAATGGCATGGACGTTGACGTGAAGCTCGCTTCGCGCGTGACGGGCATCGACGTCATCATGGGCGGGCACACCCACGACGGCGTGCCCGCGCCGCTTGCAGTAAAAAATTCCGGCGGCCAGACGCTGGTGACCAACGCGGGGTCCAACGGCAAATTTATTGCTGTGCTCGACCTGGATGTAAAGGCCGGCAAGATCGCAGCCTGGCGCTACAAGCTCTTGCCGGTGTTTGCCAACCTGTTGACGCCCGACCGTGACATGGCTGCGCTGATCGAAGCGCAGCGCGCACCCTACGCGGCAAAGCTGGCCGAGAAGCTCGCTGTAAGCGAGGGCCTGCTGTACCGGCGCGGTAATTTCAACGGTTCCTTTGACCAGGTCATACTCGATGCACTTATGGCGGTAAAAGGGGCGGAGATTGCGTTCTCGCCCGGCTTTCGCTGGGGGACGAGCATCCTGCCCGGACAGGTCATCACCTATGAACACCTGATGGACCAGACCGCCATCACTTACCCTTACACTACGCTCAGCGAAATGAGCGGCGAGACGATCAAGACCGTGCTCGAGGATGTCGCCGACAACCTGTTCAACCCAGACCCCTACTACCAGCAAGGCGGTGACATGGTGCGCGTGGGCGGCATGCGCTACACCTGCAATCCGCTGGCAAAAATCGGCGAGCGCATCAGTGACATGCGCCTGGGTGATACGCCGATCGAGGCGGGCAAGAATTACAAGGTTGCCGGCTGGGCGCCGGTGGCCGAGGGGGCGAAGGGAGAGCCGATCTGGGACGTGGTGGGCAGCTACCTGCGCGACAAAAAGACCATCAAAACGCCTGTCCTCAACCTGCCGAGCATCACCGGTATGGATGGCAACAAGGGAATGTCCCGGACATGACGCGCCTCATCGTAAATTGCCTGCTGTCAGTCGTGTTGTTTTTGGCCGCGAGTGTCGCGCATGCGCTTAAAGTGGGCGATCCTGTCGCGCTGCCCGACATCACGCTGCACGACGGCAGCGTGTTGCGCGCCGCCGATCTCAAGGGCAAGGTGGTGGTGCTCGAGTACTGGGCTTCGTGGTGCCCGTTTTGCAAAAACACCATGCCGCACCTGCAAAAGCTGTATGACGCCAACAAGGCACGGGGCCTGGAAGTCATCATGCTGTCCATCGACAAGACCGAACGCGAGGCGGTCGATGCGCTGCGTGAACGCGGCTTCAACATGCGTGCCGGCATGGCTACAGCCGAGATTAATCGCGTCTTCGGGCGCCTGCGCGGCCTGCCGGTGACCTACATCATCGGCCGCGACGGCCGGCTGGCGCGCCAGGAGATGGGCGAGTTGTTCCCCGAGGACATCGCCGAGTTTGCCGATTTCCTGCGCCCGTCACGCTGAGCCGGCCGCCGGCGGGCCTTCACCGCGACTTGGGAATTCCCCGAGCGGCCCGATTCCCCCTGACAATCCCCTGATATTCCCGAGGGTTAGGGGTATTTTCCGTTATAATCTTGGATTTTGGATTTGGCCGAGGCCGACATGCCAATCTACGCTTACCGTTGTGCCGAATGCGGGTTCCAGAAGGATCACCTCCAGAAGGTGAGCGACCCCCTGCTGACCGAATGCCCCGAGTGCGGCAAATCCAGCTATAAAAAAATGCTGACCGCCGCCGGTTTCCAGTTAAAGGGGACCGGCTGGTACGTGACCGACTTCAAGGGGGGCGGTGCCAAGACGGTGCCTGCGGTGTCCGCCGACGCCAAGGGCGACGATGCGAAGCCCGCGTCCAAGTCCGACGATGCGTCCAAGTCCGAACCGGCGGCGCCGGCGAAAAGCGAAAGCGCCGCGGCGCCCGCCGCTGCTCCGGCCGCTTCGACGCCCTCTTCGGCCTCGACCTGATCGCCCTGGCGCGCCGGTCGTGCCGCACCTGATTTGCCGCCCGCGCGTTGCGGGTTTTGTCGTCACACAG
>CAITSH010000259.1 GCA_903895005.1 uncultured Pseudomonadota bacterium
CGACACCTTGCCGCTGTCGAAGTATTTTTTGTTCGGCCAGATGCGCAACAGCGTGCCGGTCTCGTTTTTTGCCGTTACACCGGTGCGCTTGAGTTTTTCTGCGACGACACCGTCGGCAAAGGCCATCTTGTGTATGCCGCCCTCACGGCGCACCTCGACCTCAAGGCGGGTGGCGAGCGCATTGGTCACCGATACGCCGACACCATGCAGGCCGCCAGAAAATTTGTAGGCTGCATCGGCCTCGGTCTTCGAGAATTTCGCGCCCGCGTGCAACTCGGTGAACACCAGTTGAACCGTAGGGATTTTTTCCTCAGGGTGCATGCCGACCGGGATGCCTCGCCCGTTGTCTGAAACGCTGACCGAACCGTCGCGATGGCAGCTGACGTCAATGCGCGTGGCGTGTCCGCCGAAGGCTTCGTCGGCCGCGTTATCGATCGCTTCCTGAATGATGTGTGTGGGATCGGTGGTGCGGGTATACATTCCCGGCAGTCGCTGCACCGGCTCGATGCCACGCAGCTTGGTGACCGATGCTTCGTCGTATTTCTTTGTTGCCATGTTGTCCTGTATTGGTTTTGGTAAGACAGATGTCGCCGGCCGGACATTTCCAGCCCGGAACTACCAGGCTCCGGCCTCGAAAACAGCCCGAGCCCGATTCACGGAAGGCCGCATTCTACAGCCTATGAACGCCGCAGCCACAAAACCACCCCCGAGCCGGCAGCATGTCCACTTGAAAAACAAGCACTTAGCAAATACCCGCCGGTCGGCGCTTCCCAATCCAGCATTTCACCGGCACAAAATACCCCCGGAATCGACTTGAGCATCTGATTTTCATCAAATGCATCGAATTTAACCCCTCCGGCGCTACTGATGGCTTCGTCAATCGGGCGCGTCGCGCTGAGCGTAAGTGGTAACGCCTTGATTATATTGGCTAGATAGTTCATATCTTGAAAGCACTCCTTGCTTGCCAGCTCACGCAACAAGCCGGCCCTTACGCCGGTAATTCCAGTACGGCTTTGCAAGTGGCTGGAAATGGAGCGCGAACCGCGCGGATGCACAAGCGCGGCAGACAGGCGCTGGGCAGACCAGTCGGGAGCCAGGTCCAGATGGACCGTCGCGCTGCCGCTGGTCGCGATTTCATCACGCAGCGCCGCCGACAATGCATACACAAGTCCGCCCTCCACCCCGTATTCGGACACGACAAATTCGCCGCGGCGCGTATGTACCTGCCCGTCTGCGCCCGTCATCGCAACCACGACCGGCTTGACCGGTCGGCCCACATATCGCTCGCGAAAATATTCGCTCCACGCTTTGGCGACGTCAAAGCCGCTATTGGACGGCCGCAACGGAGATACCGCGATGCCGCCCCCCTCCAGTAGGGGCACCCACGCACCGTCCGACCCGAGGCGGGACCAGCTCGCCCCCCCCAGCGCAAGCACGGTCGCGTCTGCCCGCACGATGGTTTCACCAAGCGGCGTGTCGAAACGCAAGCCGCCCGTACCCTCCGCCGCGCCCGCTTCCCAGCCCAGCCAGCGATGTCGCACGTGAAAGCGCACGCCCCCCGCGCGCAGCCGGTGCAGCCAAGCCCGTAACAGCGGCGCGGCTTTCATGCTTACCGGGAACACCCGGCCTGAAGTACCGACGAACGTCTCAACACCGAGTTCGTGAACCCACGCGCGCAAAGCAGTCGGATCGAATTCCCCTAGCCATTTCCCGACTTGGGCCTGGCGATCCCCGTATCGCGTGACGAACGCTTCGGCGCTTTCCGAGTGGGTCAGGTTCATGCCGCCCTTGCCCGCCAGCAGGAATTTGCGACCAACCGACGGCATGGCGTCGTACAAGTCCACCTGCACACCATTGCGGCTCAGCACCTCCGCCGCCATCAGTCCTGCGGGTCCGCCGCCAATGACGGCCACCGTCGCGATCGCGCTGGGTGTTGCAGGCGTTTTCACGTGCTTTTGCTCCGTTGAAATGAAAATCGGCACGTCTGCGTGCCGATTTTCATTTACGCACGGGCATGATGCCCGCGTCAAAGATCAATTGGCCGGTCAGTTGACCTTGATGTTGGCTTCCTTGATCAACTTGCCGTACTTGGCCATTTCGGACTTGACGAAAGTACCCAGTTGCTCCGGCGTACCCGACACCGCCTCAACGCCCAGATCCGCGAACTTTTTCTTCAGGTCTGCATCCTGCATGACCTTCATCAAATCAGCGTGAAACTTGTCGAGGATGGGCTTCGGGGTACCTGCGGGCATGAAGATACCCCACCAGTTGACCCCGACCAGTCCGGGAACCGATTCGGCACAAGGCGGCAGCTCAGGCAGGATCGAATACCGCTCTGCGCCGGTAACGCATAGCGCGCGAATCCGACCCGACTTGATGAAGGCCATCGCCGGCAGGGAGTCCGAAAAAATGTACTGGATATGGCCGGCAACCAGATCCTGGACACCGAGGATACCGCCCTTGTAGGGCACTTCCACCGCAGACACCTTGGTAATGATCTTGAACATTTCCCCGGCAAGGTGCGAAAGGCTGCCCGGACCACTGGTGCCATAGTTGAGCTTGTTGGCATCCGCCCTCGCAAGCGCGGCGAGTTCGGCCGCCGACTTGACGTTGACGCTTGGGTTTATGACCAGAACATTGGGGCCGGTCGCCACCAGCGAAATCGGCACAAAGTCTTTCTCCATGTCGTAGGGGACTTTAGAGAGCAGCGGATTCACCGCCGCCGGTCCGATATTACCAACCACGAAGCTGTAACCATCGGGGGCCTGGCGCGCGGCGAACTCCATCCCGATGGAACCGGCGGCGCCCGGTTTGCTCTCGACGATCACCTGCTGGCCCCACAGTTCGGAAAGTTTTTGCCCGACGATGCGCGACATCAGATCCGAACTACCGCCTGGCGGATAGGTCACGATCAATTTCACCGGTTTGGTCGGGTAGGTTTGCGCCGCAAGCTGCCCGGACGCAACCAGCATCGCCGCAGCGGCGACAAAGCGCGCCAGCTGACCAAGTTTGCCAATCTTCATCGTGGATCTCCTCAATGTTGGTGTGTCGCATATCCGGCGCCGGCGTCAAACCGGGCGAAATGTCGAACTTGCGGGTCGG
The DNA here is from genome assembly GCA_903895005.1 of uncultured Pseudomonadota bacterium. Next base: position 3,103 of record CAITSH010000259.1, read on the forward strand.
CTTCTTTTTGTAATGGCTAGCCGCGTACCCGATAGTGCGGATTTTACCCGAACAGGCACGCCCAGCCATGCCATTGTGCTATTTCGCTTCACCACCACGATGATTTACAAACCCGCTCCGGTGACCGCCGCGTCGCTGTGGTAAGGTCGGGCGCGCCCCAGACAGCTGCCTGTTAAGCTGAACGGAAGTCAAAGCCATCTTCAGCACTCCAGCAAGAGAGTTTTCGAGTATGTCAATCAACTGGTTCCCGGGTCACATGGTCAAGGCCGTCGACAAGGCCAAGAAGGCCCTCGCAGACCACGACCTCGTCATCGAGGTACTCGACGCGCGCTGCCCGATGGCCAGCTCCAACCCGGTCATCCAGACCATGCGTGAACACCGCCAGCGCCCCTGCCTGCGCGTTCTCAACAAGGCCGACGCCGCCGACCTCGCTGTAACGCGCGAATGGCTGGATTTTTACAACGCACAAAAAAATACCCGCGCCATCGCCATTTCCTGCAAAAAACCCGGCGATGCGGCAAAGGTACTCATCGAGGCGCAGGCACTGGCGCCCCACCGGACCGGCAAGCTCAAGGCCTTGCGTATGATGATCATGGGCGTACCCAACGTGGGCAAGTCGACCCTGATCAACGCCTTGATGAGAAAGCGCACGGCAAAGGTAGGCGACGAACCGGCCGTGACGAAATTGCTGCATCGCTATGACCTGTCGAGCACGGCATGGCTCACCGACACACCGGGCCTGATGTGGCCGCGCATAAAGCACGAGAGCGATGGCCTGATGCTGGCGGCGAGCAACATGGTGGGTACCGGCGCCTACATCGATTCGGAAGTTGCGCTGTTCCTCGCCGACCTTCTGCTGCTGCGCTATCCGCAGGCGCTGTCCGAGCGCTACGGTTTCCCGTCGGATGTGAATACAACAGACAGCAGCGCGCGAGACGGTGTCGCGTTGATCGAGGCCATAGCGAGAAAACGCGGCTACCTCCTGAAAGGAGTGGGTCCGGACTTTGAGAAGGCGGCGTTGGCCCTGCTGGCCGATTACCGCAGCGGCGCACTGGGACGTATCAGCCTCGAAACACCTGATTCCCGCGGCACGATGATCGCGGTGTCCGTGGCTGCCGACGCGGCAAAAGCGGCGGCGGCAAAGGCCGCCCCATCAAAGAACCAGAAAGGCTAGAGCCCTTCGCGAAACCGCGCCTCAGGCGGCGCGCACCACGCCGAGTTCATTCGCAAATAAGGCCTCCATGTCGCGGCGCACCTTGTAGGCCGGCAGCGTTTCATCCATGGCGACATCGGCCCAGGTCAGAGACTGCCCTTGTTTGACGGGGCGCAGCAATTTGACCTCATGCGCCAGTCCCAGCGGCAGGCCGCCGCAGGCGATGGATTTGCGCGACTGGAACAGCTTGCCGTGCACGGTGTACCCGCCCTCGCCATCAAGCATTTCGCCAGCCATGAGATCACGCTTGGCGGTGGCGACAACATCGGCGTTAAAGCAGGTCGCGGCACCGGTGGATTCTCCGCGCAGCCCGACCGACGCCACCGAGATGCCCACTTCCAGGCCGATAAGGTGCCAGCGTTTATAGAGGCAGGCATACCGGCCCGAGGGGTCGGTGCGCACCATGTATTCCTTGAAGCAGTTGCGGATGTACTCGGTGTCCCCCTCGAATACAACGAAGACGCCAAAACGGATGTCATACGGGATCACCCGTCCGTCTTTTTCCAGCGACGAGATGACTTCGACCTGGCCTTTCTGGTGCAACACGCCGCCCTCGCTGATCGGCCTGCAGACAAACGGAATGTCATCGACCGATGCAGCCGGGTAAGTAAGCCCGTCGGGCGGCGCGACCAGACCCGTGGCATTGCATACCGCGGTGCTTTCAATCGCCGGCTTGGAACCGTCGAGAAAGGAATTGAACATTTTCGGATTGAGGCCGCCGGTCTTGGCGACCTCCGGGGTGAGTCCGTAATGACCCCAGACCGTTTCCGGTGTCGACTGCGCGAAATGCGGCAGCCACTTGTGGCCGCGACCCGCTGCAACAACAGGGAACCCCGCCGCGCGCGCCCAATCGACGAGCTCGCAAATTAACGCCGGCTGGTCACCATAGGCAAGGCTGTAAACCACACCTGCGGATGCCGCCTTTCGTGCCAGTAGCGGGCCGCAGAATGCATCCGCCTCGACGGTGACGTTGACCACGTGCTTGCCATTGGCGAAGGCGAACAGGCAATGCTCAACAGCGGCGATCGGATTACCGGTGCATTCGACAATGATGTCCACTCCGGGATGACGCACCAGCGCCTGCCAATCATCCCCCAAGTGGGTGTTGCCCCTGGACAAGGCATCATCGAGAGAACTCGCCGACCATTGCGCCGGCTTCCAGCCAACGCGCTCAAGGTTTGTTTGGGCAGCCGCGGGCATCAGGTCGGCTATACCCACCAGATGCAGTCCCGGCGTCTTGGGCACCTGCGCCAGGTACATGGCACCGAATTTTCCCGCGCCGATCAATCCGACGCGCAGCGGTTTGCCTTGTGCGGCGCGTTGTTGCAGCTTGCTGTAAAGATTCATTTTGACACCTCGATGCGTTGCAGCACCACCCGGAAACCCTCACCAGGCGGGGGTTTCCAGCCTATTGGTTGAATTTTACGCCGCCAGCGCACTCTTAAGCGCGGCTTCCGGGGTGCCGTGCTGCCATGGCAGATCCACCGGATAGGGCTTGAGCAGACAATCATCGGGAAGACAGGTGATGGGCGTGAAGTCGCGATGGGCAATGTATTCCGGACGCTTGAAACGGCGTATATGGTTGGAGATCGCACAAAGACTCAGATAGACGCTTACACGGTTCCAGGGTGAGAGATTGGAGGTCGAGGCGTGCATAAGGCAGGAGTGGAACAGGATCATCGAGCCTGCGGGGCCCTTGGGCGAAACGATCCCGCCGCGGCCCACCAACTTGCTGATGGTGTCATTCTCGACGGTCCACAACGGATAGCTGGTCGTCGAAAGGTCGTGTTTCGCATCCACCACACCGAGCTTGTGGCTGCCCGGAATAAA
>CAITSH010000260.1 GCA_903895005.1 uncultured Pseudomonadota bacterium
CGACTCCCGCGGACCCCCCCCCCCCCCGAGAAATCTTTTTCTTGAGTAGTGCAACACCCCTCCTCTTCTTTCTATTTTTTCCTCGTTGTAGGGTTGTGGTCGCGTGCAGCACCGCATTCCACTACCGCTGCCTGGGACCTCCGCAACATGCATCCTTTTGCTGTCGTGCTACGATGCCACTGCATCATCGATCAAGCCGCCCTCCAACGCACATGCAATTGTGCAACACTGCGGCGTGAGTGCGGGCTGGGATGGCGTCGTTCGCATCGCGCCTTTGCCGCATGCGCAGCCGCAGTCTGCATGCACGCATGCGAGCTCGGCGCTCGATGCTGCCGCACCGCTGCCGTCACCGCTTCTTTCGCTACGCGCACATGAAGCGACGGCATATGCAGTGGCGGCATGGCCCGCCGTGCTACGGAGCGTCGTGCGACGGGGCGCGCGCGAGCCTGCTTGCAGCGATACGCATGTGAAGGGTGGCAGAGAGGACGTTTACGCGCCGCTAATCTGCGCATCTGCAGCTGCGTCCGCTGCTCATGTCAGCCGCGGTCTCGGCGACTGGGAGGATGACGGTATTGACGCCGTGCTGCGCGGTGGACCCTTCGACGACGACGCGGAGCGGCCGCCACATGTAGCAGGCATGCGCCTTTTTTCGACGGAGGGCTCGCCGTCGACGTGGTGTGCTGCTACCGCGCATCAAAACGTCGACGCCGGCTACTACGATTCAGGTGGTGGGAGCAGCAGCGGCGTCGCAGCTCTCGCGCCATCTATCTTCCTCGCCAGCGGCGCAAAAGATGGTGTAACGAACCTGTGGGCAGCAAGCTAGTCTTGGGCGGAGTACACATGCTTCCATGCGTTCGTTGTAGGGGCATCGTGTTGAACATTATAGTGTATTAAAAATATTGACGAAGAACAAATCACAAATGCGGAAACAGCGCTGTGTGCCGCGCGATTACCCGCCCGCCCTCCGCCCCCCGCTCGCCCTCACGCGCGCTCGCGGCATGCGCCGTAGCGCGTGCCGGAGCACGCGGGGCAGGCGAAGGACGTGTCTCGCACACCGAGGTGCTCCCCGTCCGGCGAGACGAGGCACGCGAGGATGACCTCGTCCAGCATCTCGGCGCTGTAGCCGGGCGTGTGCACGGGGTTGTCGCAGATTTTGAGCGAGAGGCAGGCGATGTGGAACCAGTCGCCGCAGCCATCGCAGCGCAGCGCATCGGACGAGTCCTGCGCCCACGTGCGGCGGCAGACGCAAAAGGTCGCGGCGTCGTCCGTCGCGATGGCCTGCACGACGGCATTGCCGGCCTCGTCGCGCTCCACGACGTTCACCGTGTCGGCGACGCGTAGCGACATGGCTTCCGCCCACAGCGCTGCGAGGGAGGGCGGCGGCGGCTCCGCGATGTCCGCAGCGCCGCCACCGCCGCCGCCGCCGCGGTGCCGGTCGCGCAGCTCTATGTGCGCCATGGCAGCGACTAGGAGGAGGTGCGGCGTCGGCAGCGACGGCAGAAGCGAAAGGCGCGGCTCGGCGCCGGCGTCGCGCGGGCCGTACAGCGGCGCGGGCTGCGCGGCGAGCCAGTTAAGGGGCGAGATGGCGCCCGCACCGTCTCCGGCGCGCGCGTAGATGGTCGGCAGAGCCGACGCGCCGACGCGTGCGCGCAGCGGAGGGAGGTGGCGGGCTGCAAGCAGGGGCGGCGGTGGAGCGGGCGGCGGCACCGTCGACGACTGACCGCCACGCGCACCTGCCGCCGCCACCGCCACCGCCGCCGCCGCCGCGGGCGCCTCCAGCTCTGCGCGAAGCACAAGCACGCCTGCGAGAAGGCGCTGCAAATTCGCCGCAAGCGACAGAGCGGCGCCCGCCTCGGCGGCGGCGGCGCAGCTGCCCGCCGCGAGGCCAAAGGCAGGTGAGGTGAGCAGCGCAGACAGGCGCCGCAGCCAGTGGCGGCGCAGCAGAGCGTAGTCGGCGGCCGCCACCGCCAGCGCGCCGCCGCCATGGCCAAGCGCGCTTCAAACTGCTCGGATTGGTTGCGCACAAAATGCGGCCAATGGGCGGCACCTGGAATTAACTCGCGCAAATTACTCATCATCTGGCAACCGTTACACACGCCCAAGGCAAAGCTGTCGGAACGGGCAAAAAAGGCCGAGAACTCATCGCGAGCACGGGCATTAAAAAGAATGGACTTGGCCCAACCTTCGCCGGCACCTAAGACGTCACCGTAAGAGAAGCCGCCGCAAGCCACAAAGCCAGCAAAATCAGCCAAGCTCACTCGACCGGCAATCACGTCACTCATGTGCACATCAAACGTAGCAAAGCCGGCTCTATCAAACGAGGCGGCCATTTCCACCTGTCCGTTAACACCTTGCTCACGCAAAATCGCCATTTTTGGACGCGCACCCGCATTGATATAAGGTGCGGCCACGTTGTCGTTCACATCAAAGCTTAATTCGCTAAATAAGCCACGGTTGTTCACGTCTAAAATCTTGTCGTACTCTTGTTGCGCACACACCGGGTTGTCACGCAGTTTTTGCATGCGGTAAGTGGTTTCCGACCACATGCGGTGCAAGTTAACACGGCTGTCGCTGAACACGGCTTTACCGCGCTGCTTTATCGCTACGAGGTCGCCCTGCACCACCTCGCCTATGACATGGGCCAAGCCATTAAACTGCGCGGCAATCGCCGTCGCTTGATTGGCGGGCACTTGGATAACGGCACCCAATTCTTCGTTGTATAAAATACTGGCGATGTCGCCTGGCAAAGCAGACACATCGATTTCTAAGCCGCAATGTCCGGCAAAAGCCATTTCCACTAGGGTAGTGAATAAACCACCGTCGGATCTATCGTGGTAAGCCAGCAATTTACCGGCCGCATTCAAGGCTTGTATGCTGTTGAAAAAATGCTTCAATTGCGCGGCATCGTCCACATCCGGCGCCTCGTTACCCAGCGCGCCATAAACTTGCGCCAAACTGGAACCGCCCATGCGATTTTTACCGGCACCCAAGTCAATTAAGATTAACTTAGTATCGCCGTCGGTTTGCAATTGCGGAGTCAAGGTTTTGCGTGCATCCGGCGTGGCGGCAAACGCCGTCACCACCAAGGAAATAGGCGAGGTCACGGCTTTATCTTGGCCGTTTTCTTGCCACACGGTTTTCATGCTCATGGAGTCTTTGCCGACCGGTATGCTGATGCCTAATTCCGGGCACAATGCCATGCCCACGGCTTTTACAGTGGCGTACAGGGCAGCATCTTCGCCGGCGTGGCCGGCTGGCGCCATCCAGTTGGCCGACAATTTCAATTCGCTGATGTCGTCTACCAAGCAGGCGGCCATATTGGTCAGCGCTTCACCTATGGCCATGCGTCCCGATGCCGGCGCGTCTATCAAGGCCAGCGGGGCTTTTTCACCTATGGCAAAGGCTTCACCGCAATAGGTTTCATAACCGGCCAAGGTCACGGCGACATCGGCCACCGGCACTTGCCATGGACCGACCATTTGCTCGCGTGCCACCAAACCGGTGACCGAACGGTCGCCTATGGTGATTAAGAAAGTTTTATCGGCCACACCTGGCAGGCGCAATACGCGTGCCGCGGCCTCTTGCAAATCGATGTTGGCCGTGGCAAACGGGCTTAATTGACGGCTGGCGCTTTTAACATCGCGGGTCATTTTGGGCGGTTTGCCCAATAACACCGACATGTCCATGTCCACCGGCTTGTTAGCAAAATGGCTGTCGGCCACCGTCAAATGGCGCTTGGCTGTGGCCACGCCGACCACGGCAAACGGGCAACGCTCGCGTTCGCAAATCGCTTTGAAGCGTGGCAAATCCTCTTGCAGTATGGCCATCACGTAACGCTCTTGCGCTTCGTTGCTCCATAATTCGCGTGGCGACATGCCCGGTTCTTCATTGTGCACATCACGCAATTGGAAAGTTGCGCCGACGCCGGCATCGTTGACCAATTCAGGGAAAGCATTGGATATACCACCAGCCCCGACATCGTGTATGCTCAAAATCGGATTGGCCTCACCCAATTGCCAGCAACGGTCTATCACTTCTTGCGCGCGTCTTTCCAATTCTGGGTTACCGCGTTGCACCGAACCAAAATCCAGATTCTCCACGTTGCTGCCGGTGTCCATGCTAGAAGCTGCGCTGCCACCCAAACCAATCAACATGGCCGGTCCGCCTAATTGAATAAGGGCTGCACCTGCAGGGATAGGGTTCTTTTCAGCATGCTGGGCGGAAATATTGCCTATGCCGCCGGCCAACATAATAGGCTTGTGGTAGCCACGCATTTCGGTTTGCCCTTTGGCATCCACACTGGCCAACTCAAAGGTGCGGAAATAACCGGCAATGTTAGGCCGACCAAACTCGTTACTGTAAGCCGCGCCGCCTAATGGACCGTCTATCATGATTTGGAACGGCGAAGCGATACGACCCGGTTTGCCGTAAGCGGCTTGCTCCCAAGGTTGAATGAAATCCGGTATGGCCAAATTGGATACCGAGAAACCGCTTAAGCCGGCTTTGGGCTTGGAGCCGCTGCCGGTTGCGCCTTCGTCACGAATCTCGCCGCCGGCCCCAGTCGCCGCACCGGCAAAAGGAGAAATAGCAGTAGGATGATTATGCGTTTCTACCTTCATCAGATAATGCATTTCCTCTTCAACAAAGCAGTATGCGCCGTCCGCGGTCGGATAGAAACGTTTGGTTTTTGTGCCCGGCGCTTGGCCCGCCACAATCGATGAATTGTCCGAGTAAGCCACCACGGTTTTGCCAGGGTTGAGCTTGTGGGTATTGCGTATCATGGCAAACAAAGACAG
>CAITSH010000261.1 GCA_903895005.1 uncultured Pseudomonadota bacterium
CTATGGCCTGTTCGCGGCCGCAGTCGCCGCCTTATGCGTCCAGTGCGAGGGCGATGCGCTCGCGCAAGGCCGCGATGTCCTTGCGCTCACCGCGCACGCTGAATGACGCACCCTCGGCGTCGGCGCGCTCCTCCAGCACCTCGCAATTGGCGAACAACTCACCGCGCAACTGCTGCGCCGACCAGGGCAGGAACAGTTCGTCTTTAACCAGCCGCTTGTTGAAAAACGCGCGTATGGACTTGTGCAGCTTCGCAACGTCGGCCTTTTCGACGGCGCTCATGACGATGCATTTTGGATACTGCGCGCGAAGGGTTTTCGCGAAGGCGGCCTGTTCTTTTGCATCGCCGACCTGGTCGAGCTTGTTGAAGACGTGCAGGCGCGGCAGCTTGCCGGCGTGAATCTCTTTCAGTACCTTCTCGGTCACCTCGATCTGGCGCTCGAAACCCGGGTCGCTGGCATCGATCACGTGCAGCAGTAACGAGGCCTCGGCTGCTTCTTCCAGCGTGGACTTGAACGAGGCAACGAGGTCGTGGGGCAGGTTCTTGATAAAACCCACTGTGTCGCTCACCAGCACGTGCGGTATGCCGTCGGGCACCAGCGCGCGCACTGTGGTGTCGAGGGTGGCGAACAATTTGTTGGCGACCAGTACTTCGCTGCCGGTCAGGGCGCGCATAAGTGTCGACTTGCCCGCATTGGTGTAGCCGATAAGCGCCACGCGTGCGAGGCCCTGGTTTTCCTGGCGCCTTGCACGCTGTGTCCGGCGTTCGAGGTCAAGGGCGATGATTTCCTGCTTCAACTCGGCGATACGGTCGCGGATCTTGGTGCGGTCGGCCTCGCCCGCGCCCTCACCCGCGCCGCGACCGCCGATGCCGCTGCGCTGCCGCCCCTGTGGCCCCGCGAGCTTGGCCGCCTCGCGCAGGCGCGGCGCTAGGTAGCGCAGCCGCGCGATCTCGACCTGTGCGCGCGCCGCATTGGAGCGCGCGTGGCGGTGAAAAATTTCCAGGATCACCATGGTGCGGTCCATGACGTCGCAGCCGATTTCGTTTTCGAGGTTGCGCGCCTGTGAGGGTGAGATCTCGTGGTCCACCAGCACAAAGGCGGCGCCTCGGGTGTCGTTGCCGGCTTGCGCCTTGGCCGCTTCGCGCGCGGCAACCGCGCCGTGGCGTGCGACGCCCGTCGCGGTCGGCTTTGGCTGGCGCTTGACCGGCATGTGTGCCGGCTGCGGTACGTCGTCGGGGTGAGCCTCCTCGGCATGCACGAAGCGGCGCATTTCCTCGCGCTTGCCGGTGCCAAGGTAGGCGGCGGTGTCGAAGCTGTTGCGTTTTTGCGTGAAGGTGGCCACCACCTCGTAGCCCAGCGTTTTCGCGAGTTCGCGCAGTTCGCTCAGCGAGGATTCAAACTCGAGGTCGCTGACCGAGGACAGATGTACCGCGGCGACTACGGCGCGCCGGGGCGCGGTGTTGACTTCATTGGGCATTGATCAGTGGCTTTGCTTACGGAATCAGAGGTGGAGTTTAAGGCCAATGCCGACTGGCCGTACCCGGCAGCACGGGAGAACGCACGCGGCGGGCGCATAACGCCTGAAAACCCTCGCCAGACGAGCCTTTCCAGTCGATTTTCGTTGCGGCTAAGGCGTTTGCGTGGCGTGCAACTCGCGCTCCACCATTGACGCGAGGTCGACCAGCACGCGCAGGTCGGCAGCGTCAAAATCACGCGGGCGATGGTCCATGACGCACAGTGTGCCGACAATGCTGCCGTCAGGCGCCGTGATGGGCTGACCGGCATAAAAACGCACGCGTGACTTGGCCGTAACGAGCGGGTTGTCGGCGAAACGGTCATCGCCAAGGGCATCGGGAATCACCAGTGCGCGCGATCCGAGGATGGCGTGGGCGCAAAAGGCCTGGTCGCGCGGTGTCTGCGCGGCGATTTCACCGTGGCGTGACTTGAACCACTGCCGGTCGGCATCGACCAGCGTCACCATGGCTAGCGGTACGTCAAAGTGACTGGCGGCGAGGCGGGTGATGCGATCAAAGCGTTCCTCGGGCGGCGTGTCGAGGAGGCCGAGCGCGCGCAGGGCGCGCAAGCGTTTTTGTTCGTCCGAGGGCAGGGGGGCCCGCTGCCAGCGGGCGTGGGCGCGCAGCAACCAGGCGCGCAGTTTGGTCCGCAGGTACTCTTGCGAAGCGGGCATGACCAGCCAATCGGTGATGCCGGCGGCCTGCACAAAGCCCGGCGGTGCATCGTCCTTGGCTAGCATGATAACCGGCAGTTTTGTCATGTCGGGCCCGGCGCGCAGCGCGCGGTAAAACGCCAGCCCGTCGTCGGTCACCATCGCGCGCTCGATTAACATCAGGGTCGGCCGGTAGCTGTGCGCCAGTTCCAGCGCCTCGGCAGCTTCCTGGGCAGCGATCACAACCAGGCCCTCAGCTTCGGCGGCGGTGCGCAGCTTTGCAGCCAGGTCAGGGTCGGCGCAGGCGATCAGCACCGGGTTGGCGATGACCGAATCGGCGTCAAAGGTCGCAAGTGCGTTGTCTCCGGCGGGCTTTGCCGCTTTTGCCGGTTGCGGCGGGAATTCAATGATGCCGCCTTCGGCAGCGGCGAAGACTTCCATCGTTCCGCCGGCGTCGGTTACGCGCTGGCGCGCCGCCGCCACCACCGCATCGAGCGCGTCGTCATCGCGCTGCGGGTCATGGTGGAACAGCGCGAGGCGTTTGACGCCTGATCCAACGGCGAGGTCGACCACGTACTCCATGGTGCTGTGGCCCCAGCCGACGCGCGATGGATACTCAGCTGCCGTGTACTGGGTGTCGTGGATCAGCAGGTCGGCGCCTGCGATGAAGTCTTGATGGCGGCGGTCGCCCGGGTGCTCTGGGCGAAGCAGGCTCCCCAAGGGTTTGCCCAGCAGGCCTGCCGCGCGCGAATGGCATTCGTGGTCGGTCGAGTAGACAACGGTGACGCCGTCCGCCTCGAGACGGTATCCCAGCGTGAGTGCCGGGTGGTTGAGGTAGCGCGCAGTCACGCGCACGTCCTTGACAGCAAAACCGCCCTCGACGAGGTCGTGGTAATGGATGTTTGCACCCAGGTCGTCAAGGCTGACCGGAAAGTAGGCGTACTGCATCTGCCCGGCAAGGGTTTCCCGCAGGGAGGTGCCAAAGCCGTGCGGCGCGTAAACATCCCAGCGGTTGCCCGGTTCGAAGATGGGGGAAAAAAACGGAAAACCCTGGATGTGATCCCAGTGGGTGTGGCTGATCAGGATGGCGCCGTTGCGCCCGGCGGGGTCCCCGCTCATCAAGGTGTCGCCGAGTCCGCGCAGGCCCGTGCCCGCGTCGAGTACCAGCAGCGTTCCGGCGGCGGTGCGCATCTCCACGCAGGATGTATTGCCGCCGTAGCGAACGGTGCCAGGGCCGGGGACGGGAATGGACCCGCGCGTACCCCAGAAGCGCAACTGCATCAGCGCGCTCCGCTCATGGCTGTAAGGGCGGTATGCCGCCGGGAATACCCGTGGCCAATGCCCGGGAGGCGAACGCTTTTGCGGGGGGGAGCGAAAAATTGTGTGGTTTTGTTGCGGCGAGGCGTACACGCAAGGTGCGATCCTTCATCACTGGCGTATTTCTGCGCGGGCTGGCTGGATGTCCTGCGGGGATGCATTGGTTTGCCCAAGGGTGCAAAGGTGCAAATGTCCAAAGGTGCGATGGTGCGTGGGTGCAAAAACTGCGTCCGGCCAAGTATACCGTTACCGCGCCTTGCCTGGGGACCGGCGTTGCGCCACTCGCGCGGGCAATCGACTCAATTGGTGCGGCATTTTTAATCTCCGTGCGGTCAATGGGACTTTTTCCCGGTATCGCCTGAGATTGATTTAGAAAATTCATGGTTGCTTGGACAATCAATTTGATTCAGCCCAGGGGCAACCTGCGAATTAAACCTCGAAGTGCAACATCCGGGCATTAGAGGAAGGTGAGATGCCCCGGGGTGTACCTTTCTGTTTGCGAAGACGGATAGGAGCATCCCATGC
>CAITSH010000262.1 GCA_903895005.1 uncultured Pseudomonadota bacterium
CGCACAGCGTTTACATGTCCGACCCGGACAAGAATGTCGTGGAGTTCTATTGCGATACCGTCCGTGATTGGCGAAAAGTGCTGAACGGCCCGATGGATCTGATTACTTGCGCTTGGGATCCGTTATCGACGGAGGGATTTACGGAGGGACGGTACGAAACCAATCCGGAAATCCGCACCGTTGGCGCAGCACCCGTGCATCCCCAGAGGATCACACATGCCGTTCTTGAATCCGCAGATGTGCCAAGGTTGGTTGAGTTTTATACGACTGTTGGCGGATTGCGGGTTGTTGACAAGTTTCTGGGGGGCGAAGTGGTCTTGCTCGGAGCTTCACACGGCGCGTATCGATTCAGCCTGGCGATTTGCAAGGGGCCCAACGCCGGTTATCACCATGCATCCTTTGAGTTGTCGGGCGAGTCGGCGCTTGATGGGGCGGAAAATGCGCTCGTTGCAGCCGGGATCCCGATTTCAGCCCGCACGGATTTGCCCTGGAAGCGGTCCTTCTTTCTGAAAGATCCGGACGGAATGCTGAGCGAGTACTACGTTTGCCGGCCTGAGCCGCGTTCGCTGAGCGCCGCGCCGTCCACATTGGCGCCCGCCTATCTGATTTAGTCGGCCTGTCGCCCGATGGGGCCGCTGCAAACGCGGCGGTCAATCCGCCTTGATATTCGCCTCGCGAATGACGCGGCCCCAGCGATTGAAGTCGGTTCGCATCAGCGCCCCCAGGGCTTCGGGCGAATCAACTGCCGCTTCAATTCCCTGATTGGAGAGGCCTGTGCGCGTTTCGGCAACGCCAAGGACATCGGCCACGTCCGAGTTAATTTTTGCCACGAGTTCCTTCGGAGACCCGGTCGGCAGGAAGAGCCCCAGCCACGCATCGACCTCAACCCCGGGGAGGGTTTCCGCGATCGTCGGCACGTCGGGGAACCTGGCCAGCCTTTTGTTGCCGGCGCTGGCGATCAGGCGGATTTTTCCGTCTTTGATGTGTGGAAGAAGCGATCCGGCGGCACCGACAAATACCTGCAACCGACCGCCGATCAAGTCAGTGATGGATAACGCGGCTCCCTTGTACGTTATGTGCGTCATGTCGATTCCGCCGGCGCGATTCAGCAACTCGCCACCCAAATGCTGGGGCGAACCGTTTCCGGATGAGCCGTAGTTGAGCTTTCCCGGATTGGCTTTTGCGTAGTCGATGAGTTCCTGAACTGTGCGAACCGGAATCTGGGTGCTTACGACCAGAAGGAACGGTGTGGTTGCAACCTGTCCCACCGGGATGAAGTCCTTGAACACGTCGAAGGGCGTCTTCACCAGGTGGGGACCGATGATCATGACGCTGTTAGGAGCCAGCAGCCAGGTGTAACCGTCGGCGGGGCTTTTGGCCGCGAAGTCGGTGCCGACGGTCCCGGTACCGCCACCACCGGGCCTGTTCTCAACGGTAATCGGCTGACCCCAGCGGTCTGAGAGTCTCTGTGCGATGGTTCTTGCCGTAATATCGATGACGCTCCCGGGGGCGAAAGTCGTTATGATCTTTATCGGCTTCGCCGGATAGGCCTGCGACCAGGCGCTGAAGGGGGCGAAGCTCGCCGCCAGCGACAGCAGAAAACCCATTAGATGCGCGCTGCGATTCACGGATCGGACTCCTATATGGCTTGGGTGGGGACGCCCCACGGTCCGTCGGCTGCATACCGGCTTCAGTGCGGCGGGTTAATCAGAAACCCGTCAAGGCTAGAGGGGAGGTTGGGGTAATATTTTATCTGTGTCAATACAATTGTTTTTACATCTGCATTGACTGCAGCGCTCATGCGCCGGGGCAAGCGCAAGACTTGGCTGTGAGCCGGGGCGGCAGAACAGTTCCCGGGGCGGACTCAGTTCTTGGACAGGTCCAGCGATGCGGAAGCGAACAATTCCTCGGGCGCAACCTTGCGCGCCGATAGGCCTTGTTCATGGTGATAGCGTGTGAAGGTCTCCAGCGTATGGCGGTTGGGTTCCAGGCCGTAGCTCCAGTAGTCCTCGCCCATCAGGGTTTGCGCCGCGGCGAATTCGGATACGCCCCATGGCAGTGATGCGTAGAGATGACCGATCTGCCCGAGTTCCTCCATCGCCATGTCCTTGGCGCGAATGAAGGCCTTGAACACGCTGACCGGCAGCCAGGGATGCTGCTCGGCCAGCGTGCGGCGGATGCCGATGACGTGCATGATCGGGAAAATCCGGCTGCGGCGAAAGTAATCTTCCTCGGTCTTGCGAAATTCCGGGAATAGCCTTGCAACCTTTGGCGCGCCCCGGGTGAAGCACGAGGGCGCCTTGGCGCTGAACACCGCGTCAAGCTCGCCCGCTTCAAGCATGCCCGACAGCGTCTTGCCGTCCGGAATCTGCTGCAGGTCGATGTCGGCGGGCAATTTGAGCGCGGCGCGCTCCTGTCGTCCGGAAACCTCGACGCCGCCGCGGCGCCAATGCACGTCCGCGGGCTTGAGGCCGTAGTCATCCTGCAGGATGCCGCGAATCCATACATTGGCGGTGATCTGGTACTCCGGGATGCCAATGGTCTTGCCGCGCAGGTCCGCCGGTGCGGTGATGCCGCGATCGGTGCGGATGTAAATGCCGGAGTGGCGGAACACGCGCGAAACAAAGGCCGGCACGGCGACGTAATCGGTCTGTCCGCGCGAGGTCATTACAGTGTGACTGCTCATCGAAAGTTCGCAGATGTCGAATTCCTGCGAACGGAACGCGCGGTGGAATATCTCCTCCGGATGCAGCGCGAGGGGGATGAGGTCGCAGCCCTCTATGGTGACGCGGCGGTCGAACAGCGCCCGCGTGCGGTCGTAGTCGCAGCAGCCCAGGCTGAGCGTGAGTGTCGGTCCGGCCATATTTTTTCTTTCTAGTGAGCCGCGTCCTGAAGTTCAGGCCGGTTTTTTCTCGGGGAGGATCTTGAAGGTGCCTATCGCCTTGGAGAGAAGCTTGCCGGTTTCGTCACGCGCCTCGGCTTCGCAGAAGGCGGTGGATTTGCCGGCGTTGAGCACGCGGCCCTCGGCGGTGATGTCGCCGTAGCTGGCATTGAGAAAGCCGACGCTCATGTCAACGGTCAGCACGCCGCCGGCGACACCGTAGTAACCGCGCACCGCCACGCTCATGACCAGGTCAAGCATGGTCATGATCACGCCGCCGTGGGCCGCGCCCCAGCTGTTGAGCAGGTCCGGACGTTTGGCGAGCGACACGATGGCGCGCTCCTTGGAACGCTCGACAAGGCGGATGCCCAGTTGTTCGACAAAGGGGATGGGAACGCCGAATTCAGGATTGGTCATGTTGATCTGGTGGTTGGTAAGTGTTCATCTCGAATTTACCTGTTCGCAGCGGCCTTGTCGAACCGCGCTGTGCTGGGACTGCGCGCGGCTTTAAGGTGGCTAAGACGGGTCAGGAGTATCAGACACCTAGACACTGGTGCCGCCGCCGTCGACCGCGATCACCTGGCCGCTGATATGGCGCGCCGCGTCCGAGGCGAGCAGGCAGGCGAGGCCCTTGAGGTCTTCTTCATCGCCGAGCCGGCGCAGCGGCGTGCGCGCAATAATGCGCTCGCCGATGACGTCGAGCGCCGCACGGGTCATCTTCGAGGGGAAAAACCCCGGCGCGATGGCGTTGACGGTGATGCCGTGTTCGCCCCATTCGCCGGCAAGGGCGCGGGTGAAATTGACGAGGCCGCCCTTGGTGGTGTTGTAGGCGAGAGTCTCGAGCAGGTCCACCGGATTGCCGCGTATGCCGGCGATGGAGGCCATGTTGATGATGCGGCCGTAGCGGCGCGGGATCATGGTGCGCTTGCCCACCGCCTGGGTTACCACGAAGGTACCGGTAAGGTTGAGGTTGATGAGCTTTTGCCAGGCGTCAAGCGGATGATCTTCCGCCGGTGCACCCCAGGTCGCGCCCGCGTTGTTGACGAGAATGTCGATGTGTCCGTACTGCGCGATCACCTTTTCAACCATTGGAACGATGGTGTCGTGCTTTGACAGGTCGCACACCATTGGCATTGCGGTGACCCCCAGCTTTGCTAGATGGGCTTTGGCTTCGTCCAGCTCGTCGCCCTTGCGCGCGGTGAGGGCCAGCGTGGCACCCATTTCGCCGAGTGCTTCGGCGAGTTGCAATCCGAGGCCGCGCGAGCCGCCGGTAATGAGGGCTGTCTTGCCCGAAAGGTCGAGCAGTTTCTTTACGCTCATGGCTGAACTCCAGATGGGTGTCAGATGGGATGTTGGCTGGAAATGCCCGACTGGCGCGGGTTTGCAGCAGGGGTTATGCGACGATTTACGTAACGGTCAGGCGATTTCAAAGAGGCCCGCAGCCCCCATGCCGCCGCCTATGCACATGGTGGCGACGACATACTTCACGCCGCGGCGCCTGCCTTCAATGAGCGCGTGACCGACCAGGCGCGCGCCGGACATGCCGTAGGGATGACCGACTGCGATCGCGCCGCCGTTGACGTTGAGTCTGTCGTCGGGGATGCCCAGCTTGTCGCGGCAGTAAATCACCTGCACCGCGAAGGCTTCGTTGAGTTCCCACAGGCCGATGTCATCAATCTTGAGCCCGGCGCGCTTTAGCAGCTTGGGTACGGCGAATACGGGGCCTATGCCCATCTCGTCTGGTTCGCAGCCGGCGACGGCAAAGCCGCGAAATATGCCGAGGGGCTGCAGGCCTTTTTTAGAGGCGAGTTTCGCGTCCATAACGATGGCGGCCGAGGCGCCGTCGGAGAACTGGCTGGCGTTGCCCGCGGCGATGCTGCCACCGGGCACCGCCGGACGGATGCCGGCGACGCCTTCGAGCGTGGTGTCGGCACGGATGCCCTCGTCTGCGGATACCGTTATTTCGCGGGTGAAGATCCGGCCGCTGTCCTTGTCGCCCACGCCCATGACAGTAGCAAGGGACACGATTTCGGCATCGAATTTACCGGCCGCCTGCGCCGCGGCGGCGCGGTTCTGGCTTTGCACACCGTATTCATCCTGGGCCGCGCGCGCGATCTTGTAGCGCGTTGCAACGGTTTCCGCCGTCTGCAGCATGGGCCAGTAGATTTCCGGCTTTTGCTGTTTCAGCGCGACATCGGTGAGCATGTGCATGTTCATTTCGTTTTGCACGCAGGAGATCGATTCCACGCCGCCGGCGGCATAGACGGCGCCTTCGCCGGCGATGATGCGTTGCGCCGCCATGGCGATGGTCTGCAGGCCCGATGAACAAAAGCGGTTTACCGTCACGCCCGGCACCCCGACGGGGCAGCCCGCAGCGATGGCAATCTGGCGGGCGATGTTCCAGCCGGTGGCACCCTCCGGGTTGGCGCAACCCATCATCACGTCCTCGAGCTCTCCGGCATCGATGCCGGCGCGTTCAATGGCAGCCCGCACAACGTGGCCGCCGAGTGTCGCGCCGTGGGTCATGTTGAAGCCGCCACGCCAGGACTTGGCGAGGGCGGTGCGTGCCGTGGATACGATGACAGCGTCGGTCATGGGATCTCCTTGCCGCGTTACGCGGATGCGGCCGGTCGGCGGCCGACAAAATCAACCAGCGCCGAAACGCCGTTGTGCCCTGGGCCCTCGTTGACCACGGCATCGTGTTCGGCCAGCAGCAGCGGTTCGAGCGCGGCGAAGGACTCGCGCATCATGTCGATGGTGTAAAGGTTCTCGGCCTTGCCCGGGCCGCCGGTCTTGTATTCGAGCTGGCGCAGGCCGTAACCCTGGATGATCGCAATGCCGCCGGGCTTGAGGGCGCGCTGGATCCCGGTAAAAATGCGCGTGCGCTCCGGCGGCGATGCGTACTGGATGAAAATGACCGCGACAACGTCGTATTGGGCGGCATCCCAGTCGAAAGCGTTGATATCCTCGACGCGGTAGTCCACGTTCACCCCGGCGTCGGCCGCGAGCTTCTTTGCCTTGGCGACGCCGACCGGTGAAATATCAAAGGCCGTGACCCCCAGGCCCTGACGGGCGAGCCACACGCTGTTGCGCCCCTCGCCATCGGACACCGCGAGTGCGGTCGCGCCCGGTTTCGCCGCGAGATATTCGGCAATGCGGGACTGCTGCTCGGCGAGGAACACCGCGGGCTCGCGCCCGAAGTGATAGTCGGCCTTGGAAAAACGTGCGTCCCATGTCGCCT
Organism: uncultured Pseudomonadota bacterium; assembly: GCA_903895005.1. Next base: position 6,123 of record CAITSH010000262.1, read on the forward strand.
GTGCGTCCTGAAATCCCATTTGCTTTTCCTTAGTTGAAAGTCTTGCCTTCAGCGGCGAGTTTTTTCAGCAGTGCGGCTGGCTGCCAACATTCTCCGTGGTAGCCCGCCGCGTATTTTTCCATGCTCGTGAGCAGCGCGGGCAGGCCCACCGTGTCGGCGTAAAACATCGGGCCGCCGCGCCAGACCGGAAAGCCGTAGCCGCTGAGGTAGACCATGTCGATATCCGATGCGCGCATGGCGATGCCCTCCTCGAGGATTTTCGCACCTTCGTTGATGAGGGCGTACATGCAGCGCCCGATGATCTCTTCGTTTCCGATTTTGCGCGGCGTGATACCCAGCGTTTTGCGGTGCGCGACGATGAGGGCATCCACCGCCGGGTCGGGCACGGGTTTGCGGCTGCCCTTGTCATACCTGTACCAACCCGATCCGGTTTTCTGGCCAAAGCGCCCGAGTTCGCAAATGGCATCGGCGATTTTCGAGTAAGCCATGTCGGGGCGCTCGATGTAGCGGCGCTTCCGGATATGCCAGCCGATATCGTTGCCGGCGAGGTCGTACATCGCGAACGGGCCCATGGCGAGGCCCCATTGCTGCAGCGCGCCGTCCACCTGCTCCGGGCTCGCGCCTTCGTCGAGCAGGAACAGCGACTGGCGTATGTATTCCTCGAGCATGCGGTTGCCGATGAAGCCGTCGCATACCCCGGACACCACGCCGGTTTTCTTGATCGCCTTCGCCAGCTTCATGGTGGTCGCGAGCACGTCCTTGCCGGTCTTGTCCGCGCGCACGATCTCCAGCAGCTTCATGACGTTGGCCGGGCTGAAAAAGTGCGTGCCGATGACATCCTGCGGCCGCTTGGTGAAGGCGGCGATGGTATTGACATCCAGGGTTGAGGTGTTGCTGGCGAGGATGGCGCCGGGCTTCATGACGACATCGAGCTTTTTGAACACAGCCTCCTTGACGCCCATATCCTCAAACACCGCCTCGATCACGATATCGGCATCCTTGATGTCATCGTAGGAAAGCGATGACTTGATCAGTGCCATGCGCTGCGCGAGCTTGTCCTCGGTGAGCCGACCTTTTTTGACCGAGCCCTCGTAGTTTTTTCGAACCGTGGCAATGCCGCGGTCCAGGGCCTCCTGCTTCATCTCCACCAGCGTCACTGGAATGCCGGCGTTGGCGAAATTCATCGCAATGCCCCCGCCCATTGTTCCGGCGCCGATGATGGCTGCCGACTTGATTGCGCGAACCGGCGTGTCCTCGGGGACATCGGGAATCTTGGCCGCCGCCCGTTCGGCGAAAAACGCGTGGCGCAGCGCCTTGGAGACGGTCGTTTCAACGAGCAGCAGAAAGCACTCGCGTTCAAAGCGCAGGCCGTCGTCGAATTTCATCGTCACAGCGGCGGCTACCGCCTCGACGCACTTGTGCGGCGCGGGATAGTTTTTCGCCGCCGCGGCGACGGTGTTGCGCGCAAACTGGAAAAACGCTTCGTGGTTCGGGTAGTCGATGACGATGTCGCGCACTCGGACCAGGGGTCGCTTGTCGGCCACGGCCTTGCGCGCGAAGGCGAGGGCACCTTCTAGGAGGTCGCCTTCTATCATCTGGTCGAAGAGGGCGGTTTTCGCGAGGTCCTGGGATTTTGCCGGTGTGCCCGACACGATCATGTTGAGCGCCGTTTCCACGCCGAGCAGGCGCGGCAGGCGTTGCGTGCCGCCGGCGCCGGGCAGGATCCCGAGTTTTACCTCGGGCAGGGCGATTTGCGCGTTGGGTGCGGCGACCCGAAAGTGGCAACCCATGGCCACCTCCAGTCCGCCGCCCATGGCCACGGAGTGAATGGCCGCGACCACCGGCTTGCTTGATGCCTCCAGCGCGGCGATGACCGAGCGCGTGGTCGGTTCGGTCAGCGTTTTTGGGGTATTGAACTCGCGGATGTCGGCGCCGCCACAAAAGGCCTTGCCGGCACCGGTGAGCACGATGGCGGTGACGGCATCATCTGCGAGGGCCTTTTTCAGTCCGGCGACCACGGCGGTGCGCGTGGCGAGCCCCAGTCCGTTCACCGGCGGGTTGTTGAGTGTGATGACGGCGATATCGCCGTGCAATGCGTAGTCTGCGCTCATGAGAGTCGGTTCCTTGGTGGGACTGTCGCGGGCGTGCACGCCGGGCCCGGGCGATCCCCGTTTTTTCGCATGGTCCGGCCCTCCCGCGTATCTGCTTTTGCGGATTATCCCATTTACCGGCGCGCCGGGGCGCACCGGGCGCGGTCGGGACCCTTGCGGTTGACACTCCATGGGGCAGGGGGTACTTTGACCCGGCAACAAGGTGGGTTCCATAAAGCGCGGTTTCCACGCAGGTTCCAACGCGCGTAAAAAGCACTACAGGAGGAGAAGATGCTGCACGGTTCGATGATGGATATGCCGTTGCTGATTTCGTCGCTCATCGCGCACGCGGACCGGCATCACGGCGATACGCAAATTATTTCGCGCACGGTCGAGGGGCCGATACATCGCACCAGCTACCATGACATTCACAAGCGGGCCCGGCAGCTGGCCAACGCGCTTGCGGAACTTGGCGTGAAGCCGTCCGATCGCATCGGCACGCTGGCCTGGAACGGGTTCCGGCATTTTGAAACCTATTACGCCGTCTCCGGCTCGGGCGCGGTGTGCCACACCATCAATCCCCGGCTTTTTCACGAACAATTGGTTTACATCATCAACCATGCCGAGGACCGCTATGTCTTTTTCGACCTGAGCTTCGCGCCCCTTGTCGAGAAGCTGGCCCCGGCCTGCCCCGGCGTAAAAGGCTGGGTGGCGATGACCGACCGGGCTCACATGCCGCAGCAGGCGGGCGGCGCAATCCCGAACCTGCTGTGTTACGAGGATTTGCTGGCGGCACAAGGGGACGTGTTTGAATGGCCGGTGCTGGACGAATCAACCGCCTCATCGCTTTGCTACACCTCGGGAACCACCGGCAACCCCAAGGGGGTGCTTTATTCGAACCGCTCGACGGTGTTACACGCTTACGGCGCGGCGCTACCCGATGTGTTCAACCTTTCGGCGCGCGACGTGGTGCTGCCGGTGGTGCCGATGTTTCATGTCAATGCCTGGGGCACGCCTTACAGCTGTCCGGCGGTGGGCGCGAAACTGGTGTTCCCGGGAGCCGGACTCGACGGCAAAAGCCTCTATGAATTGTTCGAGTCGGAAAAGGTGACCGTCAGCGCCGGCGTACCCACAGTCTGGCTCAACCTGCTCGCCTACATGAAGGAAGGGGGGCACCGGTTTAGCAGCCTTAACCGCGTGGTAATCGGCGGCTCCGCCTGTCCGCCTGCTATGGTCAAGACCTTTCAGGACGAATATGGCGTGCGGGTGCTCCACGCCTGGGGCATGACCGAGATGAGTCCGCTTGGTACCGTCACGACATTCAAGTCCAAGCATTTGCTGCTGCCCCAGGGCGAGCGGGATGCGCTGCAGAACAAGCAGGGCCGGGTCATTTACGGCGTCGACATGAAAATCACCGATAGCGAGGGCCTTGACCTGCCCCATGACGGCACGGCCTTCGGCGATCTCATGGTGCGCGGTCCGTGGGTTTGCAAAAGCTACTTCAAGGGTGATGGCGGCGATCCGTTGCGAAACGGCTGGTTCCCGACGGGGGACGTCGCCACGATAGACGCCGATGGCTACATGCAGATCACCGACCGGTCCAAGGATGTCATCAAATCGGGCGGCGAATGGATCAGTTCAATCGAGCTTGAGAACATTGCCGTGGCGCACCCCGCTGTTGCGGAGGCGGCGGTTATCGGCGTCGCCCACCCGAAGTGGGACGAGCGTCCGCTGGTGGTGGCGGTGATAAAGCCGGGGGCCAAGGTGACACGCGAGGAATTGCTGAAGTTTTATCACGGCAAGATTGCAAAATGGTGGCTGCCGGACGACGTGGTGTTTGTCGAGCAGTTGCCACACACCGCGACCGGCAAGCTGCTCAAGACGCGCTTGCGTCAGGATTTCAAGGACTACAAGCTACCGAGCTGAGCGCAACGAAGCTTAGTCCTGCCGTGGTGCGTGCCACACGCAGGCACTCCGTGCCCGGCGCAAGCGGCGTTTTTCGACAAACCGATTTTACTCAAACCCACTGAACCATGAATACGATCATTTCTGAACGGCAGGGGTACATCCAGCACATCCGGTTCAACCGGATCGAGCGCAAGAATGCGATCACGCGCGACATGTACCAGGCGCTGGCCGACGCAATTACCGCGGCCGAGGCCGATGGTGCGGTGCGCGTGATGATGCTCTACGGGGATCCTGCGTGCTTTACCGCGGGCAACGACCTCAAGGAATTCGCCGAAAACCCGCCGCGCAGCGCCGACAGCCCCGTGTTCCGGTTTCTTCGCGCCATCAGCCACGCGGGCAAGCCCATCGTTGCGGCGGTGGGCGGGCCGGCGGTGGGCATAGGCACCACGATGCTGCTGCATTGTGACCTGGTGTTTGCGTCGCCCAACGCGCGCTTTCACGTGCCTTTCGTGAATCTGGGGCTGTGTCCGGAGGCGGCGTCAAGCTTCCTGTTGCCGCAGCTTGCGGGCTACCAGCGCGCCGCGGCCTTTCTTATGCTCGGAGAGCCCTTTGACGCATCACAGGCGCGGGATGCGGGCATGGTCAACGCCATTGTTCCTGAGTCCGAATTATTCGCGGTGGCTGGAGAGGCGGCGCAAAAACTCGCCGCAAAGCCGCCGGCCTCGCTGCGCCTGACCAAGCAGCTGATGCGCGCGCAGCACATCAAGACGGTCGAACAGGCAATGGCCACTGAAAGCGCGCACTTTGGCACGTTGCTGTCTTCACCCGAGGCCAAGGAGGCGTTCGCAGCCTTCTTTGAAAAGCGCGTGCCGGACTTTTCCAGGTTCAGCTAAGCGGCAAAGACCCGATAAAAATTCCAGGAGGATGTGCATGAGCTTGAGGGGGAAAACGCTGTTTATCACCGGCGGGTCGCGCGGCATCGGCCTGGCTATCGCACTGCGTGCGGCGCGTGATGGTGCCAACATCGCCATTGCCGCCAAGACCAGCGAACCCAATCCGAAACTTCCCGGCACCATTCATTCCTCTGCCGCGGAGATCGAAGCCGCAGGCGCGCTTTTCGGTGCGAAAGCGCTCGCGCTGCAGGTGGACATCCGCGATGAGGAGGCGGTACAGGCGGCAGCCAGGGCCACCGCCGAGCGCTTCGGCGGCATTGACATCCTCATCAACAACGCGAGCGCCATCAACCTGACGGGCACTCTTGAAACGCCGATGAAGCGCTTCGACCTGATGTTTGGCGTCAACGTGCGCGGCACTTACTGTACGTCGCAGGCCTGTCTGCCCTACCTGCTCAAGTCTGCGGCTGCCGGAAGAAACCCGCATATCCTGACCATGTCGCCGCCGCTGAACATGCACTCGAAGTGGTTCAAGAACCATGTCGCCTACACCATGGCCAAGTACGGCATGAGCATGTGCGTGTTGGGCATGGCCGAGGAGTTCAGAAAACAGGGTGTTGCGGTGAACGCATTGTGGCCGAGCACGCTCATCGCCACGGCCGCGCTGGCGATGATTCCCGGCGTCAGGCCCGGGATGGCACGCAAGCCGGAGATTGTTGCCGATGCCGCGCATGCCATCCTCATGCGTAACAGCCGGGATGCCACGGGGAATTTTTATATCGACGACGAAGTGCTGGCCGAGGCCGGCGTCACCGACCTTGGTCCGTATGCAATGGTGCCCGGCAGCACGCCGCTGCCGGATATATTCCTCGATTGAACGCGATGCGGCGGTGATCCGGCCACGGTTCTTGCGGGGACCGCCGGCTGGAAACGCTTGTCTGGCGCGGTTTTCCAGCCGGTTGTTGCAGTGCGCCGTGATCAGTAGCGCGAGATGTTGCCGTTGTCCAGGCGCACCCTGTCGCCGGTGCGAAGATCGCTGATGCTGTCGGTCGTTACCGTCTGGTAGGCGCCGTTTTCCAGGCGTACCACCACGCGCAGTGATTCATGCGCGGCGCGTTGCCGTCCCTGGATCTGGTTTCCGGCATATGCGCCGCCCGCCACGCCCGCAACCGTCGCCACGGTATTGCCCGTGCCGCCACCGATCTGGCTGCCGATGAGACCGCCGACGATGCCGCCTATCACCATGCCGGCAACATTACTGGTGTCGCCGCGATTGATGACTTCGATCCTGTCGACGATGCCGTAGTAGGTGCCTTGCTGCTGGTAAGTCTGGGCGGGATAGTTGTTCGAAGGGTATTGCTGCGAAGGGTACTGCGATTGCGACGGGTAAGACCGTGTCGGCGGGTAAGGCGGGTCAAAGGGCGGCTCGGTGACACAACCGCTTAGCAAGACAACACCCGTGACCATTGCCAATCCAATGCTTGAATTTTTTTTCATGATGGTTCCTTGTGCTTTGTGGGATCAAAGAGCTGACAGGGCCTGCAGCAGCCGGATGTCGGAATCCCGATCGTAGGCACAAGGGGGGGGCGGGTCTGTACGCCAGCCAACAAATCCACACTGGGCGATCGGTGGCGTGCACCTGGTCATGGTGCTGGGTGAGCGGCGGCGGGGCGGGCGCACGGCCCATGCCGGCCGGACGAGGCTAGCCGATATCCGGAAAGGGCGGCAGCTCGCTGTGCGTGCGCAGCACGCGAACCATGCGCACCGCGGTCTCGACGCCGCGGTAGTAACCGGGCACCTGCGCCGCCTCGGCAAAACCGATGTCCGAATAAAACGCGCGCGCGGTGTGGTTGTTGGCACGCAGTTCAAGGTGCATGCGGGCGATGCCGGCGACACGGGCCGAGGCCTCAAGCCAGTCGACCATGCGCCGGCCGATACCCTGGCGCTGGCGCTGTTTTCGCACCGCCAGCAGGGAAAGATGCGCGCGGTCGGCGCCGAACTGCATGATGGAAAAACCGATGATCAGTGGTCCGTCGCAGGCCACCAGGGTCAGCGTGTCCGCATCGCGTATCGCGCGAAGCACGCGCGATGGCGTCCAGGACCAGCCCAATCCGGTCTCTATCAGTTCGCGCGACATCGTGGCGATGATGCGCGCGTCCTCTTCGCTCGCCAGGCGCAGCGTGAGGTCGGTCTGCGGACGCATGGTCAATGCGAACTCATGGCGTGGTGTCGCTGCGCATGCGGGTCAGCGCGTACACGGCCATGGCGCCCGAGATTAGCGCAATCAGTGCGCCGACCCAGAGCGCATAACGCGCCATGTCAAACGCCGAGACCATAGCCGTACCAGAACTCCTGAGCGTGCGGTTGGTCTCGTCAAATATCGTCAGCGTCGCCGTACGCAGCGATTGCAGATCCTGAGCCTGCATTATGCCGGCGCGAAGATTCTGGTCGATTAGAAAGGTGCCGGGCGCCGCGGGAAGCATTAGCGCCACGGCCGCCGCGCCCGCTGCCGCCGCGAAAAACACCACCACGGCGATTTCGTTGAGGCGCCGGGAGAGGGTGAGGTGGGGACGGACCTGCTGCATAGGCGCCTTCAGGCCGCCTGGCGACCGGCGGCCGGACGTGCCGCATCGGCAAGCCCGAAGGCCTGCGCAATCAATTGATAGGAGCGGCGGCGGCTGGCGTAGTCGCCGGTTATGGTGAGGAGGGATAATTCGTCGGCGCTGTATTGCTCGGCCAGCGCGAGCAGTTTTGCCTTGACCGTTTCGGGCGACCCGAGCACCAGGCGCGCCCGCTGCTGCTGGATATAGGCACGCTCCTGTGGTGAATACGCGCGCGCCGAAGCCTCGGCCAGTGTGGGCACAGGGGCGTCAACGCCCAGCGCCATGTGCAGGCGCCGCAGGTCGATGCTTTTTGCAAGTTGTTCCGCCTCTTCGTCGGTGTCGGCGCAGATCACGAACGAGCACAGCAGCGAAGCGGCCTTGCGCTCGCGCGCCGAGGGCTGGAATTTGTCGTGAAAGTCGCGCATCACCGTGTCACCGCCGTGGGCGCTGATGAAGTGGGCGAAGCCAAAGCGCAGTCCGAGGTGCGCGGCCAGCGCGCCGCTGTAATCGGAGGAGCCCAGCAGCCAGACCTGCGGCGTGGTCGGCCCGGCCGGCATCGCCTTGACGCGGGCGAAGGGATGATCGGCGGGGAGGGTGTCGTCGAGGAACCCGACAAGATCCTGTACTTGTGCCGGAAAATCCTCGGCACCCGAGTACTGCCCGCCGCTCATCGCGCGTGCGGTGGTCATGTCGCCGCCGGGAGCGCG
>CAITSH010000263.1 GCA_903895005.1 uncultured Pseudomonadota bacterium
CTCAAAGGTGAGATGCTTGTAGCGCATGGGATGCTCCTATCCGTCTTCGCAAACAGAAAGGTACACCCCGGGGCATCTCACCTTCCTCTAATGCCCGGATGTTGCACTTCGAAGTTTAATTCGCAATCGCCACTCCGACGCTACTGGCCGAAACGCCGCGCGCTAAACGCCCCAACCGGCACGCAGGGCTCGCGCCCCGCGACCATGTCCGCAATCACCCGCCCGGTTGTCGAGCCAGCGCACATGCCAACATGGCCGTGACCAAATGCATAGAACGCATTCGAGACACAGGAAGCCGGGCCGATGACCGGTAGCGAGTCGGGCATGCTCGGGCGAAACCCCATCCAGCGCGTCACGCGGTTCACGTCGTCCTCGGGCAGCAGGCCCGGATACAGCCTTCGCGCGCCGCGCAACAACACATCGGCGCGGTGCCAGTTGGGCGGTGCCGTCAGTCCGGCCAGTTCCACCGTGCCGGTAAATCGCAGGCCCATGTCCATCGGTGTCGCGCCAAAATTCCCATCCACGAACAGCGTCGGCGTGCGCGGCCCCTTTTCCGGATTTTTTACGATGACGTGATAACCGCGCTCGGTATCCAGCGGCATGGAGTCGCCAAGCTGCGCGGCGAGGGGTCCGGACCGTGCGCCGCAGGCGAGCACGACATGGCTGGCTGCATACCGACCCTGCGATGTCAGCACCGCACCCAGTTGCGCGCCGTTGTGTTCGAAGCCGGTGACACGCTCGCGCAACAGTGTCGCCCCGCGTGACACGGCTGCATCAACCAGCGCACGCACCAGCGCACGCGGGTCGGAAGTGTGTCCATTGGCGCGCACCAGGCGCGCGTGCGTGAACTGCGAACCGAGGTCGGGCTCCAGCGCACGCAGCGCCGCTCCGGTCACGTCTTCGATTTCCACACCATTGCGCCGGCGGATGTCCGTCTTCAGGGCGTCATCACGCCAGCTTTGTTCGCTTGCATAGAGGTAAAGCGTGCCCTGCTGGTGTATCAGATGTTGCGCGCCGGCCTCGCGCACGATGGGTGCATAATTTTCAAGCGACGGCGCAAGGAGCCCTCGCAAAGCCGTGGCCTGTGCCTCAACCTTGGCTCGTGTGGACGATTTCAGGAAGCGCCACAACCAGGGGGCGATCTCCGGCAGGTAGCGCCACCGGATGGTGAGCGGACCCTCCGCATCGAGCAGCCATCCGGGCACCTTCGCCGCAACGCCGGGCATGCCCACCGGGATGATGGAAGAGCCCGACAACATGCCGCCGTTGCCCGAGGACGCGCCCGCACCGGGTTCATCGTGATCGATCAGCGTAACAGCATGTCCATCACGCTGCAGGTAGGCAGTCGCACACGCGCCGATGATTCCGGCGCCAATGACGATGACGGGTGATCCGGCCGGTGCGGTCATGGCGGGGATGTGAAAAACGCCGGGGCGGCCAATCTATCCCGCGACGATGCGAGCGCCGGCGGGGTGCTTACTCTTCGAGGACGATGCCGTTGCGCTTGATGAATGTCGCCCAGCCGTCGCGCTCTTTTTTCAAACTCACGGCAAACACCTCAGGCGTGTCAAACACGGTGTTGAGTGCCTGGGCCTGGAGTTTTTCGGCGAGCGCCGGCGTCTTCATCGCCTTGTTGATCTCGATCGACAGCCGCTGCACGATCGCGGCCGGCGTGCCGGTCGGTGCAACGACGCTGAACGAACTGGTCGCATCCACAGCCGCCATGCCCGCTTCGGCAAGGGTCGGCACACCAGGCAGGAGGTCGGTGCGTTCGGTAACCGCCAGCGGCACTGCCTTGCCCGCCTTGATATGGCCCAGCACCGAGGCAACATCGGGGAACATGAATTTCAACTGTCCGCCCAGGAGGTCCTGGTAGGCCTGGCCCATGCCCTTGTAGGGAATATGCAGGAACTTCACCCCGGCCGCCTCTTCGAGCTGGC
>CAITSH010000264.1 GCA_903895005.1 uncultured Pseudomonadota bacterium
CGGATAGTAAAGCGGTTTAACGCGGGATTCCAGCGCTGATCGCTGATGAGCCGGCCAGAATGACCGGCTTTCGCCGATCACTCCGCCTTGATGTTGGCGTCCGTCACAACCTTGCCCCATTTGGCGAGGTCGACTTTGATCTTTTCCACGGTCTGTGCCGGATTGAGGAATTCAACATCGCAGCCGGTGGCGTTGATCTGCTCGCGCAGGGTCTTGTCGTCGGCCGCCTTGGCCATGGCCTGGTTGAGGCGCGCCACCACGTCGGGGGCCATGCCGGCGGGGCCGAGCAGGCCGTACCATGCGTTGGAGTCAAAGCCCTTCACGCCGGACTCGTCCATGGTGGGCACGTCGGGGAAGGCCGCCGAGCGTGTGAGCGAGGTCACGGCGATGGGCCGCACCTTGCCGGTCTTGATCGCGCCCACCACCGGGCCCAGCGATGAGAACAGCATGGGCACTTGCCCGCCCATCAGGTCGGCCATGGCCGGTCCGCCGCCCTTGTACGGAATGTGCAGCAGGTTGGCGCCGGTGGCGTTCTTGAAGTATTCGCCCGACAAGTGATGGGGACCGGCCACACCCGAGGTGCCGTAGCTCCATTTGTTGGGTTCGCGCTTGGAAGCGGCCACCACATCGTTGACATTGTTGAAAGGCGTGGAAGGGTGCACCACCAGCATGCTGCCGCTGCCGCACACATGGCCCAAGTGCGTGAACGAGCCGATGCTGTTATAGCCGGTCTTGAGAAGGTGGGGCGCCACGGTGAGCGGGCCGCTGTCGAAAAAGTGCAGCGTATAGCCGTCGGGAGCGGCCTTTGCGATGAACTCCATCGCGACGCCGGCCGCATTGCCGGGCTTGTATTCGATCACCATGGGCTGGCCGAGCAAGGCCTCGAATGCGCGCGCCAGCGGCCGGATCGCCGCATCGGCCGAACCGCCGGGCGAGTAGCCGATGATGATGCGCACCGGTTTGGCCGGGTAGGTCTGTGCATGGAGCGGGGGTGCCCATGCGAAGGCGCTGAGCGTGATCGCCAACAGATGGTTGAACGCGCGGTTTTGCCGCATTTTTCTCCTCCTCAGGAATTTTTTTGAAGTCTACGCCCGAATACGCGAAGTGGGGCGCAACTGCTGTCCGGGTGCGGGATCGCTTGGAAATTAAACCGCTTTGACCTGCTGCGCAGTCTGCCTCCAGCTCGCGCCATTGCGTCCGAGGCCGCGCGTGCCGCGCTTGCCACGGGTGCCGCGCCTGCCACGTGCGCCACGTTCGTACGGGGACGGCGTTTATAATGGCGGTCCATCCAAACAGCCCCGGCACGCAATGAGAACGCAAAGAGCAAGTGCCATCGGCTTGTCCGTATTCCTGACCATCTGCTTTTTACGCTTTGAACTGGGCAAGCTTGTGACCGATTCGAGTGTCGGCACCTGGTATCAAACCCTGCACAAGGCGCCATTCAACCCGCCGGACGGGTTTTTTTCCCCGGTCTGGGTCGTGCTGTATTTCATGATGGCGCTGGCAGGATGGCGCGTATGGCGGCAGGACGGATCGCGCCCGCAGCGTGTCGCGCTGACTTTGTTTGCGGTCCAGCTTGCGTTGAATTTTGGCTGGTCGGTGCTGTTTTTTGGCATGCAGAGCATCGACCTTGCCTTCGCCGAGATGATCGTACTGATAGTGACGGTCGTCGTTACGGCGGTATGGTTCTGGCGCATAGACAAGCTTGCCGGTGTGTTGCTGCTGCCCTATGTGCTGTGGCTTTGCTTTGCCACGGTGCTGGTGGCGTATATCTGGCGGTTCAACTAGTCAGCGCGGCATTTGCGGCGCCGGCGCGGCGCGGATGCGTGTCTTCGTGATAAATGCGATCGACGTGGTCTGTCCGAGGGCTGCCACGAGGGTGGTCTTTGTGCTGATGCCCGTCATGTTGGTGTCGCGTTGCCGCGGCAGCAGTTTGTAGCGCAGCGACGCATCGGGGGCCATGGCGTGCAGCTTCTCAAACAGATCCATGCCCTTGATCATGCTGCGATACGACTTGTCCACCGGGTCGCGCATTGCCGTCACGATCACCGCCTGGTCCGGCGCCGGTTTTGACTGCGCGTGCGCGGCGCACGAAGCGGCGCAGACAAGCAGCACTGAAAGCCGAATCGCAGCTTGAACGAAGGGGTGTGAGGTCATTGCGTTGTGGTCGTGCAGTGGTGGCGTTGTCGTGATGTAAAGATTGCCCCACGTATCGGGCTGATGTGCATACGGATACGCAATACCTTATCCATTGCGCAGCTGCTTGCGCTGTGCGCCAGCACGCTTACTTCGCGCGGCCCGCAACCTCAATGCGGCACGTTGGCTCGGGTATCATCGCGCCATCATTTAAAACATAGGGCGGGCAGCGCGCGCTCGTGCGCTACGCACGTGTCGCTGAACCCGGATCAGTCCATGAAATGTTTGTTGCCTGTTGCTGTTTCGCTCCTGCTTTGCGCCTGCGCGTCCAGCCAGAATGGCGGAATCGATTTTTATCGGCAGAAGGGCGGGCCCGATTATCTCCTTGATTATTACCGTTGCCGTGAGGCGGCGAGTGCGGTGAGCGATGCCACACGTTCTTATGACACCTACGTCAAATGCATGGAAAAAAGCGGCTGGATTGAGCGGTAGGGCGCGCAGGCGGTCGTAGTGCTGCCACTTTTTTACGCAGATGCAGCATAAGTCCGGAAAGTGTGACTTTTTTCACGCTTTTTGCTTTCATGAAATCATTTTTAATCAATGAGATACAAATAAGTTAAATCTTTCTTAAGAAACTATTGCATCGCACCAATGGTTGCGCTATATTGGTTTCGCGGTGTTTTCCTCCTCCTCCTTGGACCCGCCTTCTGGCCGGTGAAGCTTGCTTCACCGGCCGATTTTTTTTGTGGGTTCCCAAACCCGCTTCTATCCCCAGATGATTCGCCGACAAGTCATTGTCCTGTATGGACAATGACAGGGTGCCTGCCGTCCTTGCCGGCTGAGCAAGCGCCAGCGCGCGCGCCGGTTGTCCCCACGGTTTTGTCTTTGTGTACGCCAGCGCACAGCCGCGGCGGGGGCTGCCTTGTAATGTGTGGCTGCGGTGTCCCTCCTCCCTCTCTCGGGGCCCGCCCTCGGGCCGGTGAACCAAAAATTCACCGGCCTTGTTTTTTGCGCGCTACAGCGTGTCGGGCGGAGCGGTTGGCGGTGTGGTGAGCACTGGTGCTGGCGATGGGGATGCCATGCAGGTGCCTTTTCTCAGAGGGGCAGGGCGATGGCTGTCGCGAAGGGAGTCAATGCCGCATCGGATCCTGGCGCGCGATAAGAAAACGCTCCGCGTAGCGCGCGTCCTGCATAAATCGCAGGCGAAAAAAAAGACAGGCGAACCTGTCTTTTTCCTTGCTGCTGACCAATGCTTACTTGGTTGCGGCTTTTACATCTGCTTTGCCCTTGGCTTCGACGGCGGCGGTCTCGGCTTTGGCAGTGGCTTTTTCAGTCTTGGCTTCGGTCTTGGCTTTGTCGGCCTTCACGTCGGCTGCGGATGAGGTCTTTGCGGCCTTGGCTTCGGCGGCTGCTTTGGCTTTGGCTGCCTTGTCGGCTGCTTTGGCGGCTTTCGCGTCGGCCTTGGCTTTTGCTTTGGCTTCCTTGGCTTCGGCGGCTGCCTTGTCGGCTGCTGCTTTCTTGTCGGCGGCGGCTGCTTTGGCATCGGCCTTGGCATCGACTTTGGTTTCCGCTTTGACGGCTTTGGCGTCGGCTTTCTCGGCTTTGACTTCAGCCTTGGCAGCGGGCGTCGCAGGCGTTGCGGGCGTTGCGGTTTGTGCGAAAACGGAGGTCGCAAACAAGCCGGCCACGAGTGCGGCGATTACTTTGTTCATTGGATTTCTTTCTGAAGTGGAGGGGTTGAAGCCAGGCCCGGAGGCGAATGCGTGTGAAGCCTGTACCTCCAATAACGCCACAGCAACACTTCGGTTGACCGCTAGCGCAAATTACCGCTGCACGCAGCGCGATGTCTTTGGCTGCAATCATCGCTATGTGTGTTAGCGCACAGAGTGACGGGCGTGTCAGGTGGCCCAGGCGGCTATTGTCAGCGTTGCTGTTGGTGTTGGTGTCGGTGTCAGAATCGGCTTCAAAGTCAGCGTAAAAGTTAGCATTAAGGGCACCGCGAGCACGGTGACGGTGAGACGCCGTCGCGTAACAACCGCAGCAGGGCGACCGATTGAATTGCGCTAGACTGCCGCAACAAAAAACCAAGGAGGGGAAATTTGATGTTCACACACCTGCGCGTTCGTGCGTTCGCCGTTGCCTTCGCGGCCCTTGTCATGGGAACCGCAGCGCTGCTGTCCGCGTCGTCCGCGCACGCGCAGGCCTGGCCCGGCAAGCCGATCAGGCTCATCGTGCCCTTTCCTGCGGGCGGACCGACCGACCTCGTTGCGCGCGCGGCGGGCGACATCCTGCGCAATACCTTCGGGCAGCCGGTGGTCATCGACAACCGTCCCGGTGGCAACGGCACGATTGGTCTTGATGTACTGGCGAAGTCTGCGCCCGACGGTTACACGCTGGGCCTCACGCTGATCACGCTGGCGATTGCACCACACCTCGGGCCGGTGCCCTTTGATCCGTTCAAGGATTTTTCGCCCATTACCAACCTGGTGTCGATGACGCCGCTGGTCGTTGCCAATCCGGCGCTGCCGGCGAACAACCTCCGTGAGTTGGTGGCTTACGGGCGCGCCAATCCCGACAAGCTTGCTTACGGCACACCGGGTGTCGGAACCATTCCGCATCTTGGCGCCGAGATGTTGCAGGGCGCGGGCGGATTCAAAATGACGCATGTGCCGTACAAGGGGGCGACGCAACAAATTCAAGACCTCATCGCTGGTGCAACCCTGCTCGACTTCCAGAGTTCGCTGGTCGTGGCCCTGCCCATGATCAAGGCCGGTCGCATCAAGCCGATTGCGGTGCTTACCGCCAATCGATCGCCGCTCCTGCCCGACGTGCCCACTGCAGCCGAATCCGGCTTCGCGCAGGTGGTGGTGGCGCCGTGGTTTGGCATCGGCGGCCCCGCTGGCCTGCCCGCCGATATCGTCAAGCGCATCAATGAGGCGCTGGTCAGGGGCATGCACGCGAAAGAGGTTGTCGATCGCTTTGCCGCCATAGGTGCCACGGTGCAGACGAATAATTCGGCTGAAGAGTTTGTCGCTTATATCCGCGCCGAGCACACGCGCTGGGGCGAGGTGATCAAAAAGGCGGGCATCAAGGCCGAATGAGCCGGCATACGAAAAAGGCCAGCGCGAGGCTGGCCTTTTAAGGGTTGCTGGTGCCGGATGTATCCGGTCATTCAGTCGCGATTCTCGAGCCGGGGCGCCCCGTACCAATAACCAACATCAATTGCCTCATTCGCTTCATTGGTTGCGTTCTTTTCGGTTGCCACGCTTACTTGCAAGACAGTTCGTGCGCCGCCTTGGATTTGACGTGGGCGCTGCCCGACAACTCGATCGCCGCCCTGGCGCTCCCTTTGGCGTCCTTCATCTGGTTGCGCTCGTGCGCGTCGGCCGCCTTGCGGTGATAGGTTGCGGCGGCATCGTGGTCGTTGGCCGCCTGCTGGTGCAGGCCGCTCGCTTCGCTCGTGTTCGACATGCTGGTTTCCTCTCGGTGCCTGGGTGTGCCGCACTGCTCCAAGTGCGTTGTGCGGTGGTACAAGCCGCGTGGTACAGGCTTAGCCTGGACGATACGGGTGGCACAGCGTAGCGTTGCCGCACTGTGTCGACGGTGCGGCAACGCACATACACTCAAAATTAGTTTGAATGCCGCAGTTTTTTTCCCGAGGTCCGGGAAAGGGCGTGGTGGTCGGCGCATTGCATGCCGCAGCAGCCGGGTGAATCGCTTGGAAAGCCCCGCCAGTCGGGCGTTTCCAGCGTATGCCGGCGGGCGCAGGCGTCCGGGCGGACTACGCGGAAAGCATTGACGCGGCGTGCGCCGCGATGTCGCCGGCCCGCGCGAACCACACGTGTTCGCGTTGCGCCGCCATGTGTGCAACGGCGCGGCGCAGGTGCGCCAGGCGAAAGGCGTGTCCCGCGAGGTAGGGGCGCAGCGACAGGTTGATCGCCAGTGGTTCATTTTTCGACTGGCGCAGCATTTCGTCGAACTGGTCGATCAGCATGTCACCCCATTGCGCCGGCGGCACCTTGGCGCCGTGCAATGCGCTGATGTCATTGGTCGGTCGGGCGTAGGGAATCGATAACAGCCGGCCGGCGCGGGTGGCCAGCCACACCGGCTGCTCGTCCATGGAGATTCTTTTCATATGACTACATAAGCAGTCGCAATGCCAGCGGCGGGCATCGCGACCGGCGACCGTGCCGGGGCCGCCGTGGCGCGAATTGTTGGTATAAAAACAATCCACTGCGCTAGTCCGGGCAGGTTTGTCCGGGGTTTCCCAATCGGCCGGGCACAAGGTGGTGCGGTTGCGCCTCACGCTGGTGCGCCTGACGGCGCCGGCATGACGGGGCGGGAATGAATTGCAAAGACCTGCGCGCGCTTTCATAATCGGGCGCCATGCCTGAAGAGCCTCCCGATTTGGACGACCCTGTCGCAGCACGCCTTGCACCCCACCTGTCACGCAGCCGCGTTTGTACGGTTTTCCAGGAGCTGGTGCGCGTACCCAGCCCGCAGACCGACCTGCTTGAAGCCGAACCGCAGTTGCGCGAGTTCATGAAGTCCGCGCTGATGCCGCGCCTGCCCGCCTTGGGCATGGCAGGGGCGCGCATTGACGCAATGGGCAATCTCATTGCCGAAACCGGTGCGGGCCGTTCCGGGCGTTCGCTGATGCTGGTCAGTCACGCAATGAACCAACCGCCTGCGAGCATGCCCGAGCCTTACGGCGGCAAGGTCATCGACGCCACCGCACACGGGCTACCCGGCGAGGCGGTGCTGGGCAAGGGGGCGAGCGAACAAAAAGGCACCATGGCGGCGATGATCCACGCCATCGAGGCGGTGAAGGCTGCGGGCATTGAAATCGACGGACGGCTCGCCTTTATTTGCTGCGTGTCGGGAGAGACCGGCAAGCACGACGCCATCCGGCACGTGGTCGAGCATGAGAAGGTTCGCGCCGACTTCGCCTTTGTGTACGGCAACAGCCTCAAGCTGCAACTGGGAAATCGCGGACGCGTCGATGTGAAGGTGATTGTGCGCGGCACCCCGGCGCATTCGAGCCGCCCCGAGACCGGTGCCAATGCCGTGACCGGTGCAATGGAGGTGTTGCGCCGCCTCGCGGAGCAGATTCCGAATGAGCGCAAGCACCCGGATCTGGGTACGGCCTGGCTGAGCTGCAATCGCATGGAAAGTTTTCCGCGCTCGACGCACACCATCCAGGATCGCTGCGAAATCGGACTTGACCGCCGCCTGCTGCCCGGAGAAGACCCGGACGCGGCACTGGCCGAAATCGCGCGCGTGGCCGGATCGGTCAACGGTTGGCCCGACCCGGTATCGGGCAAGCCGCTCAAGGTGGAAATTGAAAAAGGCCCGGAGATGTACCCGAGCCTCGTGGCGCGGGACGCGCCCATTGTTGCCTTGCTCGCCTCAGGCTGTAAGGCGATGCTTGGCGCAGCTCCGGAAAGTTTTTACGGACAGTCGGCGCATGACCAGGGCTATCTCAATGCCGTGGGCATTCCGGCGGTGAATTTTGGATCGGGTGAGCAGGACTTTGCGCACACCGATCTTGACATGGCGTCGGTGGACAAGACCTTCGACGCCGCCAAAGTGTATGCGTGGATGATAGCGAGCTATCTCGGCGCGAAAGGACAGGAATCTTGAGCAAGCGTACTGAAAATCTCGGTTACTTTTTTGATGAATCCGTGGCGAAATTCCCGGACAAGGTCGCGGTCATCGACTTGTACGGCGGCGTCGAACGCCTGATCACCTATGCGCAGTTGGATGAACGCGCCGACCGTGTCGCGGGCCTGCTTGAGGGGCTGGGCGTCCTTCCCGGCGAGCGCGTTGGCATGATCGTCGGCAATCGCGTCGAATTCCTGGAAATATTTTTTGGTGCGATGCGCGCCGGCGTGATCCCGGTGGCCATCAATACCCGGCTTGCGCGCGACACCTTGAAGTTCATTCTCGAGGATGCGGAATGCAAGGCGGTGTTTGTCGAGCCGGCGACCCACGCCGACGCGATTGCGGTGGCGCAGGCCGCGCCCCTGGCGCATCGCATCGCCCTGGATGCCGCGCCGGCAGGATGGCTCGAGTACGCCGCGGCGCGCGACGCCAGCCCGCGCCTCAAGGAGCCGCCGGTGCTGGCTCCGGACGCGCAGGCCTTCCAGCCCTACACCTCTGGTTCGACCGGCCTGCCCAAGGGCGCGATCATGACCCACTACGGCATGCTCTGGTACGTGGCGTACAACCAGCGCTACTGGCCGACCAAACCGGAGCAGCGCGGCCTGATTGCGCTGCCGCTGTTTCACAAAAACGCGATGCGCGGCACCGTCAAGCCCATGCTCTACGCCGGCGCGTCTTTCGTGCTGATGCCGGCCTACGAGCCGCGCTCTTATCTTGATGCGCTGGCTAAATACAAGTGCACCTACTCGCGCGGCGTGGCGGCGGTATTCACGATGTTCCTGCAGCATCGCGACCGGCTGGCCGAACTCGACTTGTCGCACCTCAAGGGTCTCACCATCGGATCGGCGGTCGTGACGCACGAGTTGATGGACGAAGTCGAGCGCGCCATTCCCGGTGTGAAGGTCAGCGAGAGCTACGGTCTGACCGAAGGCGGCAGTCCTTTCCGCGAACCGCTTGATGGCAGGGCGGTGCCGCGCGGTTCGCCCGGCGTGCATGCGCCCGAATACCAGATCCGCCTCGTCGGCCCCGACGGCAAGGATCGCGAGGACGAGGGCGAACTGTGGCTGAAGTCGCCTTATAACTGCCTCGGTTACCACAAGCGTCCAGAGGTCACGCGTGAAAAACTCGTCGATGGCTGGCTTCGTACGGGAGACATCATCCGGCGCGATGCCGAGGGCTTTTACTACTTCAAGAGCCGCGTCGATGACATGTTCTCTTGTGGCGGCGAGAACATCTACCCGAAGGAAGTCGAGGACTTGCTGTTCACGCACGCGGCGGTGGCCAACGCCGTGGTCGCGCCGGTGCCGCACGCGGTCAAGGGTTATGTGCCTGCCGCCTTCGTGGTGTTAAAGCGCGGTACCGAAGCCACAGCGGAAGAGATCAAGCAGTTTTGCCTAGATAACGGGCCCAAGTACGCGCACCCGCGCTTTATCGAAATCATCGGCGAGAAGGACATGCCGCTCAACGGGGCGGGCAAAATAGACCGCAATCTCGCCCGCGACCGGCTCACGGTCTTTGCGGGCGGGCGGGCAGTCGCGGGCTGACACGACAAGGCGGCGCTGCGGCACTGCTTTACGTGCTCGCCTTTTTACCGGTTCATTCGGGCTGGATTTTTGCCGCCTTGATGGTACGCGTCATTTTTTCCAGATCGATGCGCACCAGCTCGTTGAGTTGCTGCGGGGTTCCCGCGTAGGGATCGGCGCCCAGCGACAAAAAGCGCTCGCGCAAGTCGGCGGACGCCAGCGCCTTGTTCAGCGTTTCATTCAGCTTGGCCACCACGGGGGCAGGCATGCCTGCCGGTCCGTGCAGCGAAACCCAGAAGCGCAGCGTCGCTTCTGGGAAACCTGCTTCGGCGAAGGTGGGCACATCGGGCAGGAGCGGCGAGCGTTTGTCAGACATAACGGCGATGGCGCGCACCTTTCCGGCGCGCACATGCTGCAGCGCCGAGGGCAGTGTGTCGAACACCATGGATACGTTGCCCGAGAACATGTCCGGGTAGGCGAGGCCGGCACTCTTGTAGGGAATGTGCAGCAAGTCGGCGCTGATGGCAC
>CAITSH010000265.1 GCA_903895005.1 uncultured Pseudomonadota bacterium
ATCATCTTGCGCCCGTCGGCGATGTATGGGGCGGGCACCAAGCACAATCTGGCGAGGCTGGCCTTTGCGGCGAGTTTGCCCTTGCCCTTGCCGGTGGGTGGACTTGTTGCACCAAGATCCTTCGCATCTGTCCAAAACGTTTGCGGCGCTGTGCTTTTCCTGCTGCGCGGTGGGATGCCCGGCACCTTCCATGTGGCCGATCCCGATGTCGCAAGCCTGCGCGATCTGGTCGTCTGGCTCCGCGCGGCACGCGGCGCGCCGGGCCTTGTGTTTGAGCTTCCGACTGCGCTGACGCAGGTGCGGCTCGGCGGTCCCTGCGAGGATGTTCGGCGACTGGCATGTGAGCCGCTGGTCGCACGCCCGCTGCGCCTGCTGGACGCGGGCTGGCGGGCCGCCCACCCGTCCACGCGCGATGGCGTCTATCGCTGGGCCCAGGACATCGGAGGCTTTGCGCACGCATGACAAAGCCGACACCGAACCAGCCCATCAGCACGCTTGTTGGCACCCGCAAGCGGTGGGACTATGCGCGCTTCAGTCTCGTCGTGCTGCACGATATGGCGGTTGCCACCTTGTCATTCTGGATTGCGGCTGTGATGGTTCTGCCGTTTCCGCAATTCAGCGAGGATGCCGCTGTCATCATGCCGTTTGCGGCACTGGCAAGCATGACCTCCGTGACGGTCTCCTGCGCTTTTGGAGCGTTTTCGACACGGTGGCGCCTGGCGTCGCTGACCGACTTCGTTGCTCTCATCAAGAGCGCTCTTGTGCTTGCCGTCGCTCTGCTCGTCGTCCGGCAGACGATGCGGTTTTTTTACCCCGACCCGCTCTTTTTCGCCGAGGTTCGGGTCATCTGCCTTGGCTCGATTTTTACCCTGAGCTCGCAGGCGGGTGGCCGCATCGCGTTCCGCTATTATCATTTTCTGCGGCGGCGAAAATCAATCAACGCGCGGTCTGACGCCACGATCTTCATCGGCGATGTTTCCGAGGCGCAGGGCGCCTTGCGTGCCGTCGAGCAAGGGATGTTGCTGGCCAATATCGTTGCGTGCCTGGTGCCAATCGGCAGTCAAAAAGCGTCGAAAATTCGCACCGTTCCGGTGCTCGGTACCAGTGACGATCTCGACTATGCCTTCAACCAGCTCGCCGCTGGTGGCCAGACCGTCACCTCTGTCCTGCTGTCGGCGCGGATGCTTGCGCGCAGCGACGAAGCCCATCTCCTGAAGCGCGTCGCGCGACGGCTCGGCCTCACCCTTTTGAAAGTCGAGACTGTCGCCATCAGCGGTCGCACGGAAGTGCGCTTCGAGGATTTCCTGTTTCGCAGTCGGCGGCGAATCGATCACCGGCCCATCGACAGTTTCGTCGCCGGGCGCACCTTTCTGATTACGGGTGGCGGTGGCTCGATCGGTGGTGATATTGCCCTGCGTGCGGCAGCGCATGGCGCTGCGAAGGTCATCTTGCTGGACATCGCCGAACTCGGTCTGCAGTCGCGGCTTGCGCTCTTGCGCCAGAATCATCCAGCAACAGAGGC
>CAITSH010000266.1 GCA_903895005.1 uncultured Pseudomonadota bacterium
CGCGTTTGACCATTGCTTGACCAGTATTTTGACCAGTATTTGAACTCTGGATTGACCGGCGGGAACACTTTCTGCCACTTTAACTCGCGTTTTCGCAATACGCCCAGAAAAAGGCGCTGTTATTTTGCAATACGCAATTTGTGACTCTCTGAACGTAACTTGACTCTTCGCTTTATCCGCAGCCGCCGCCGCGACGGTAACCTCTAGCTCCCCAGCCGCCCCCAGAGCCTGCAGCTTCAATTTTGTCAAATGCGTCTCACGCGCGCCCCGAAATTCAGCGTCTGCTGTTTGAAGTTGTGCATCCTGCTCTGCGCAATCGAATTCGATCAACACGGCGCCGGAAGCTACTGCATCGCCAAGCCCGAAATTTATCTTCTTGATCTTGCCCGCCATTTGACTGGAGAGAGTCGTTTCCTCCCCGGCCACAACTAATACCGATATGTCGCGTTGCTCAAGTGCCGATGCCTCATCAAACTGCGCATTTCGTCCGGCGCCCGCCTGCGCCAATGGGGGATCCGTAGGCTTCGCAATATCTGATCGTGAACTAGAGCCAGCCTGCTGGACAGGAACCAGCGGCCCAACCTTAACGCTGCTGCCTTGAGCAAAGCATCCCAAAGACAACACCATTAAACCGACCGTAAAACTGACGGAAATATTATTGAACATACTTCGCTCCGTCCAAATTTAATACTGAAACATTTCTGAACTGTACGGGCGGAAACTCGTTTTCCAGCTTTAGCTGAAGTGACTCCCCAACTGCAGTCGGCGCAAATTTTGGAGCGACAGAGAACTCTTCCGTTGATGTTGGTTTCACGAGCGTCGAGGATAGTTTAAATTCCGGATTTACCTCCTGCGCGCTCCCTTGCTTCACAGCCAGCGCTCGCCCGGACTGCAACCGAAGGATCGGCCCCAGGACCCGGTATGCGGCCCCTTCTCCAAGCGTTTTCCACTGTTCTTCGTCAACGGGGTCGCTCAGCATTGTCTTGAATTCGGACGAAAATTTCTCGGCTCCAGTTGCAGTGTCCAGCAGTTTGACCTTGAGCTGGGCAGGACGTCCACCGCCTTTGGGCGGGTCCACTCTAATGTCAACAAGGATCTTCATTTTGCTGTCTTCGACCTTACCCACTGTAAGTTTGGACTGGGTGAGAACGGACTCCAAGGAGACTCTAAATGGCGTAATGAGGTTCTCGGGAACGCCGGTTACATCCCCAACCGACATCGAAATCGATTGAGCAGGCGCCTTACTCGCGAAGTTAGCTGAATGCCATTGCACAATTTCAGACTGCATTTTGTCTGCTAGCTCTGTAGTACCTAACTTATCCGCCTGTACCACTCCGGGATCCAAACCGGTCGAGTTATATATTTTCCCAAGAGCCGCTTCTAAATTGGCGTACATGATATCGCGGTTGATCTTACTGACCGTATAACGCCCTTTTGCGCGAATAAGCTCTAGCTCCGTATCAATTCCGACTTCGGAACTTGACTCCAAAAACTGCACGATCTTTCGATCATCCTGGGTTGCTTCGTCCCAAACTCCATATTCATGTGCCATGAGGCTGTACCGTACCGCCGCAATACGCGTCTGCGTGAGCACGGCCATTGCCATCGCCAACCTACGCGATTCGTCGAGGCGTGCCTGCGCTTCGTTTGCCCCCTTCACAGCCGGCAGTGAGAACATTTTTACCAGATTGAACGCAACGCCGATTCCGGCCGATGTCCAGTAATTATTCACCAGGTACTTGTTACTGTCGTAGTTCCCGGTAACGTCTAGATTCAGGCTGGGGAGCAATCCGAGAATCGCCTTGCGTGCCTCGTTTTCACTTATCCTGCCCTTGTACGCTTCCTCTGCAATTTCCGGCCGATTCCGAAGCGCGACAGACTCAAGCGCTGGAATACTTTCTTTCAAGTCGAGCGTAGCGGCCGGGAAGTCTGTGGGAGCTGTAACCAGAACCTCGATTCCAGGAGGCGCATTCACCAACGCGGCTAGTTCGATCTTCGCCTGCGCCAATTCCTCGCGCCTCAAACTGATCTGCTGCTGCAAATCAAGGAGGGAGCGTCGAAACGACGCCGTCTGCATCGGCGGAAGCAGCTTCCGACTTTCGATAATCCGCGTCTTTTCAATCGTCTGATCTACCTCGTCAAAATACGCGTCAATTGCGGGAAGAAGACGTTGAGCAGCCTCGGCACGCCACCACGCCAGCCTGACGTCCTGAATAAGATTTTGAACCGCCTTCCTGCGGCGTTCCGCAGCGATTAATTTCTGGTCTGCCAGCTGCTTAGCACGGAAATAACTAACGCCAAAATCCATCACGTTCCAGACCAGTCCGATGCTGGCAGTGTTGTGTGAACGCTCTGTGGACGCCGAAGGATTCGTAGCCGGCGTACCACTGGGTGAAAAACCGAAACCAAATGAATCGTTGTTTCGGGTTGAGTAGCCCGCATTGACTGCAAGCTTTGGCAATAAATCAAAGCGTGCAACTTCAATTTGGGAAAGCGCCGTGGCTTCTTCCATGAGCCGCACCCGATAATCCGTCTGATACTTCACCGCCCGCGCCGTGGCCTCGTACAAACTCAACGGTTTTACAATGGGGTCTTGTCCAACGAAGAGTTTTTCAACGGACTCCGTCGCCAACCGGTCACGCTCGGTTTTGTCGAGCTCAACGGGAGCGACTGCACAGCCGGCCAACACAAGCGCTGCTGAAAAAATACAAAGGGCGCGCGGGAACTTCCGGAAAAACACGGTCCATGGGGGCACGACGTGATGCTTCATCGGTGTCGAGGACAGTATCATCAACGAGAATAATATACTGTTTTCAAGAGCCTAGCCGATTAACCTTAGTTGATTTCGAGTCTAGTGCTTTTGCCAGTATTGGATCCTTCGTTCCCTTCACGGCTTTGATTTGATCGGCAAATGAAAGAGCGCCTCGCGTCTCAAGCTTTGACGATCCGTCCTTGCGCAGATTTGCATCACCGCGCGAGACCTTCGTTAACATTTTCTCTTTCTCGGCGCTGAGCGAATCGTCACCATCGCCGCCATCCGAGAGCAGCGCTGGATCCGGCATGTCTGCACGCTCTCGTACCGGCGCCGCATCCTTGACCCCCAATTCAAGCCTGAATTCAATCGCGGCTTCTCTTCCCTCGGTATCTTGCGCCGTGAGCATCAAATCAAGGGACATCGGATTGCCGTCGGGTGGCACACCGCGGAACATTCCGTTAGCGGGGTCGAAGCTCAGCCAAGGTGGTAACGGGTCGCCATCGGCCATCCGAGCCTCAAGCATAACAATCACATTCGCGGCGGTATGCGCAAACGCTTCGCGCGGTACCTGGAATTGGTCAAACCCAACCGAGTCTTTTACGCCTTGGTAAACAAAAAGCCGCGCCTGAATGTCAGCGATTGCCACGGGCATTGAGACCCCCCCCTCTTCGGTCACTCTTACGAGGGGGAATCCCTTGCTCCCGGGCGCAACGCCGTTCCCGCCAGACTGCCCCTCATCGGTTCTCGGCTCTGCCGCAAAAGTCCGCTCTCCCACCTCCAAAGACGCTCCAGCAGGCACCGATGTTCCCGGGTTACCGCTTGTTGGCGTGCTCGGGATTCCAGGACCGGAGCCCCTACCGGCTTCAAAGACTTGCCCGCCCGCACCAGCGCCGGTTTGTGATGGCCCCGACACCACTCCTGGCGCAACAGTGCTCGCCTCAGGCGCTTGTTGGGCAGCAGGAATTGCCCCCATCTCAAGCTTGAATGCGATCGAAGCCTCACGCCCCTCTGCGTCCCGGGCGGTTATCTGGACATCCAGCGCGACCGGTACACTATTTGGCGGCGTTCCTTGGAACTGGCCCGTAACAGAATTAAATTGCAGCCACCCGGGTAACGGCTCACCGTCCACTTGACGAGCTTCAAGCTTTACCACCGCCGCCGGGTCTGTATGCGCGAACGCCTCTCGCGGCACCTGGAAAGTTTCAGCGCCCTTCCCGTCAACCACGCCTTCAAACACAAACAGTCGTTGCTCGTTGGGATTCTGCCCCCGATCGCCGTTCGGACTTGCGGCTTCGCTCTGCTCGACGCGTGCGAGCGGAAAACCGGCATCGTTTCCACCGAGCTCTGCAGATGAGGGCGAACCTGGTGACGTCGGCGGGAGTAAGTTAACCCCGCCTGTCAATCCTGCGCTCGAAACAGCCGCACCCGACGTTGTGGCTCCAAGTCCACCGCTCGCGGCGCCCGCCCCGCCTCCGGGAGCACCGACACCCGGGCCACCTTGCCTATCCGGTCCGGGGATCACCTGTCCACCAGCCGGAGTCGAAAGTCCGCCGACCGGTGAGTCAATAGGCCGCGCCTGATCTGAGGAGGAGACCCCCAACTCAAGTTTGAACGCAACCGAGGCCTCCCTGCCATCGGCATCTTTGGCTATTACTTCGACATCCAAGCCCCCCGAGGTCCCCTCTGGCGGAACACCTTGAAATTGCCCCGTAACCGAGTTGAATTGCAACCACGATGGCAACGCCTCTCCGGTTACCTGACGCGCTTCAAGCTTTACGATTGCCGCAGGGTCCGTATGGGCGAATGCCTCGCGAGGCAACTGGAATTGATCTGCCCCACGTCCTTCCGTGACACCTTCGAACACAAACAAACGCTGTTCGGTCGCATTGAGCGCGGATGTCGCCCCTGATGCGCCGGTCGGATCCGCTTGCGCCACCCGCACCAGCGGGAAACCAGCGTCATTTGCGTTGAGTTCCGCACCGCCGGCAGCGGTTGCGGGCAGTGCCCCGATAATATCGCCCACTGAGCCCGATGGAATCTGCCCGCCCGACGTCAATCGCTCCCCCCCGCCAAGACTGACTGGTTGGCTGAGTAACGACGAATCCGCTGGTCGGGAGGGTGCTAACGCTTGGAGACTTATAAACGACTGCGTAACCGGCGTAACCAACACTGACGGAGCACTAGCTGGAGGAACACCACTATTGCGAGTAATCGTCGGTAGAGCGACAGGCTGATTCAACGTGGAAACGAAGGGATCGGTAGACACAGTCGTCGGTACCGCGCCAATTGGAGGCGTAACCGTGATAATTCTCGTCGCAACCGAAGCATTCCCGGCAGCATCCGTGGCAACCGCCTTCAACTCGTAATTTCCCGGCGCAAGTGGGGGGTCCACCTCCCAATAGCGGTCACGATCAGCGAGCTTGGTCTGGTCGATCAAAATTACATTATTCGACATTGCCCTCAGCGTCACGTGCACCTGGACCGCGTTCTCTGCGCCACCGTAAAACCACAACTTGTCATCTGATGTAATGAAATCACCCGGAACATCCGTGTCCTCTGTGATTCCATCTATAGAGACGGTC
>CAITSH010000267.1 GCA_903895005.1 uncultured Pseudomonadota bacterium
ATCGTCGCAATCCCGGGCCGACGCTCACCTGAAGGAACGAAGTCATGACGCATATCCAGTTACACCAGGCCGCCGGTCGTGGCCTGCTTGACGTGCTCAAACGCGGCGCCGTGGCGTTCGTGGGTGCCTTGTTCGCGTCCTGCCTTTGCACCGGGGCTTATGCGCAGGCCTATCCGAACAAAGCGGTCCGGCTGGTGGTGCCGTACCCGCCCGGCGGCGCGGCCGATCTTCTGGCGCGCACGTTTGCACAAAAGCTCGCCGAGAACCTCGGCCAGCCGGTCAGCATTGATAACCGCGGCGGTGCCAACGGCATCGTCGGATCCGAGGTCGTCGCCAAGGCGGCGCCCGACGGGTACACGATATTGATCGACAACATCACCTTCCATTCGATCAACGCATCGCTGTACAAGACCATGCCCTTCAATTCGCAAAAGGATCTTGCGATGGTGAGCCTTGTCGGCTGGGTCGACAATGTGCTCGTGGTCAACCCGTCGCTGCCGGCGAAGTCCGTGAAAGAATTGATCGCGCTGGCCAAGGCAAAGCCGGGCGAGTTGAACTACGCCTCCTCGGGTTCGGGCAGCACGGCGCACCTGTCGGGGGTGATGTTCAATACCACAGCGGGGGTGGACATGGTGCATGTCCCTTACAAAGGCGGCGCACCTGCAATGGCCGATGTGCTGGGCGGTTCGGTGACCTCCTACTTCGCCGGCCTTTCAACGGCGCTTTCCATGATCAAGGCGGGCCGCTTGCGTCCTCTGGCGGTCGCCGGTACCAAGCGCAACGCGGTGCTGCCCGATGTGCCGACGGTGGCCGAGGCCGGGTTGCCCGGGTTTGAGGCGAGCAACTGGTATGGCGTGATGGTGCCGGCGGGAACGCCGCGCGAGATCATCAACCGGCTGAACACTGAAACGCACAGGGTGCTGCAATCGCCCGACGTGCGTGAACGCCTGTTCGCGCAGGGCTATGAAATCAAGACCAGCACCCCGGCGGAAGCCTCCGCCTACCTCGATTCGGAAACCGCAAGATGGGCCAAGGTCGTGCGCGATTCGGGCGCGCGCCAGGAATAGGTCCGGGAACCGCAATGGATGGGAAATTACCCGACGCACTTGGTTATCGCGCAAAAATCGGAATTCTTGTCCCAGCGACTAATACGATTGTCGAACCGGAGCTGGCGTCGCTGCAGCCGCCCGGGGTGACCAATCATGTATCGCGCATGAGCCGCGTCAAGCGCGACACCGTCGACCTGGAGAATTACCGCAGGGTGCTCGGGCATTCGCTGGACATGGACGAGGCGATCGATGTACTGACGGCATGCGAGCCCGATCTCATCATTTTGGGTCATTCGATCGACTCGTTCGCGCGCGGCCCGGCCGGTGCGCGGCAGATGCAGTCCGAAATTGAAACTACCGCGGGCGGCATCCCGGTGGTGATTCCATCGCTGGCCTTGCTGCGGGCGCTGGAGGCGCTCGGCCGGCCGCGTTCGCTGGGAATACTGACGCCCTACATGCCGCCCGGTGATGAGGCGTGCACCGCGTTTTTCGAACAAAGCGGATACCGGGTCGCGGCGATCAAGGGCTTGCAGCACCCGACGCCCCTGCATATCGCGACAGCGGGCAAGGCACTGCTCAATGCCGCGGTCGACGAGGTCAACAGGCCGGATGTCGATTGCATCGTCAAGGTCGGCACCAACTCTGCCATTGCGCGGCTGGTGCCCCAGATCGAACGGCGTATCGGCAAGCCCGTGGTGGCGGTGAACCTCGCCATGTACTGGGCTGCCCTGCGCCGCCTGGGCATCGCCGACCCGCTGACGGGTTACGGCACGCTGGCCGAGCGTTACTGACCGCTGTTGATGCGGATTTTGGGTGCACCGCGGCCGCGCGCGACCGCGTGATCCGGATTCAGGTGTCCTTGAACAGCGTGACCATGAGACGCCGGAACCAACGGTGGGCCGGATCATCATGCAGGCGCTTGTGCCAGAACTGCTTGACCCCGTAGGCGGGAAGGCGCATCGGATTGGGCAGCACCTGGATGTTGTGCGTGTCCAGCGTGGCGAGGGCCAGGCGCCGCGGCACCGTGGCGATCATGTCGGACTGGGCGATCAGCGATGGCACCGCGAGAAAATGCGGTGTGCGCAACATGATGTTGGCGCCAAGCCCGCGCTTGATCAGCATGTGCTCGATGACCTCGTGTCCGGTGCCCTCGGTGGTGACAAGGGTGTGCGCCGCCTGGCTAAACTGCGCCATCGACAACTTGCCGCGTATCTGCGGGTGGTCGGCGCGTGCGATGCACACGTATTGTTCGCGAAACAGCGCCTGCTGGTAGAAGCCCGCGCCGAGCACCGGCAGCACCGTCACCGCCGCATCGACGCCGCCCGACTCGAGCTCGCGCCCGACGTCGCGAAAGGACGAACTCACGGCGCGCAGGCGCGCGCGCGGGGCGTGCGCCTTGAAATGCGCCAGCAGCGCCGGCAGCAGCACCACGTCGCCGATGTCGGTGATAAAAAGGGTGAAGGTTCTGGTGGTTGTCTGCGGTGCGAACTCCGGCTCCTGCTCGATGCAGCCTTGCAGCAGGGTCAGCCCCTGGCCGACGCGTTCGCTGATGCCAAGCGCGAAGGGCGTGGGCTGCATGCCCCGGGACGTGCGCACAAAAAGCGGGTCGCCCAGGGATTTTCGCAGTCGCTGCAGGGCGTGGCTTGTCGCCGGCTGGGTCAGGTCGAGCAACTGTGCCGCCTGCGTCACGTTCAGCGTGCGCATCAGGGCGTCGAATACGCGCAGCAAGTTCAGGTCGAGTTCGGAAATATGCATGATTCGCATTATAACTATGCACAGAATGAGGTCGACAAGCCGCCGTCCGGTCGGTTACTTTGACTGTCTCCAATCCGGCGACACCATCCCAACCCATGTCCGTGCGAAGCTTTCTGGATCGACTCTATGACGCGTCCGGCTGGCTAGCCGGTTTGTGCATCCTGTCCGTGTTCCTGGTGGTGCTCGCCCAGGTCGGAGGGCGGGAGCTGGGCATGCAGGTGCCGGGGGCCGATAACCTCGCCAGCTGGTTTTGCGCCGCCGCGGCCTTTCTTGCGCTTGCACACACCTTCCAGTGCGGGGAAATGGTGCAGGTGGGGCTGCTGATGGAGCGCCTGGGCGCAAGGGTGCGGCCCTGGTTTGAGGGCGCGTCGCTGGTGATAGGCGCAGTTTTCATGGGCTATGTGTGCGTGTCGGCCACCCGCTACTGCCTCGACAGCTGGCGCACCAACGAACTGCCGCAATCGGGCACGCTTGCGCTGCCGTTGTGGATCCCGCAATCGAGTTTCGCCATTGGCGCGGCCCTGCTGACCATCGCCCTCATAGACAACCTGGTGGAGGTGATGCGCGGGCAGATCCCGGCCTACCGCCGTGCTTCGGAAGCCTCCGCGCTGAGCGCCCGCGGCGGGGAATCCATCTGACATGAGCACACTCGCGATTGGGTCGATCCTGCTGGCGGTGTTGTTCGTGCTGCTTGCGGGCGGGGTGTGGATCGCCATCGCACTGGGTGTGGTGGCCTGGGTCGGCATGTATTTTTTCACCAGTTCACCGCCTAGCCTCAGCCTGGTGACGGCGATGTGGTCGTCGGCCGATTCCTGGACGCTATCGGCGCTGCCCATGTTCATATGGATGGGGGAAATTCTGTTCCGCACGCGCCTGTCCGGGCAGATTTTCAGCGGGCTTGCCCCGTGGCTTGAGTGGCTGCCTGGGAAACTGATGCACGTTAACGTCATCGGTTGCGGTATTTTCGGCTCGGTGTCCGGCTCCTCGGCGGCGACCTGCGCGACTATCGCGCGTGTTGCGCTGCCCGAACTCAAAAAACGCGGCTACGACGAGAAGATGGCGCTCGGTTCGCTCTGCGGGTCGGGCACGCTGGGCCTGCTTATTCCGCCCTCCATCATCATGGTCGTCTACGCCGTCGCCGCCGACGTGTCCATCCTGCGGGTGTTCATCGCCGGGATCATGCCCGGCTTCCTGCTGATGGCGCTCTTTTCCGGCGCAATCATTATCTGGGCGATGCTCAACCCGGATAAGACGCCGCCTGCGCAAATACGCATGTCAATGATGGAGCGTATCAAGGCCACCGGCTACCTGATTCCCTGCATGCTGCTGATCGTTTTTGTCGTGGCCATGCTGCTGTGCGGCTTTGCCACGCCGACCGAGGCGGCCGCCCTGGGTGTGCTCGGATCGCTGGTGCTTGCCGCCATGGACGGATCGCTGACGCGCGCCGCGTTCTGGGAAAGCCTGATGGGCGCGACCCGGCTGTCGTGCATGATCATGTTCATTCTGGCCGCATCGGCTTTCCTGACGGTGACCATGGGCTTTACCGGCGTGCCGCGCGCGCTCGCCGAGGGGGTCTCGGCGATGCACCTTTCGCCTTACGCGCTGATCGGCATCCTGTGCCTGGTGTATATAGTCCTGGGTGCGGCCCTGGACGGCGTTTCGATGATCGTCCTCACGACTTCCATCGTGCTGCCCATGGTCCAGGCCGCGGGGTTTGACCTGGTGTGGTTCGGTATTTTCATCGTGTTGCTGGTCGAGATTGCAGAAGTCACACCGCCGGTGGGCTTTAACCTGTTCGTGCTGCAGGCGATGAGCGGAAAGAGTTCGATGTTCGTTGCGGAAGCATCGCTGCCGTTCTTTTTCATGATGGTGCTCGCCTGTGTGCTGATCACGGTGTTTCCCGCGATCGTCACGTGGCTGCCTGACGTGCTGATGAACAAATAGGCGAACAGACAGATGCCAATCCCTGCCATGGCGACCGACACTGCGCCGGACTCGCGGATCCCCGCCGCGCTGGTGACCGGTTTCCTGGGCAGCGGCAAGACGACGCTGATCAACGCGGTGTTGCGCAACCCCGCCTTCGCCAACGCTATGGTCATCGTCAATGAATTTGGCGAGGTCGGGCTGGACCACCTGCTGATGGAGGGTGGCGACGACCAGGTGGTGTTGCTCGACTCGGGCTGCCTGTGTTGTGCGGTCAGCGGGTCGCTTCGCGATACGCTCATCGACCTGTTCATGCGCCGCGCCGGCGGCGACCTGCCGCTCTTTGAACGCGTGATCATTGAAACCAGCGGGCTTGCGAATCCGGTGCCGCTGGTTGCAAGCCTGGTTGCCGATTCGGCGGTTGCGCGGCATTACCGCCTTTCGCTGGTGCTGACCGTGGTCGACGCATTACATGGCATGGATACGCTGGCGCGCCACGATGAGGCGGTGCGGCAGGTCGCAGTGGCGGACCGCCTGCTGATCAACAAGGTAGAGGCCGCCGGAACCCAGGCGACGGCTGAATTGCGAGCGCACCTTGCGGCGGCGAATATGACGGCGGACATCGTTATCGGACTGCAGTCAGAGGACGCGACGCGGTTTTTTTCTGATCCGCCGCCGGCCCAAGTCCGGCGAACCGATGCTGCACCTAGCCCGCTGCCGGGATTTACTCGCGGTCCTTTCGCCTCCGGCGATACGCACGGGCCTGCGTTTTCCGGCATTCGTTCGCAGGTGCTGCGCTTGCGCGGTGCCACAGATTGGCCGGCCTACGCCGCCTGGACTGCCGAGGTGCAGCGGCAATTCGGCAAGCGCCTGCTGCGTTGCAAGGGTTTGCTGCGCATTGGCGACCGTAATGGTGAGCTTTGGGTCATCCAGGCGGTGCAGGGCTACTTTACGGCCCCGGTGAAGCTGGGCGCCGCGGCGGCCGCAGCGCTAAATGACAGGGAGCGCGACTTCCTGGTTTGTATCAGTGAACGCATCGACGCGGAAGAACTGCAGTCGACGCTGGGCCTGCTCGTAAAGGGGGCCCGGGAAGATGCGGTGGCGGCAGATGCCGCGGCGACGCCCTTAATCACGCACATGGAGTGCCAATGAATTCCGGTAACAAGAATACGGCCGCTGCTTCCTCATTTGTGCTTCGCGGTGGCACTGTCGTCAGCGCCGTTGCCGCCCCGCAGCGTCTGGACCTGCTGTGCGAACAGGGCAAGATCACGGCGGTTCTGGCACCCGAGACTGCAGTTGCCGCGCACGTTGAGACGCGCCGCATCGACGGCTTGCATGTTTTTCCCGGCCTGATCGACGCCCATGTCCACTTCGGGTTTGGCGAGAAAATCACCGAGTACAGCACCGAGACGGCCCACGCCGCACTGGGGGGATTCTCCACCATCCTGGGCTTTTTCCTGAACAACGAAGCCTATGCCGACGTTTATGCGCGCGAGCAGGAATACGCGCGCACCCGCGCCTACGTCGATTACGGCTTTCACTTCAGCACCGCCGGTGAAATGCACCTGCGCGAACTGGAAAGCTACGTGAAGGACTACGGCGTCACCTCGTTCAAGTACTTCATGAACTTCAAGGGCGAGGAGGGGCGCTACCTCGGGCTTGATGGCACCGACGACGGCTATTTCCACGGGCTTCTTCAGGAGGCGGCGCGTATCGGCGGGCTTACCATCGTGTGCCACACCGAGAACATCGAGATTGTCAACCGCCTGCGCAACGCGCAGCTGGAAAAAGGCATCACCAACCTCAAGCAGTGGGAGTCGATCAAGCCGCCGATCACCGAGGCCGAGAACGCTATCAAGGCCATGTTTTTTGCCGAAAAGCTCGGAGCAACGATCTACATTCCGCACATGAGCTCGCGCATGGGGCTCGATGAGGTGCGGCGCTGGCGCTCCCGCTACGGCAAGGTGTATGTCGAGACCTGCCCGCACTATCTTACGCACACCAGCGACATGGACCTGGGCTCCATGGGCAAGGCTAATCCGCCGTTTCGCGGCAAGGACGACCAGGACGCCCTTTGGGAGGGATTGGCCGACGGCGCGGTCGATACGGTCGCCTCGGACCACGTGCCGCGCAAGCGCGCCACCAAGGAGAAGACCTTCTGGCTTGCCTCGCAGGGCTTTCCCGGCACCGCTACCATCCTGCCTGTGCTGCTGCACGAGGGATATCACAAGCGCGGCCTGTCGTTGCAGCGCATTTGTGCGCTGACCTCCGCGGCGCCGGCGAATATTTTCGGTATCGCCGACCGCAAGGGCTCGCTTCGCGTGGGTTCGGATGCGGATCTCACGCTGGTCGACCTCAACCTCGAGCGCGAGGTGGTCGCCGCCGAACTTGGTTCCTACTCCGACTACAGCCTGTACGATGGCTGGAAATTCAAGGGCTGGGCGGTGCAGACCATTGTGCGCGGCGAAACCGTCATGCGCGACGGAAAGCTTGTCGGCCAACCGGGTTACGGTGCGTACCTTCGCCGTGCCCACGAGGGGGCACCGAGTTGATGCCGGACGGTTTTAATTGATGTGATGTGTTGCGAAGATTATCTGCTGTTGCCATCTTTATCGAAGTTACCTGATTTACCAAAGTCACCTGAGTCACCAAAGTCAACCAAGGGAGATTGAAATGACTATCCGATCCGTACGTACCGCCCGATTGTTTCTCGCCGGCGCCATCGGCGCGCTGTTCATCACTGCGGGTTCTGCCTCCGCCGCAGACAAGTGGAACATGGCCACGCCTTACGCCGACGCTGAATTCCAGACGCGCAATGTGCGCCTGTTTGCCGAGGATGTGAAAAAGGCCACCACCGGCGAGCTCGATATCACCGTTCACTCCGCCGGCGCGCTGATCCCCGGACCGAACATTAAGCGCGGTGTTCAATCGGGCCAGGTGCAGGCGGGCGAGATCCACCTGTCCAACCTGGGGTCCGAAGACCGCATTTTCGAGATTGACGCCGTTCCTTTCCTGATCGGCAATTACGACGACGCGATGAAGCTGTGGAAGGCGTCGCGTCCCTTCCTCGACGCGCGGCTGAGAAAGCAGGGCGTTCGCATCCTCTACGCCGTGCCATGGCCGTTTCAGGGCTTTTTCGTCAAGAAGGAAGTGAACTCGCTGGCCGACGTCAAAGGGCTCAAGCAGCGCTCCTACAACACCATGACCACCAAGCTCGCCACGATGATGGGCACCGTGCCGACCACGGTGCAGGCGGGTGAGATTCCGCAGGCCTTCGCGACCGGCATCATCCAGATGGTCAACACCTCGGCAACGACCGGCGTCACCTCAAAAGCCTGGGAGTTCTCCGACCGTTTCTATGACGCCAATGCATGGGCATCCAAGAACGTGGTGTTCGTCAACGAAGAGGCCTTTTCCAAGCTTCCGGCGGCTTCGCAAAAAGCGGTTCTCGACGCTGCCGCGCGCGCCGAGGCACGCGGTTGGGACCTGAGCAAGCAGGCCAATAACGACGCGCCGAAAGCGTTGGCGCAAAACGGCATGAAAATCATCGTGCCCAGCCCGGCATTGCAAAAGGAACTGCGCGCCATCGGTACGACGCTCACCGACGAGTGGCTGGCGGCGACCGGCGCCGACGGCAAGGCCTTGATCGACGCATACCGCAAGTAATCCGGGCCATGCAAATGCTGCACGCAGGAAGGAGTCACGCATGAATCCGTGGGATGACGTTATCAGCAGCGAGGAGCGGCGCGCCTACGGGGCGGCCGGATTCGGCCGCCAAAGCGGCCTTGGCAGTCGTCCGGCCCTGCTGATCATTGACGTGCAGTACCGCACCGTGGGAACGGTGCGGATGCCGTTCTGGGAGGCGGTCAAGGAGTTCCCCACCTCCTGCGGTGATGTCGGCTGGGCGGCGGTGGATGCCATCACGCCCCTGCTGGCACTGTTTCGCGCCAAGGGCTGGCCGGTGATGTACCCGCACGTCGCCCCCAAGGTCGCCTCACAGGGCGGGCGTCTTGCCGAGAAGGTGCCGGCCATCATGACCATTCCGGCCAAGGGCTATGAGTTCGTCGCCGAACTTGCCCCGCGGGAAGGGGATGTGCTGATTCCGAAAAATCACCCGAGCGCGTTTTTTGCTACTGCGATGGCCAGCCATCTGATCGACAAGCAGGTGGATACGATCGTGGTCGCCGGTTGCACCACCAGCGGCTGTGTGCGTGGCACCGTCGTCGATGCGTTTTCCCTCAATTTCAGGGTCGCCGTGCCGCATGAGTGCGTGTACGACCGCAGCATTACCTCGCACAAGGTGAACCTCTTCGACATGGGGCAGAAGTATGCCGACGTGCTGCCCACGGCCGAGTTGATGAAACGGCTGGACGCGGTGCCGGCGAGAAGCGCCGCATAGCACAGGCACGCCGGCTGCATTCCGGCGCCGGGATTTTTTAAAGGAGCAGCCATGTCAGACAAGCCCGTTCAGCCCGAACTGCAATTCTTTGCCGATCCGGCCATAGACCGGCTGCTCGGTGTGGTGTTCAACCTGGCGGGTGAAGTACAGGTGTTGCGTGACCGACTGCAAATCCTGGAGGCGGTGCTCGAGCAGAAACAATGCATTGCGCCTGGCGCAGTGGATGCGTTCAAGCCCTCGGCTGAATTGCAGCAGAGCCTGGATGTGGACCGCAGCGCCTATGTAAAGCATTTGTTCGATCCAATGCTTGGGCTTGCAGCCTCGCGCAGCGTCACGGAGGTGTCCGGTGGCTGAGCGCGGCTACGCCGCCAATCACGCTTTCCTCGTCGAAGCGCGCAAGTACTGGATGTCTGATGTGTACGGCGTACTGCGGCACGAATTCGGCGCGCTAAAAGGCGGCCGCGAAATGGCTTCGCCGGAGCAGGTGGCACAACTCCTCGAGGGCAACGCGACCTATTCGTTTTATGCCTGGATGGAGCGGCATATCCAGAAGCAGCGGTATGCCGGACGTTGGGGATTCGTCGAGAAGCTCGCGCCTCTGCCGGAGCAAAAAGTTGCGCGCGACAAACTCAGGCTCGATCCCGCCGTCTCGATTCCGGAGTACTACCGTCTCGTCGACACCCACCAGCATCCGGGGAACCTCACCGGCGCCGACAATGCAGGTGTGGTCTACAAGGCGAGCGCACAGGGAACGCAACCGGGCGCAACCGCAGGCTATGAATTGCACGAGCGCTTCGCCGCCGTTGTTGAACGTTACGGGCGATTCCGCGCGATTCTGGACATGGGCTGTGGTTTTGGAAAAAGCGCACTGCCCATCGCCAGCCGCAATCCCGGCGGGCGCGTGGTGGGCATCGATTTGTCGGTGCCCTGCCTGGAACTGGCCGCGGCCGAGGCCGGTGCGGCGGGGGTGGGCAACCTCAGCTACGAGCAGGCGGACCTGCGCCACACGGGGCATGGCGCGGGCGAATTCGATCTGGTGACCTCGACCATGGTGCTGCACGAACTGGATGTTCCGGCGCTACGGGAGATGCTTAGCGAAAGCCACCGCGTGCTTGCGCCGGGCGGAACGGCGATCCACCTGGATTTCCAGGTTGAGGATCCGTTCCTTACGTTTCTGTATCACGGTCACGCTTTGCGCAACAACGAGCCCTACATGCCTTCGATCAATGCGCTCGACATGGAAGCTGAACTAAAGGCCGCCGGTTTTACTGACGTGGAAATATTTCCTTTCGAGGAAACGGTGGGGGCGGCATCACCCGATTGGCCGAAATGGCGCTTTCCGTGGGCCACGTTTGTCGCGCGAAAGCCGGCTGGCTGAGCGGGTTTGCCCGAGGTAAATGGCTGGAAATCCGCGCCAGTAAAGGGTTTTCAGCCGGAAAGCCTCAGCGCGAGCGCACCGTCTGTACCGGATTGAGTGTCACGAAGGCGTCCGCCTGTGCGACATGGTTGCGTTCCACCCTGCCAGCCTTGACCGAAACGACGCATTGGCGGGCGCTTAAAAACAGTCCCTTGAAGACAATGGCGAACTGCAGGAACTCCTGGCGCAGGCTTCCCGCCGGCGGCGCCGCCAGCATGTGCGCCGGATCGCCGCGAACCCTGAGCAGGCCGGCCCGCTCCGGCAGCGCGCCGATCAAGGCGTTGACCTGGGTGGCGTCGAGGCCGGCATGGAAGGCTTCGCAGGCGCCGGCTGCGCGCGAGGAAGCAACCAGGTGGTCGGCGCCGACCAGGAGCAGCAGTGCGAGGGCGAGCGCGAAAACCGAGGTGAAGGCCTTGCGACTTCGCGTGCCGCCGTTCGCCGCGGCGCTCATGCGTCGTCCAGCGCCCGTGCCAGCACCGCCGGGTCCGGGCTGTAGGCCTTGCCGTAGCCGGCGACAAAGCGCAGCGACACCGGCTGGATGAGGAACAGCGAAAAATCGGTCAGCTCGAACATCTGCGCGGCGTCGGCAAAGCGCGCGAGGTAGGCGGCCTTGGCCGCGGCGTAGTCGTTTGCATCGCGCGGCAATTGCACCGCGTCGCCCTGCACGCTCAGCCGCGGCAGGGCCTGGGGCGCGACGCCGCCCTCGGCGGTGGTGACGAGCAGGCTCACGCGCGGGTGCGACAGCATGTCGCGGGTATGCGGCGCGAGGGCGCTGACGTGGATGAGGAAGTGGTGGTCGGGGCCGTAAAGCGCATAGGGCACCATGGATACGAAGGGTTCGCCCGCGTGCAGCGTGCCCAGCGCCGCGACGGCGCGGCCGCGCACGAGTTCGCGCAGGGTCAGGGTGAGTGCGGGGTCAAGCGCCATGTCGCGGCCAGCCGTTCATTCAGTGTGTGTCGCCGTCGACATAAGACCATGTTCCGTTCTCGCGCACAAACCGGCTGGTCTCATGCAGGCGATGGGCGCGTCCCGCCACTTTGTGCCGCGCGACGAACTCCACCACGGCGCGGTCCGGGTCCAGCGCATCCTGCTGGTGGCGCCTGACTTCCAGGCCCAGCCATTTGCCGGACGCCTGCACATCAAGGCCCAATTGAGCCGGGCGCGTGCTGGCGTGCCAGGTCGCCAGCAAATAGTCTTCGCGGCCGAGCGTGTAGGCGCAATAGCGCGAGCGCATCAGCTGCTCCGCGGTGCCTGCGGCGATGCCCCCGTCGATGTGGCGGCCGCAGCAGCCGGCGTAGGCGAGCGTGCTGCCGCAGGGGCAGGCTGGCGGGGGTTCATTGTGCGCGTTGGGCCGGGCGGTGCTTGTGATCTTGATGTGCCAAGTGTGCCACGCCCCAAGCTAGCCGGAAATATGGCCCTAGGCAAGGGCTTGGCCCTGGAGTGCTTGTCAAGCGCCATTTTCCGGTTCGATTAAGAGCAAATAGTCGCCCTAGCTATGGCATGGCCATACGTGGCAGCTACTAGTTGACAGGCGCAGCGTCGGTGATGGAGAATTTTTGGCGGGTACACAGAGCGTTTTGTGTTGAGATGGAATTGAAGTTCGGCCGCGCTGTTTAGGTGGGCTTCGAGGGGATGCCAATGAAGTTACGGGTGATACAAGTATTACGCAGCGGCCTTATAGGGGTGGCTATCGGGCTCTTCCTTGTTGCCCATAGCCCTGCGAGCAAGGCGCAGGAAACGGGGGCCGGCGACCCGGTCAAGGATATTGGAAACGCCGTCAAGGGATTGTTCGATTTCGTTGGCCGGACCGTTGGCAGTATCCTCGACAAGAAAGGCGGGGAGCTCAAATCTCTGATTGATGCAAAGAAATTCGAGGATGCCGCCGCATTTTATGTCGCCAATGAGACCGACTTGCAAAAATCGGAATCGTCCAAGGTGTTGCTTCCGCGGCTGGCGGCAGGATTGGGTGCTCAACTCGGAGTCGATGTGGCTTCGATTATCGCCAAGCTAGATGCGGTGCGCGAAGTACCACCCACTGCCGCATGGTCGGGGCTGCGGTATGAACTTAACAGCGCCGAGTCCGTTCTCGCAAAAGTGGAAGCACAAGCGTTTTACCAACGCCAGCCGACTTTGAAGCCGGCCTGGGCGGCGGAGCTGGCTGCATCGCGCTCGCGCGTCGAGGCGCTTTTGGTGGCGAATCTCGCAAAAGCGTTCGCGTCTTACGACCACTTGAATCAGCCGCTCTTTCTTGATGCTTACCCCGCCGCCCTCAATGCGCGCCTTCGCTCCGGCATTGCGGTCAAGGCATCGGGAATATGGCTATCCGCGATGCTGCGAGGGACCGAGGCGCAGGCAAAGGGCCTCGTTAATGCCTATGCCCCTTTGATCGCGACGCCAGACGCCCGCATGCTGGTGTCGATCGCTTACGCCGATGCGGTCGCGCGAGCGCGCGGATGGCGCTTGCCGCGCAGCCTGCAGCAGACATTGCAACTTGCGCAGGTGCTGAAGGATGCCGGTCTCGACCCGTCGCCGGCGACGCGGGCATTGAAGATTGCCCTTGTGCGTGGCCTGAATCCGGCGATCGAAGGGATCGATTGGAAAACTGATTCCATCGGCGTGCCGGTGCAGCAGATCTCCCACGGAGAACTTGCGAATTGGTCTAAGGAGGTCGCCGCGGTCAAGCCCAGTCAAGTGTACATTCTGCTTGATATGTCGCGATTCACCCTGCACTCCGGCGTGCGCAGCGTCAGCAGCCGCAGCGGCACGCGTGAAGTCGGGCAGCGCGAAGAGGCCAATCCGGCAGTGGAAACGGCGCGCCAGGAGCTCGAATCGGCGCGAAGCGATCTGAACGACGTGGAGCAACTCGATCAACAAAACCAGGCGCAGGCGCAATCCCTGGCGCGCCAGTCGGGCGGCTCGGGCTTTGCGGCGCTTGGTGCCATTGCGGGGTCGGCCTTAAGCAGCGTGGGGCTGCAATCGGCGCGGGACCGGGTAAGCCGGGCGGAACAAGCTTATCAAACCACGCCGCGTACGATTCGCAAAGCGGTGATGCAAGACTACAAGGTGGCTGTTGCGAGTGTCGAGGTTCTTAAGGTGCAGGAAGTGGGTGTGTATGTGGTTGACGGTGCGAGCGGACGTTTTGGCAAGCTTGCCCTGAGCGAATCTGCGCGCGTTGAGAGCGACCTCGACCTGGGTGTCGATTCACGGGACCCAAGTGCATCGATAGTCGAATCGCGCAACAACGGATCCAGGCAGCGTCTGCTGCAATTTGCGCGGAGCGGAATGCCTCTTCAGGCCGGTGAAGTATGGAAGCGTATACAGGCGGCCGATACCGTGACACCCAGCCGGCCGGTCGCCGAGTTGCAAAAAGTGATCCTCGAAGACTACAAGCGCTGGCAGGACGCGTCCGCAGTGGAGCAGGCGCGTCTGAAGAGTGCGGCACAGCAGGGTGAGGCGCAAGTGATCCGCATCGCCGAGGCGCAGCAATAAGCGTTATTTTTCGAGCTTGTCGGCGAGCCGGGATTGCCAGCCTTTGACGCTGGAGCACGCGCCCTGTTGCCGCCAAGCGCCAGCCTCGCAGGAATACATGTTGCCGCCTTGGCATACCGTCTGACCGCTGGCGTGGCGGCCCTGCCCGGGTCGCGACAGGTAGTCGCAGCTGCCATCGCCGCGCGGCGCGTCTAAGCCAGTTAATTGGAGCAACGGAGCGCTCTCCACGCCGCTGTTGATGACGGCTGCGCCCAAGCCACGACGTACAGAATCAAACTCGTCCTGCGCAGCGGCCGTCTCGCCGGATTGCGACGTGTTTTCGCTGCCAGTACCGCCAGTC
The DNA here is from genome assembly GCA_903895005.1 of uncultured Pseudomonadota bacterium. Next base: position 14,373 of record CAITSH010000267.1, read on the forward strand.
GGCACATTTGGACGAAAGGCTGATGGCGAACTGAAGCCTGTCGAGTATCCGCTGGGAGGGGGCGAATCGTTAGCACTGAAGTTCGTGATTTGTCGCTGAAGTTGATCCATGTCACCCAAGGTTTGCTGGAACTGGCTCCGCAGCGCGCCGGCAGCCGTATCCTGGATTGCACCGATGACGGGCGTGCGAGTCGGATCCATATCTACGGTTCTCGATTTCACGCGATCGAAAAACGCGTCGAAGCCTTTGTCCTGGTAGTCGTTGCGCTTTGGCGTCAGCAATTCCCCGAGGGTGGCGGGAGCCGAATTCGCCGCGAGCGTAAGGATTTTTTCCCGAGCCTCTGTTTTAACGCTTCCCGAGCCCCAAATCGCATTGATCGCGTCAATCGTAGTCTTGATTTGTTCCTTGGCGCGTACCATTCCGTCGTACTGGCGCTTGGTTTCAAAGACTACGTTCCCGATCACTGACGTTGGACGCGCTGGTTCAGCCAGGGCCGTAAAACCACGCTGGCTCTCGCCAAGCAGGCGCTGTTGCTCCTGGAGATTTGCCTGCAGGCGGCGTTGGTTTTCGCGCTGTGCCTGTGTCATCGCACTTTGCTGCTGGCGCAGGGATTCATTGTACTGTCGCTGGGCCTCTTCGAAAGCCTGGCGCTGACGGCGCTGTGCCTCCTCCGCTGCTTGGCGCTGCCTGCGTTGTTCTTCCTGGTGTGCGGCGACCGCCGCATTACATTCCTTTTCCTGCGCGTGCCGTACCTGGGCGAGAGCGCCGGAACTGTAGCGATTCCTGACGATGTGAAGCTCATTGCAGGCGCCACAGGTGCACACGCCGCGATATCCATGTGAAGAGCCTGAGTTTTTGCACGCTGAGCTTTGAAGGCAGACCTCGTGACGGTCGTTGAGTTCCTTCAGGATCTGTGACCAGCGATCTGACACCGCCCTGCATTCCTGTGGTGAGGTGGGATTGAGGGCCGCACCCGGAATGGGTAAGCGCATGTCCGCGGATGCTGGCGCAGTGGCAGCCAATAGAGCGAAGCAGGCGCTTAGCCAAGCGGCATTCCGGTGCAATGTGAGCAACATGAGAGCCTCCCAAGCTTTTGGCTTTTTTATTCCAAGAAGGGTGCGATTGTCAATGCCTCCTGTGGAATTGCTGGGTGAGTAGGCTGTAAACCCGCGCCAGGCGCGGGTTTACAGCTTTTATACCGTTTTTTGGTGCCAGAAATAAAAAAGCCGGACTCCTGGGAGCCCGGCTTTTTACTGGTTGCGGTGCGGCTAGGCCGCCTTGCTCGCCGACGCCGCCGGCTTGCTCAGCAGTTCGCGCAGCACGAAGGGCAGGATACCGCCGTGGCGGTAGTAGTCCACTTCGATCGGCGTGTCGATACGCAGTTTGACCGCCACTTCACGAACGCTGCCGTTCTTGCCGGTGATAATCAGGGTCACGTCCTGCTGCGGCTTGATGTCTCCATCTATGCCGCGGACTTCGACCAGTTCCTCGCCGGTGAGGCCGAGGGTGTCAACCGAGTCGTTACCCTTGAACTGGCAGGGCAGCACACCCATGCCGATCAGGTTGGAGCGGTGGATGCGCTCGAAGCTGCGTGCGATCACGCATTTAACACCCAGCAGCATGGTGCCCTTGGCCGCCCAGTCGCGCGACGATCCGGTTCCGTACTCCTCGCCGCCGAACACGACGGTGGGAACGCCCGCGCCCATGTACTTCATGGCGGCGTCGTAGATGGGCATTTGCTCGCCCGAGGGCTGGTGGATGGTCAGGCCGCCTTCAACGCGCGAGCCGTCCGCCTTGGGCGGCAGCATGAGGTTCTTGACGCGCACGTTAGCGAAGGTGCCGCGCATCATGATCTCGTGGTTGCCGCGGCGTGCGCCGTAGCTGTTGAAGTCCGACACCGAGACGTCGTTTTCCTGCAGGTAGATACCGGCCGGCGAGGTGGGCTTGATCGAACCGGCCGGGCTAATGTGGTCGGTCGTGATCGAGTCGCCGAACACGCCAAGGACGCGCGCGTTGCGGATGCCGGTCGTCGGCTTGGGCTCCATGCCGAAACCCTCGAAGAACGGCGGTTCGGCGATGTAGGTCGAGGCTGGCCAGTTGTAGACCTGCCCGGACACGGCCGGAACCGTCTTCCACATCGGGTTGGTGTTGGCGAGATCGCTGTAGAGCCTGCGGAAGGTGGCCGGGTCCATCGCGAATTTCATGCAGGCCATGATTTCCTTGTTGGTAGGCCAGATGTCGCCGATCCACACGTCCTTGCCGTTGGTACCCTTGCCCACCGGCTCGGTCATCAGGTCGACGAGCATGTTGCCGGCAATGGCGTAGGCCACCACCAGCGGCGGCGAGGCGAGGAAGGCGGCGCGCAGGTTCGGGTGAATACGGGCCTCGAAGTTACGGTTGCCCGAGAGCACGGCCGCGGCGACCAGATCGTTCTGCACGATGGTTTCTTCGACCGTCTCGGGCAGCGGGCCGGCATTGCCTATGCAGGTGGTGCAGCCGTAGGCTGAGACGTAAAAGCCGAGTTTCTCGAGATAGGGCAGCAGACCCGCTTTCTCGAGGTATTCGGTCACCACGCGCGATCCGGGGGCAAGCGAGGTCTTGACATGCTTTTTGACGGTGAGGCCTTGCTCGACGGCTTTTTTCGCCAGCAGGCCGGCGGCCAGCAGCACGCTCGGGTTGGAGGTGTTGGTGCAGGAGGTGATGGCAGCAATGAGCACGTCACCCGAGCCCACGTCGATGCCGTCGCGCGTCTTGAAGCGCTTGTTCAGGTCCTCTGGCTTCTTGGAGTAACCGTTGTCCGAGGGTGGGCTGGAGAACACCTCGGTGAAGCGGCTCTTCACGTTGCCGATTTCGATGCGGTCCTGCGGGCGCTTGGGGCCGGCGAGCGAAGGGGTGACCTTGGCAAGGTCCAGTTCCACGACCTGGCTGTAGTCGATGTCGCCCTTCTTGGGCGTGCCGTACAGGCCCTGCGCCTTGAAGTAGGCCTTGAAGGCGTCCACTTCTTCCTTGGTGCGGCCGGTGCCTTCGAAGTAATCGATGGTGTTGTCGTCAACGCCGAAGAAGCCCATGGTCGCGCCGTAATCGGGCGCCATGTTGGCGATGGTGGCGCGATCCGGAACCGACAGGCTCTCGGTGCCTTCGCCGAAAAATTCGACGAACTTGCCGACCACCTTGGTCTTGCGCATCAGCTCGGTGACGGCCAGCACGAGGTCGGTGGCGGTCACGCCGCCGATCAGCGCGCCCTTGAGATGCACGCCAACGACGTCGGGGGTCAGGAAGTAGTTGGGCTGGCCCAGCATGCCGGCCTCGGCCTCGATGCCACCCACGCCCCAGCCGACCACGCCGATGCCGTTGATCATCGTGGTGTGGCTGTCGGTGCCGACGAGCGAGTCAGGGTAGTAGACGCCGTCCTTCTTGTGGACGCCGCGAGCGAGGTACTCAAGGTTGACCTGGTGCACGATGCCAATGCCCGGGGGCACGACCTTGAAGGTTTCGAAGGCCTGCATGGCCCATTTCATGAACGTGTAGCGCTCGGTATTGCGCTTGAATTCGAGCTTGGTGTTGAGGTCGAGCGCATTCTTGGTCCCGTAGTTGTCGATCTGGACAGAGTGGTCGACAACGAGATCGACCGGGGCGAGCGGCTCGACGACTTTGGCATTCTTGCCCAGGCGGTCTGCGGTGCTGCGCATGGCGGCGAGGTCGGCCAGCACCGGAATGCCGGTAAGGTCCTGCAGCACGATGCGTGCAAGCACGAAGGGGATTTCCTCGGTGCGCGGCGCGTTGGGTTTCCAGTTCGAGACCTGGCGGATGTTGGCCTCGGTCACTTTTTTGCCGTCGCAATTGCGCAGCACCGATTCGAGCACGATGCGCATCGAGACGGGCAGGCGCGAAATCTTTATACCAAGGGCTTTCTCGAGCACCGGCAGCGAGTAAAACTTGCCGGTCTTGCCCGAGGCCATCTTGAATGTTTGCAGCGTATTGAAGGGGTTGTTCATGCTTTGCTCCTGAGGGATTCGCCGGGGGAGGAAGCCGGCGAGTTGGCTATTTTAGTGAAATCCGCAAAATCGCGTCGTTGCGACAATGCGGTGAGATTAATCAGATTACGAAAAGGTCGACGAACTCATTAACGGGCGTGGCCTCGAGCTTTGCCTGGTTCTGGCACAGCGCGAGAATGGCTTTTTGCTGCTTGGCGGGGAAACGCCGTGCAAGATTGGTTGCGAACTTGGCTTCGAGCACCGGGATGCCTTCCTTGCGGCGGCGGCGGTGGCCGATGGGGTATTCGCACACCACTTCCTTGAGCTTTTTGCCGTCCTTGAATTCCACCGTCAGGGCGTTGGCGATGGAGCGCTTGGCCGGGTCGTGGTAGTCCTTGGTGAACGCCTTGTCTTCGATGCAGACCATCTTGTCGCGCAGCACATCAATGCGCTTGTCGACGGCGATATTGTCCTCATAGTCGGATGCCGTGAGACGGCCGTGGATCAGCGGCACGGCGATCATGTACTGGATGCAGTGGTCGCGGTCGGCCGGGTTGTTGAGCGGGCCCTTCTTGTCAATGATGCGTATGGCGGCCTCGTGGGTGCGGATGGTTATCTTCTTGATGTCATCGACCGTACGGCCGAGTTTCTTGAGCTCGGCGTGCAGCGTCATCGCGCATTCGACGGCGGTCTGCGAGTGAAACTCGGCCGGGAAGGAAATCTTGAACAAGACGTTTTCCATGACGTAGGAGCCGTAGGGGCGCTGGAAGGCGAATTCCTTCCCCTTGAAAAGCACGTCGTAGAAGCCCCATCCCTTGGCCGTCAGGACCGAGGGATAGCCCATTTCGCCGGTCTTGGCGATGAGGGCGAGGCGCACGGCGCGGCTGGTGGCGTCGCCGGCGGCCCAGGACTTGCGGCTGCCGGTGTTGGGCGCATGGCGATAGGTGCGCAGGCTCTGGCCGTCGACCCAGGCGAGCGACAGCGCGTTGATGACTTCGTCGTAACTGAGCCCCAGCATGTTGGAGACCACGCCGGTCGAGGCGACCTTGACCAGCACCACGTGGTCGAGGCCGACCTTGTTGAAGCTGTTCTCGAGCGCGATGCAGCCCTGGATTTCATGCGCCTTGATCATGCCGGTTAGCACGTCCTTCATCACCAGCGGCTTTTTGCCCGCGGCGACGGCATTGCGCGACAGCCAGTCGGCCATGGCAAGAATGCCGCCGAGGTTGTCCGAAGGGTGGCCCCATTCGGCGGCAAGCCAGGTGTCGTTGAAGTCGAGCCAGCGGATCATCGTGCCGATGTTGAAAGCGGCCTGTACCGGGTCGAGCTGGAACTGCGTGCCCGGCACCTTGGCGCCATTGGGAACCACGGTTCCCGGTACGATGGGGCCCATCAGCTTGGTGCAGGCGGGGTATTCAAGCGCCTCAAAGCCGCAGCCGAGCGTGTCCATCAGGCATAGCCGCGCGGTGTTGTAGGCTTCCTTGCTGCTGATTTTTGCCTTGGTGACGTAATTGGCGATATCCACCAGTACCTTGTCGGATTTGGGGCGGACGTTGGAGATGTGAGCGCTCATGCGGGTTACCTTGTTGTTAGTAAAGTGGTTGGGTAAGTAAGTGGGCAACTGAAATTAGTGGTATCTCATGGGTCTCAGTGTCCCGGGTAGCTCAGGTTGAGATGGTCTTCGCGGCGGTTCGAAATGCTGACTTCGGCGCGGCTGATCGGACTCAGTTGCGCCAGAGCCTGCACGACGGCGGTGCGTTCCACCAGAAGCGCGTTGAAGTCCGTATCGCAGGCCGTTACGGGACGCGCGTAGTGCTGCAGCTCGTTGCACAGCAGCAGGCGGCGTGCTTCAAGTAATTCGATGCACTGTCGCAGTATGACGGCTTGCGGGCTGGTTGCGGCGGCCATGGCGGATTCCCTGGTGAAGGATGGCGTGGTGCTTACTTGCGAGATTTCAGCGGCAGGTACTTCTGGTTTTCCGGGCCGGTGTAGTTTGCGGTCGGACGGATGATCTTGCCGTCGATGCGTTGCTCAATCACGTGCGCCGCCCAGCCGGAGGTACGGCTGACGACGAAAATCGGCGTGAACATCGCCGTCGGCACGCCCATCATGTTGTAGGACACGGCGCTGAACCAGTCCAGATTGGGGAACATTTTTTTCTCGCGCCACATCACCGTCTCAAGCCGCTCGGCAATATCGAACAGCTTCATGTCGTTCCTTTCCTTGGAAAGCTTGCGCGCAACCTCCTTGATGACCTTGTTGCGCGGGTCGCCGATGGTGTAGACCGGATGGCCGAAGCCTATGACGATCTGCTTCTCGGCGATGCGCTTCACCACATCGGCTTCAGCATCATCGGGGCCGGCATAACGACTTTGCACTTCGAACGCGACTTCGTTGGCACCGCCGTGCTTGGGGCCGCGCAGCGCGCCGATGCCGCCGGTGATCGCCGAGTACATGTCCGAGCCGGTGCCCGCGATGACGCGGCAGGCGAAGGTCGAGGCATTGAATTCGTGCTCGGCATAGAGGATCAGCGAGGTGTGCATGGCGCGCACCCATGAGGCTGAAGGGGCCTTGCCGTGCAGGAGGTGCAGGAAGTGGCCGCCGATGGACTCGTCGTCGGTCTCCACCTCGATGCGCCGGCCGTTGAAAGCGTAGTGGTACCAGTAGAGCAGCATCGAGCCGAAGGAGGCCATCAGCCGGTCGGCGATGTCTTTTGCACCGGGAATATTGTGGTCGTCCTTTTCAGGAACCATGTTGCCGAGCAGGGAGCAGCCGGTGCGCAACACGTCCATCGGGTGGGCCGAGGCCGGAACGCATTCGAGCGCCGCTTTGAGGCTTGCCGGCAGGCCGCGCAACGCGCGGAGCTTGAGCTTGTAGCCGGCCAGTTCGGCGGCGTTGGGCAGCGTGCCATGCACCAGCAGGTGGGCGATTTCCTCGAATTCGGCGTCGTCGGCGAATTCGAGAATGTCATAGCCGCGGTAATGCAGGTCGTTGCCGCTGCGGCCAACCGTGCAAAGAGCCGTATTGCCGGCGGTGACTCCGGACAGCGCAACCGACTTCTTTGGTTTTGGTGCGTTGGGGTTCGGGGTGTCTGAGCTCATTTGCTTTTCTCCTTGGCAAACAGTGTGTCGAGTTTTTGTTCGTAGGCGTGATAGCCGAGGTAGTCGTAAAGGTCGTTGCGCGTTTGCATGGTGTCGACAACGTTCTTTTGCGTGCCTTCCTTGCGCACAGCTTGGTAGACCTTTAGCGCGGCGGCATTCATTGCGCGGAAAGCCGACAGAGGGTAGAGCGCGATGGCGACATCGGCCGAGCGCAACTCGTCCAGCGTGAACAGCGGCGTCGAGCCGAATTCGGTGATGTTGGCAAGGATGGGCACTTTCACTGCATCGGCGAACTTCTTGTACATCGAAAGCTCGGTCATCGCTTCGGGAAAGATGCCGTCGGCGCCCGCTTCGACGCAGGCGCAGGCGCGGTCTATCGCTGCCTGCAGGCCTTCTACGGCAAGGGCATCAGTGCGCGCCATGATGAAAAAATCCGGGTCGGTGCGCGCATCAACGGCGGCCTTGATGCGGTCGACCATTTCAGTTTGTGTGACCAGCTCCTTGCCCGGGCGGTGGCCGCAACGCTTTGCGCCGACCTGGTCTTCAATGTGCATCGCCCCGGCCCCGAACTTGATCAGGGATTTGACGGTGCGCCCGACGTTGAAGGCGCTGGCGCCAAAGCCGGTGTCAACGTCAACCAGCAGCGGCAGCGAGCACGCGTCTGTTATGCGACGGATGTCGGTGAGCACGTCATCGAGGTTGGAGATGCCAAGGTCGGGCAGGCCGAGCGAACCGGCGGCGACGCCGCCCCCGGAAAGGTAAATCGACTTGTAGCCGCTGCGTTCGGCAAGGCGCGCGTGATAGGCGTTGATCGCGCCTATGCATTGCAGCGGCGCTTCGGCTTTAAGTGCGTCGCGGAACTTGGCGCCGGCAGAAAGTGTTTGGCTCATCGTATTTGCTCTCTTTGTTGAATGGGGGTTTGCGTGCGTGTGCCGGAAAATCAGGGGAAAAAAGCCTTGGCCGCGGCATCGGGAATCGCCACGCCGGTAACCCGGGCCTTTTGCAGGATTTCCCAAAAGTAGCGGTAGGTGGCGCGGTCGTGCAATTCGCCGGCGTACTGTATCGGGCCCCAGTCGCCTGTTTGTGCGGCGAGCAGGATGTTGGCCGCATCCGCGACCTCCGAGTAGTCGGGCTTCATTGCATCGACAATGGACTGGATCTGCGTGGGGTAAATCGACCACATGCGCAAAAAGCCGAATTCGTGGCGGGCGCGATGCGCATCGTTGTAGGCGGTGTGCGGGTTTTTCAAGTCGAGCGTGACGTTGTGCGCCGGTACGATGCCGTTGGCCAGTGCTGCGGCAACCACCTCGGTCTTGGCCCGGGCGAGCAGTTTGTGGTCGAACTGTGCCGGCGAACGCATGGCGGCGGCCGGGATTGCGCCGTGGTGGCCGGAGACGAAGTCCATCAGGCCGAAGTCGAGCACTTGCATCCACGGCAAGCCGGCAATGGAATGGGCTTCGCGCAGCGCGCCGTGGGTCTCGACCAGCGCATGAATGGGGATGACGCGCTTGACGCCATGTGCAGCAGCGACCTTCTGGATGTAATGAATCATCTCCGCAACTTGTACTGCATTGGTCGGCTTGGGAATGGTGATATACGCGAGCGCGTTGCCTGCACCAGAGACGAGTATGTCCACATCCTGCTTCCAGGAAGCGTGGGTGTAATCGTGCATGCGCGCACCAGCCTGTTTGTGCTTGTTAGCAGGGGAGTTGAGCATGCGCACGATCATTTCGGCGTGTTCTTTCTCCTTGCCGGCCTGGGCGCCGTCCTCGCAGTCGCAGGTGATATCAAAGATGGGGCCGAGCTTGTCCTGCAGTTCGAGCGCCTTGCCTATGAGTTTTTCGCTGCCGGCGAAGTGCTCGCAAGACGGTATTACCGGGAAGGGCTTTTCACCGCGAAAAAGGGCTTCACCGGGGTGGACGGGCTTGGTGGCTTGGCGGGTTTGGCTTGTCATTGTGGCTTTCTTGGCATCAGTACCGTGTAGTCGAGATCGAGTACGACGTGTTCGTCGTATTTGCCGCCCGCATCCGAGACCGGACGCTTTGCCAGGGTCGGCAGGTTTTTGAGGCCGATCAGGCGCAGGCGAAGTGCGCCGATATCCTTGCGGCCGGGCAGGTCCCATTTGTCGATGACTTCGCTCCTGGCGTAAAGCGTGTCGCCGGCGAAGGTTGGCGCAATGTGGCTGCCTCCGTTGATGGCGGTAATGATCAGGGCGTTTTCCAGGCCTTCATATGACAGCGCGCGGCAAACGGAGATTACGTGGCCACCGTACATCAGGCGCCGTCCGAACTGCGAGTCTTTCATGGCGAGGGCGTCAAAGTGCACGCGGGCGCTGTTCTGGTAAAGGCGCGTCGCAAGCATGTGGTCGCATTCCTCGACGGTCATGCCCGAAGGATGCTCGATGTGTTCGCCCACTGCGTAGTCGTCCCACAGGTCAACGCTGCCGGTAGCCGTTGTGTCGAACGCCGACGTGTCCAAGCCGGGAGGGATGCTTAACCCCTCCGGCGGGACAAATGCAGGGAGTTGCGGAACGTGTGTGGCGGGCGCGGGCGCAGCGGCGTCGTGCTTGTGCACCATCGCCCAGCGCACCCAGGTGAGTACCGCCTGCCCGTGCTGGTTGCTGATGGTTGAGCGCACCCACACCACGCCGGACTTGCCGTTGGCATTTTGCCTGAGGCCGATGACCTCGGATTCCGCGGCAAGCGTGTCCCAAGCGTACACCGGCAGCAAAAAGCGCACATCGGCATAGCCGAGGTTGGCGATGGCATTGAGGGAAATATCCGCAACCGTTTTGCCGAAGGCGATATGGAAGGCCAGCAGGTCGTCGATCGGCCGGTCACGGTAGCCAAGGGCCACCGCAGTCGGGCGCGATGAGGCAAGGACATGGCGCGCCCCGGTAAGGGCGATATAGAGCGACGCATCGCCGTCACCCAGGGTGCGTGGTGTAGCGTGGCGAAAAACCTGCCCGAGGCGGAAATCCTCGAAAAAATTTCCGCGACGCTGTTTCATCATCAGGGCAAAGCGGTCCGCGGTTTTCCGGTGGATCCGGGAACGCGCCGCTGCGCCGGAAGTCCCAGCCATCCCAGGCGGGGACTTTCGACGTGCGTGTACTGCATTTTCCGACGGGCGCATGAATCCGTCATCGGCTGCGGACCGGTTCCGGCTTCTTAGCCGAGCAGGTGTTTCACGCCATCGCGCTCTTCGAGCAGTTCCTTGAGGGTGAAGTCCATTTTTTCGCGGCTGAATGCGTCGACCTCAAGGCCGGTGACGCGGGTGTAGGTGCCATTGGCGCAGGTGACCGGCACACCGTACATCACGCCTTCGGGAATGCCGTAGCTGCCGTCAGAGGGAATGCCCATGGTGACCCACTTGCCGTTGGTGCCCAGCGTCCAGTCGCGGATGTGGTCGATGGCGGCGTTGGCTGCCGAAGCTGCCGAGGACAGGCCGCGCGCTTCTATGATTTCCGCGCCGCGCTTGCCGACTTTGGGGATATAGGTGTCGCGGTACCAGGCCTCGTCATTTACCAGGGACTTGGCCGGCGTGCCGCCGATGGTGGCGAAACGGATGTCCGGGTACATGGTCGGCGAGTGGTTGCCCCAGACGACCATTTTTTCGATCGCATCGACCGGCTTGCCGGTGCGCGTTGCCAGCTGCGACAGTGCGCGGTTGTGGTCAAGGCGCAGCATGGCGGTGAAGTTGCCGGACGGGAGGTCGGGCGCGGACTTCATGGCGATATAGGCATTGGTATTGGCGGGGTTGCCGACAACGAGGACCTTGACGGTGCGCTTGGCGACTTCGTTGAGAGCGCGCCCCTGCACGGTGAAGATTGCGCCGTTGGCCTCGAGCAGGTCTTTCCTTTCCATGCCCTTGGAGCGCGGACGTGCACCAACGAGCAAGGCGACATCGGCATCCTTGAACGCTACTTTGGCATCCGAGGCGGCGATCATGCCGGCGAGCAGCGGGAAGGCGCAGTCATCGAGTTCCATCATCACGCCCTTGAGCGCGTTTTGGGCTTTTTCGTCGGGGATTTCCAGCATCTGCAGGATAACCGGCTGGTCTTTGCCGAGCATTTCGCCGCTGGCGATGCGAAACAGCAGGCTGTAACCGATCTGGCCGGCGGCGCCGGTGACTGCAACACGAACTGGGGACTTGGCCATGATGTTGGGCTCCGAGGGGGGATTTGAGGGATCGAGATTATGTGGTGCGGCAGTTCTTTTTTGTAGGGCCGGCACCGGAATACGCGCTCTACCGGGCGGTGTTGCTGCGGCGCACCTCCGCGAATGGTAGGCGCTCTAAAATAGGGTGTCAATGGCTATCTTATATCTTATATAAGACATATAAATAGTGATGGACTGGCGTATTTGCTTTGTGGAAGAATCCGCGCATGAGCACCGGCGCACCAATTTTCAGTCCGCTATACCGCCAGATCAAGGATTTGATCCTGAAAAGCCTGCAGGGGGCCGAGTGGCGTCCGGGAGAGGCCATACCCAGTGAGATGGAGCTGGCCGCACGTTACAAGGTCAGCCAGGGCACCGTGCGCAAGGCCATCGACGAGTTGTCGGCCGAGCACTTGCTGGTGCGGCGCCAGGGCAAGGGTACGTTTGTGGCCACCCACAGTGAAGCGCGCGCGCAGTTCCGGTTTTTGCGGCTGCTTCCGCTTGAGGGGGATCAGGAGTACCCGCCCAGCCAGTTGCTCGAATGCAGGCGCGCGCGTGCTAGTGCCGACATTGCGCGCCAGCTTGAGATGAAAACCGGAGAAAGCCTGGTGTTCCTGCGGCGCGTGCTGTTCTTCAAGGGAGAGCCCACCGTGATTGACGAGATTTCCCTGCCGGGTAGTATCTTTAAAGGTCTGAGTGCCGCCAAGTTCAACGAGTACAAGGGCTCGATGTACAACCTTTTCGAGACTGAATTTGGCACGCGAATGCTCCGCGCCGAGGAGCGCATCAGTGCGGTTGCGTCCGATGCCGGGACGGCAAAGTTACTCAAGGTCGCGCCGGGAACGCCGCTGTTATGCGTTGACCGCGTCTCCTACACCTACGGCGACAAGCCGGTCGAGGCGCGGCGCGGGCTTTGCCGTACGGACAGGCATTTTTATAAAAACGTCCTGAGTTGATATCTCGCGGAATGCGTTGGTGCGGCCTTGCCTGCTTCTCAGTTGTCAGCGTCGCCATCGTTGCTGCCTGTGAACCGTTGAGGTTGCGCCGATGTCTCAGACTTGGTAAGGCCTAACGGTTGCCGACGGTTTTCCGATAACTTCTTTATTGCGGGGCACAAAAGCTGCGGCAAGGCTGCTATAATTTTCATTCGTGGCGGGCGCGAGCTAACGCGGTCGCCATTGCGAAGGAACCCTCACATGTCTGATTTGTCTGCAAAAAAAGCTCGTCCCATCTGGTTCAATCTGAGTCCCCTGAACCTGCCCCCGCCCGGACTGGTATCGATTCTCCATCGTATTAGCGGCCTGCTGCTGGTCGCCGGTCTGGTTTGGCTGCTCTTTCTGCTTGAAATGAGCCTGTCATCCGACGCCGGGTTCAAGCACTTCCGCGAGTACATCGCGCATCCGCTGGTGAAGTTGGTGTTGCTCGCATACCTGTGGGCTTACCTTCACCATTTCTGCGCCGGCATCCGCTACCTCTTCCTTGATATCCACAAGGGCATTGATCTCGCCGCGGCACGCAAGACCAGTTACGTGGTGTTCGCAGTCAGCATCGGACTGACGCTGATCCTGGGAGCAAAGTTATGGTAAAGCGCGTCGTTACCGGGGCCCATTACGGCCTGAAGGACTGGCTCGCACAGCGTGTCACCGCGGTGATCATGGCTGCGTTCACCTTGATGTTCGTGGTCGTGCTGCTGGTCGTTCCCAAGATCGATTATGTTGTCTGGAAGGACATATTCAGCCATGGCTGGATGCGCATGGCGACCTTCCTCTTCGTCGTCAGTGTCCTGCTCCATGCCTGGGTCGGCATGCGCGACATCTGGATGGACTATGTCAAGCCGACCGGGCTGCGATTGCTGCTGCAGGTGCTGACCATACTGTGGCTCGTGGGTTGTGGCGGTTGGGCATTGCAGATTCTCTGGAGGCTGTAACGTGGGTATCACGAAAAGATCGTTTGACGCGGTGGTGGTCGGGGCCGGCGGTTCTGGTCTGCGGGCCGCGCTGCAATTGTCGGAATCCGGCATAAAGACCGCCGTGCTCTCCAAGGTGTTTCCCACCCGTTCCCATACCGTGGCGGCGCAGGGCGGCATTGGCGCGGCCCTCAGCAACATGGGCGAGGACAGCTGGTTGTGGCATATGTACGACACCGTCAAGGGCTCCGATTACCTTGGCGACCAGGACGCGATCGAGTTCATGTGCCGGGAGGCGCCGAAGGCGGTCTACGAACTTGAGCACTACGGCATGCCTTTTGACCGCAACGACAACGGCACCATCTACCAGCGCCCGTTCGGAGGCCATTCGCAGAATTTCGGCGAACGCCCGGTTCAGCGTTCGTGCTGCGCCGCGGACCGCACCGGCCATGCCATGCTGCACACGCTGTACCAGCGCAACGTGCGCGCCAACACGCAGTTTTTTGTCGAGTGGATGGCGCTTGACCTCATTCGCGGCGCCGATGGCAGTGTCCTTGGTGTGACGGCGATGGAGATGGAAACCGGCGAGGTGATGATTCTGCAGGCGCGGGCGACCCTGTTCGCCACCGGCGGCGCCGGGCGTATTTATTCGGCCAGCACGAATGCCTTCATCAATACCGGCGACGGCTTGGGCATGGCGGCGCGCGCGGGCATCCCCCTCGAAGACATGGAGTTCTGGCAGTTCCACCCGACCGGCGTGGCCGGCGCAGGCGTTCTCATCACCGAGGGCGTGCGAGGCGAGGGTGGTTACCTTCTGAACCAGAACGGGGAGCGATTCATGGAGCGCTATGCGCCGACCATGAAAGACCTTGCCAGCCGCGACGTGGTTTCACGCGCAATGGCTACAGAGATCAAGGAAGGCCGTGGCGCCGGAAAAGACGGCGACTGCATCCTCCTCAAACTCGATCACCTCGGTCCGGAGGTCATAGACAAGCGTCTTCCCGGTATTCGCGAGATTGCCAAGAAATTTGCCAACGTCGACCCGGCGCGCGACCCGATTCCGGTGGTGCCCACGGTGCACTACCAGATGGGTGGTATTCCGACCAACTACCTGGGCGAAGTCGTGGTTCCCGGCAAGAGCGGCCCCAATGGCGTCGTCGAGGGCTTTTACGCGGCAGGCGAATGCGCCTGCGCGTCCGTGCACGGCGCCAATCGTCTTGGCACCAACTCGCTGACCGACCTCGTTGTGTTCGGCAAAGCCGCAGGCGACAGCGTGGTGAAATATCTCGCCAAGAACCCGGGACAGAAGGATATGCCCGCGGATGCGGCCGACATCAGCCTCGCGCGCCTCGCACGCCTGGAAAACCAGAAGGGCGGAGAGAGCGTGTATGAAGTGGGTGCGGCCATGCGCCGCAACATGCAGTTGCATTGCGGAGTGTTCCGTTTCCCCGACCTGTTGACCGATGGGGTGAAGAACATCCGCGAGATCGCCGAGCGCGTCAAGCACACAGAACTCAAGGACAAGTCCAAGGTGTTCAACACCGCGCGTATCGAGGCGCTGGAACTGGACAACCTTATCGAGGTGGCGCGCGCCACCATGGTTTCGGCCGAGGCACGCAAGGAGTCTCGCGGCGGTCACGATCGCGAGGACTTCCACTCGCGCGACGACGTTAACTGGCTCAAGCACTCGCTCTGGTACAAGGACAACGACCGCCTCGACTACAAGCCGGTCAACCTCAAGCCGCTGACCGCGGAATCCTTCGAACCCAAGGCGCGGGTCTACTGATCCCGGATCTGGAGAAAACATGAAGTTCAGAATTTTCCGTTACGACCCTGACAAGGACGCCAAGCCGTACATGAAGGAGTATGACGTCCCGCTCGAGCCGACCGACCGCATGCTCCTCGATGCGCTGATCCGCATCAAATCAATCGACGAGACGCTGTCCCTGCGCCGCTCCTGCCGCGAAGGCGTGTGCGGCTCTGATGCCATGAACATCAACGGCAAGAACGGCCTCGCCTGCACCACGCCGGTCAGCGAGTTGAAGGAGCCGGTCGAGCTGCGGCCCCTTCCCGGTCTGCCGGTGATCCGCGACCTGATCGTCGACATGACGCAGTTCTTCAAGCAATACCACTCGATCAAACCCTATCTCGTCAACAGCGAGCCGGCGCCCGAGAAAGAGCGCCTCCAGTCGCCAGCCGAGCGCGAAGAGCTCGACGGGCTCTATGAGTGCATCCTGTGCGCCTGTTGCTCGACCTCGTGCCCGTCGTTCTGGTGGAATCCGGACAAGTTTGTCGGCCCCGCCGGTTTGCTTCAGGCCTACCGCTTCATTGCCGACACACGCGACCAGGACACCGCGGGACGCCTCGACAATCTTGAGGATCCATACCGGCTGTTCCGATGCCACAGCATCATGAACTGCGTGGATGTCTGCCCGAAGGGTCTGAACCCGACCAAGGCGATCGGCAAGATCAAGGAACTGATGGTCAAGCGCGCCGTATAAGGCGCTTGCTTGTCCGGTTTCATCCAATGTCCGCAGCGACCCATCCCGATGCCGCTGAAATGCGGCGCCTGCAGTGGCGCTGTAGGCGTGGACTGCTCGAAAACGACCTCGTATTGACGAAGTTTCTGGAAAAGCATGCTGCGGAACTGGATCTGGGGCGGTTGGAACTCCTGAACAGGTTGCTGGCTTACGATGACGGTGATTTATGGGACGTCATCAGCGGCCGTGCCGACTCATCCGACCCGCAACTTGCTGAAATGATCGGCTGGCTTCGCGCCTGCTAGTGACGCGGAGCCGTGCCCCGAGGGTCGGCGTGACCGCGCGATGTGTAACTTGACGAATAGGGAGTCCTGATGGAAGCGAAAAGCAAAGCCGTATTGCAATACGGCGAAGGCAAGTCGGTTGAGTTTCCGGTGTTTGGCGGGTCCATCGGGCCGGATGTCATCGACATCCGCAGCCTGTACGGCAAGACCGGCATGTTTACCTATGACCCGGGCTTCCTATCCACCGCGAGCTGCAATTCCAGCATCACCTACATCGACGGTGACAAGGGCGAACTGCTGTACCGCGGTTACCCCATCGAGCAACTCGCGGTCAGCTGCGACTTCCTCGAGACCTGCTACCTGCTGCTCAAGGGCGACCTGCCGAACAAGGCGGAAAAGGACAAGTTTGTCGACACCGTGACCCGTCACACCATGGTGCATGACCAACTGACGCGTTTCTTCACCGGCTTCCGTCGCGATGCGCACCCGATGGCCGTGCTGG
>CAITSH010000268.1 GCA_903895005.1 uncultured Pseudomonadota bacterium
GGCAAAAATACTGGGCCTGGTCGAATATCTTGACCGTTTTCCGCGGCAATTGTCGGGCGGGCAGCGACAGCGCGTTGCCATGGGCCGCGCCATCGTGCGGGACCCGCAGGTGTTCCTCTTTGACGAACCGCTTTCCAACCTTGACGCCAAGCTGCGCGTGCAGATGCGAACCGAGATCAAGGCGCTCCACCAGCGCCTCAAGACGACCTCCGTCTATGTCACGCACGACCAGATCGAGGCGATGACCATGGCCGACAAGATCGTGGTGATGAACGCGGGCAAGGTTGAACAGATGGGCACGCCGCTAGACCTATACGACAATCCGATCAGCCTGTTTGTCGCCGGATTCATCGGATCCCCGGCGATGAATTTCCTTCCCGGCCATGTAAGCCGCTCCGGCGGGGTCAATTGCATCGATATCGGCGAGGGCGTCATGCTGCCCTGCCCGGCCGGCGCCTTAACACTAAACGAAGGGAGCGAAATCATCGTCGGTGTGCGCCCCGAACATTTTTCTGTCGATGATAACGGCCTGCCGGCCGAGGTCGTGGTGGTCGAACCCACCGGCGCCGATACGCAAATTTTTTGCAAGATGGCTGGAAACGAATTGACCATCGTGGTGCGGGAGCGCCACGATTTCAAACCGGGCACGAATATCCGGTTAACCCCGCAGCTGAGTTTCCTGTTTGACCCGGCAACGGGAGCGCGGATCCAGTAGCACCCGACTCAAAACAAAGGAGGAACACCATGAGCAATATCAATCGTCGTAATTTCTTGAAACTGGGTGCGGGTGTCGCAGCTACCTCAGCGGTCGGCGCCGGCAGCGAGGAAGCGCTCGCGCAGGCGGCCAAGGCCGCGGCTTCCGCAACGCCGGCACTCAACCTCAAAGCCGAGAAAGGCGCCAAGCTGCGCGTGTTGCGCTGGAAGCGGTTTGTCCAGGGCGACGAGGACAAATGGGCGGAGAACACCAAGCGATTCACCGAGAAGACCGGCATCGAAGTGCGTATCGATGCCGAAGGTTGGGAGGACGTGCGACCGAAAGCCGCGGTAGCCGCAAACGTCGGCAGCGGTCCGGACATCATCATCGGCACCTTTGAGGACGCGCACCAGTATCCCGACAAACTCGTCGACGTCGGCGATGTCGCCAATTACCTGGGCAAGAAATACGGTGGCTGGTACCCGGCCGCAGAAGCCTACGGCATGCACGGGAAAAAATGGGTGGCCATACCGATGGGCGCGGCGGGAAACTGCATCGTCTATCGCGAAAGCCACATGAAAGCTGCGGGGTTCTCCAGTTTTCCGAAGGATACGGACGGCTTCCTCAAGCTGATGCAAGCCCTCAAAGCCAAGGGCACGCCCGGCGGCTTCGCGCTCGGCAACGCCACCGGTGACGGAAATGCCTGGTGCCATTGGCTGCTCTGGTCGCATGGCGGCAAGATGGTCGACAAAAAGGGCAATGTCTCGATCAACAGCCCGGAAACCATCAAGGCACTCGAATACGCCAAGGCCTTGTACGAGACCTTTGTGCCCGGCACGCTTTCGTGGCTGGACCCCAATAACAACAAGGCCTTTCTTGACGGGCAGTGCAGCCTGACGGCCAATGGCATTTCCGTCTACTACGCGGCGAAAACCTCGTCCGATGCGAAACTCAAGGAAATGGCGGGCGATATCCAGCACGCGAACTTCCCCGTGGGACCCGCCGGCCGGCCGACCGAACTGAACCTGGTATTCCCGATGATGCTGTTCAAGTACTCCAAGTTCCCCAATGCGGCCAAGATGTACCTGGCATTCATGATGGAAAAGGAGCAGTACGAGCCCTGGCAACAGGCTGCCATCGGATACGTGACACAGCCGCTCAAGGCTTACGAGGCGAATCCGATCTGGACCGTGGACCCGAAGCACACACCGTATCGCGATGCAATGAAGGTGATGCAACCCAATGGGTATGAGGGTGAAATGGGCTATGCATCGGCGGCGGCCATGGCCGACTTTATCGTCGTCAACATGGTGGCCGAGGCCGCATCCGGCCAGAAATCGCCCAAAGAAGCCGCCGAGCGTGCCGAGAAGCGCGCCCAGCGTTACTACAAGGTTTGATGCCAGTCTCATACCCTGATCGGGATTGAATCGCCGGACCGGATCGGACGCCCGCGCAAGCAAAGGGGCTCCGTTTCAGTCCGGCAACCTTCGATGAAAAAGCTTCTCGAAAACCGCAACTTTCTCGGCCTGGCCTTCATGCTGCCGGCGGCATTGCTGCTGCTCGTCTTCCTGACCTACCCTCTCGGACTTGGAACCTGGCTGGGTTTCACCGATACCAAGGTGGGACGTGCGGGGGTGTGGGTTGGATTTGAAAACTACGAATTCCTGTTTGGTGACAGCGTGGCGCGCCTGTCGCTTTTCAACACGATGTTCTATACGGTCGTGGCAAGCGTTATCAAATTCGTCCTCGGACTGTGGCTGGCGATTCTCCTGAACCAGCACATCCCGTTCAAAACCGCGATCCGCGCCGTGGTATTGCTGCCATTCATCGTGCCAACCGCGCTCTCTGCAATCGCCTTCTGGTGGATTTACGACGCACAGTTCTCGATCATCAGCTGGACGCTGATGAAACTGGGCCTGATCGACCGCTACATTGATTTTCTCGGCGACCCGTGGATGGCGCGCCTGGCCACAATCGCGGCAAACGTCTGGCGCGGCGTGCCCTTTATCGCCATCAGCCTGCTCGCCGGGCTGCAGACCATTCCGCCTTCGCTCTACGAAGCCGCCTCCATTGACGGCGCCAAACCCTGGCAACAGTTCTGGCACGTCACGCTGCCCCTGCTCACGCCGATCATTGCGGTCGTCATGACCTTCAGCGTGCTCTTCACCTTCACCGACTTCCAGCTCATATATGTCCTTACGCGCGGGGGCCCCATCAACGCAACCCACCTCATGGCGACGCTTTCCTTCCAGCGCGCGATTTCCGGCGGTGCGCTCGGCGAGGGCGCCGCACTCGCAACCGCGATGATCCCTTTCCTGCTTGCGGCCATTCTGTTTTCATACTTCGGACTGCAACGCCGGTCATGGCAACAGGGAGGATCGGACAAATGAGCGCAAAAGATCAGGATACACAGGGCATGAACTACCTCGTATCGCTGCCGCGGCGGGTAGTCACCGTGTATGTGCCCTTGCTGGTGTTTTTGTTCGTGCTGCTGTTCCCGTTTTACTGGATGGTCGTCACATCATTCAAACCGAACGGCGAATTACTTTCGCGCGACGGCAATCCGTTCTGGGTCATCGCCCCGACGCTGGTCAACTTTGACAAACTGCTGTTCCACACCGACTACCCGTCGTGGATGTGGAACACGCTGCTGGTGTCGGTGGTCGCGACCTTTTTCTCGCTTGCCGCCAGCGTATGCGCAGCCTACGCCATCGAGCGGCTGCGTTTTTCCGGTTCGCGCCAGGTCGGACTTTGTATTTTCCTCGCCTATCTCGTACCGCCGTCGATTCTTTTCATTCCGCTTGCCGCGATGGTATTCAACATGGGCCTGTTCGACACACGGCTTGCCCTGATCCTTACCTATCCGACCTTCCTCATCCCGTTTTGCACCTGGTTGTTGATGGGTTACTTTAGGTCCATTCCCTACGAACTTGAGGAATGCGCGCTTATCGACGGCGCGACGCGACTGCAGATACTGACCAAGATCATCCTTCCGCTCGCCGTGCCCGGCCTGATTTCGGCCGGCATCTTTGCGTTCACCCTGTCCTGGAACGAATTCATCTACGCCCTTACCTTTATTTCATCCTCCGAAAACAAGACGGTTGCCGTGGGTGTGATCACCGAACTTGTGGAGGGCGACGTCTACCACTGGGGGGCGCTGATGGCAGGCGCACTGCTCGGTTCGGTGCCGGTTGCGGTCATGTATTCGTTCTTTGTCGAGTACTACGTCGCGGGCATGACCGGTGCGGTCAAGGAGTAGGTTGGCACACATCCGTACGCGAATTTTCACAACCGGCGGCCGCCTTGCCGGAGCGCACGCATGTTTCATTTTTCCAAAATAAAAGGTTGCGCAAATGAATCAGCTTGATTTCAAGGGTCGCACCGCCATCATCACCGGCGGCGCAACGGGCATTGGCCTTGCCATCGTCAAACGCCTGCTCGCCTCTGGCGCGAAGGTTCGCATCTGGGATTGCGACGCTCAAACGCTGCAGCAAACGCTCGCCGCGCTAGACAACGCCGGCGCCAGCGGTGCCATGGTCGACGTGTCCGATGCGCCCGCAGTAGCCAAAGCCACGGAAGAGGCCGCGGCCGCCATGGGAAAAATCGACGTGCTTGTGAACAACGCAGGGATCGCGGGCATCAACACGCCCGTCATCGACTACCCGATCGACGAGTGGGAGCGCGTCCTCAGGATCAATCTCACCAGCCAGTTCCTGTGCTGTCGCGCGATCGCCCCGCACATGGTCAGGAACAAGTACGGTCGCATCGTCAACATCGCTTCGGTCGCCGGAAAGGAGGGCAACCCGAACGCGGTCGCCTACTCGGCATCCAAGGCGGGGGTGATCTCGCTGACCAAATCACTGGGCAAGGAACTCGCGCAAACCGGTGTACTGGTCAACTGCGTCGCCCCGGCCGCGGCCAAAACGGCGATTTTTGACCAGATGACCGAACAGCACATCAACTACATGCTTTCCAAAATTCCAATGAACCGCTTCGTTCAAACCGATGAAATTGCCGCGCTTGTCGGCTGGCTGGCTTCCCAGGACTGCTCCTTTTCAACCGCCGGAGTTTTTGATATTTCCGGCGGA
>CAITSH010000269.1 GCA_903895005.1 uncultured Pseudomonadota bacterium
CGCAGTAGTTGGCGCCGATGGGGGAGGTATAGCGGAACGCGACAGCGACTTAGCAGAAACGGAAGGGACACAACAGTCATTGCGCGTTAACAAAACCCTTACGCGCTAATGCTTTGGTGCGTTAGGAATAAGAATGGTTAATGCTTCCGATACCCTCATCGCACGCTTGCTCCGCCGCTATGCGCCGGACAATTATCATGTCGGGGCCAACGCGCGGTGCACTCGAGTCGTTCGGCAGGTCACACTATTCGCCCGGCACCCACTGCCTTCGCCCACGGCGGACTTTCACAACCGGTACGTGTTACTGCTTGGTATCGGCGAGGCCACGGCGGTCATCGCCGGAGCGCAGCGTCACGTCATACGTCACGGGCAGGCGCTACTGATACACCCGTATACGCTGCATCGCTACGAGGTCGTGGACGGCGCGCGTCAGCCGCTTGCTTTCCTAGGCTTCGAGTCCGAATTGGGCGATGATGGCGCGGACGCCGTGCTGCTGGACGGACTGAACGCCGGCGTGCTTCCCATGTCGGGGCCTTCGTGGGAGGTGTTGGACCGCATCGAGCGCACCTTTGACACGTGGCCTGCCGGCGTCCCAGCGCTGACGCTGGCGTTGTTGGAGCACCTCGCGGCCGAGACGCCGATGGTCTCTCCCTCGCTGCTGCGGCACGTGGAGTGGGAGCGCACGCAGCGCGTGGCTCGCATCGCGCGGCATCAGCCGAACTTCACGGTTACCGATCTGGTTCGGGCCTGCGCCTCCAGCGAGAGCGTGTTGCGCACCGCCGTACTCGCCACCACCGGCATGCCGATCGCTAGGTTCATGCGCCAGATACGACTACAGAATACGTTGGCACTGGTGTCCCGCCGACAAGTAGGGTTGGCCGTTGCTCGCGCTGGTTACGTCACCACAGAGGCTTACTGCAAGGCGTTCAAGGCGGAGTTCGGCATGGCGCCGTCCCGTTTTGCGGAGCTCGCCGAGACCGGGCGATGGCGGATCTTGCCGAAGGCGCAGCCGGGATAGCAGTTTGGAAGAATCGGACAGAGCGCAGGGGGCGCAGGGTCATTACTAAGTGTAAAAGAGGAGGATGTAGTGTTATCAAAAAAGAATTAAAAAGTGATAGATGTATTAATTTTCGTAGTAGGCTATCCGTCTGCTGCGATAAGCGTCACCTAGAAAGGCTGGGATGTATATCATGCGAAAATATGCAAGCAGAATTGCCTTCACGATATTTCCATTCGTTTTCATAGGGCTACACGGCACCGACGTACTGGCTGCTCCGGCCAATTCGGAAGCGACCTCGTCGAGCCTGATCAAATCCCGTGAGGACCAACAGCTCTACGCATTCGGCCGCGAGATGGAAAAGCCTGCCGTGAAGTTCCTGACAGCTATCGGAGCCCAACTCCAGGACCCATCCGAATTTAAACAAACCGCCGCGCTCTTTGCCTGGCAGTCTGCTTGGGAATGTTTCGATGCAGACGGAGATCACAGGTTGTGGCCGGGATCGGCCGACAGTCAGGGGAGGATCCTATTTCGTCGAACCGACATGGTCAG
>CAITSH010000270.1 GCA_903895005.1 uncultured Pseudomonadota bacterium
ACGACGCTTTCTTCGGTTCGGTTGCGCAGAGCGTGTTTTCAGCGTCTTGCGTGATTCGATTTTGGTGAAGAGAGTGCCTGGTTTCTCCAAGCGAGAGCAGCACTCTCAGTTTTTCAACCGTCCCTTTCTCGGCGTCTGTCAGGTCCAATTTCTCTCGGGCCTGATAAAGCGCTTGGGCGGCGCCCAAGGTGTGCCAGATATTTTTCGGGTTGGCGTACTGAGCGATCTTTTTTGCTCTTTCATTTTCGAAGGTCCCCATCAGCGCCACAGCCGCTTTCAAGTTCTCATTTTCCTTTTCTCTCGCCGGGGTCGCGAACGATATGTACGCGGTGACGATGGAGTTTTCGAAGTTCGGCCCGGTGGGCGGGTCCTCTGCGTGCTCGGCAGGTTGGGCGTCGGAGGCGGCCTGCCTTTTGAGCGCAGCGTCTCTCACAAAGACATAGACGTTCAGGCCGTCGAACGGGGCGCAAAACGGGGCTCGGTCGTGGATGGCGCGACCCATCTGCTCCGTGGACTGGCGGGCCGTGTCAAGCACCTGCGCCGCGGCGCGGCCGATTTTTTCAAGGGACCAGGTCCGGGGAAACGCATTCCGATCGTGCGTCACCCTGACGTGGCCATGTGCTCTCCCGCTTTCAATTCTTCCTTTCCTTGTAATGTGATGGAAGAAGTTTTTGCCCAGCCAGCTTGGGGCTATGAGCGACCTGTCGCCGACGCGGTACTTAGTTTCCTGAGACCAGGGGACTGCCGGCTTCGTTTGCTCGGACTTGGTCGGCGATGCCTCGGCGCTCTTGCCATCCTTAACGGCAGCCATGCGAGGTAATGAAGGTGGTGCAATCGGGGGCGCCAAGTCATAGACGTTGCCTCCGATCTGGTCACCTACAAGCGTCAGGTCCCCTGATCGATAGGCAGGTGTCCAAGCTTGTTCAACTTGATGCTTGCTCAGTGCCCCGCAGAACCCCGCCCGGCTGATTTCTCCGGCGGGCTTCTCCAGTCGTTTTGACACTCCGTCCGCCATGGTGTAGTCGGCTTTCTCTGGAATGTCGTCCAAGGCTTTTCGTCGGGCTCGTTCGAGTTGCGTGAAAACATACGGCCGTGAAATTGTGGAAATGCCCTGGCGGGCTAAATCGTCAAAGGTGGTGGAAAGAAGGGGTAACTCCTGATCCCACGGCACTCGAACACTGCGGACGACGGGCGATATCACGGCCTCTGCATCAGCGCCCTTGCCAGCTTGACTCGTGGTGCGCGAAAGCGGCATTTCCCGGCAACGCAGTTCCGCAAAAAGGTAGGGCCTGTCGTTGACCACCACAATTTCCCCGCGGCGTGGCTTCTTACCTGGGCCGGCGCAGGCTTGGGTGCCAGCAGATGGCGCCACCGCATCAGCGCTGGCCGGGGCGGCGGCTGTTTTGGAGGACCCACGGGCGCGTTTGAGGGAGGTTTGCATGGCGTTTGTGTTTCTCGGAGGATCTAGCTCATCCGAAATCGTTGCGGGTCGGCTGAGTAACGCGTTTGTCGTGGCCGTCCGGCTCAGGATCAGTTTGCGGACAGCGTGCCGATCAGAGGGCGGCGGCT
>CAITSH010000271.1 GCA_903895005.1 uncultured Pseudomonadota bacterium
CGTGTTGTTGATGATGCGCGCGTAGGTCTGCACGCGGCGCGTCGAGATGGTCGGTGCCGAGGCGAGGGTCGCGCCTTTGTCGTCGACCACGCGCAAGTCCTGGCCCGGCACCGTCGCCGACACCGTGGCGTCGATAATCATGCTGATCTCGCGTCCGTCTTCGTTGATGCGCGGGCGCACGTTGAGAAGGATGCCTGTGGGCAGGTACTGGAAGGAAAAAGAAACGCGCCCGCCGCCCGTGGCGCCGGAGTCCTTGCTGGTGGCGATGGGGATGTCGGTGCCCACGCGTATGGTGGCCTGGCGGTTGTCCAGTGTCAGCACGCTCGGGCGCGAAAGGATCTCCGCCTTGTTGCGGTCGACCAGGGCGTTGACCTTGGCAAAAAATGTCTTCGGGTCAAACGCCGTGGTGGTGTCGCGCACGAAGCTCGCCGCGGCGTTGCCGGCGTTCGGTGTGAGCTGCGTAAGTGTTCCGAGCTGGATGCTGGTGTTGCCGCGCTGGTCGCGCCATTGCACGCCCAGTTCCTCAATGGCCTGTTTGCTGATCTCTAACACCAGGCCCTCAACGAAGACCTGGCGCACCGGCTTGTCGATGACATCCTCGATGACGCGGCGCAGTTTTACGAACTGCTCGATGTTGTCGGGGTGAAACAGCACCAGCAGTTGTGAGGTGCCGGCCGAGATGGTGGAGCCAAGCTGCGTCGCTGCATTGGGGATGACGGTGAGGCCCAGGGAGTTCTCGCGCGCTGCCTGGCCGGCCGCGGCCGGGTCGGCGCTCGCACCCACCAGTCCGACGTTGAAGGGCTCGGGCGAGGGCATTTTTACAATCAGCGGCAGACGGTCGAGGTTGATCGAGGAGGGGATGTTGCGTGAGGCCGGAAAACGGCGCGGCTTGCCATTGGGGTCGGCTGGCTGGCCGGCATTGAAGCTGTTCATGCCACCATAAGCGCCGCCGCTATTAAAGTTAAAGTTGCTTGCCCCGCCAAACGCACCGCCGCCGTTGGGGCTGCTGGGTGCGCCGAATGGGGTGCTTGGCGCACCAAACGCATTGGGCGGATTGTTGCCGAACGCATCGGCACCGGGGATCCCTTGTTGTGGTTGCCCGTCCGGGCCTACGCCCGGGGGCATGCCCGGTGCGCCTGCGGGGGGCGGGGCGTTGTCGGGCGGGGGCGCGGTCAGCAAGGCCACGTCCTCACCTTTGTAAGAGTCGTCCATCGAAAGGGGGTCGTCGTCGGTGATGGCCGAGTAGCCCATGGCGCGCAGCGCAAACAGCGCGCCGTCGGCGTCGATATAGGACAGGTTGATCACGCGCGACTGCATGTCCGACAGGCGCAGCCTGGAACTCATCTTCGCGCGTTCGTTGAGCAGGGCCTGCATCTGCGGGTTGAGCGTGCTGAGGGCGGCATCGGCATTGGGCTCAATGCCGGTCGGGCTGATGCGCACACCGTACACCCACAACTGTGGCAGGCGGCGCTGGTTCATGACGTAGCCAAAGCGCAGCACGTCTGTCTGGGCGCCGGTTTTACGCACCGCGGTGGCGCCGGCGATGATCTTGTCCGACAGCGCGGGCAGCTTTGGCCCATCCTCACCGGCGCGGGTATAGCCCATCGACAGCTCAAGCTCGACCATCAGATCGCTGATGAATTCCCGGATCTGTACCTCGGTGAGTTTGGGCAGCGAGACCAGGCGTGCCGCCTCTGGCATGAATACCGATGAGTCGGGCGCCGCAGCCGCAGGCGCCGGAGCGGGCTCGGGGGCGGGCGCGGTTTCCGCAACCGGGGCAGCCGCGCGCGGCGTGGCTTTTTTCGGTGTTTGCGCCTGTGCCGCGATCACGGCAAAAACGCAGCCGAAAAAGGCGATGAGGCAGCGCGTGAAGCGGGGGTTAAAAAGCACTTTTTTCTCCGTTTGGAAAGCGCAGACGCTTTCTTTCTACGAGTCATCGGGGTTCAGCTTGAACTTAAAAACGCGTGCTCGACGCCATTTTTAATGCGCTCCGGGAAGCATCCCGCCAAACGGGGTTTTCCGCATGAACGCGAATTTTCAGAGAGGCAACTTTAATCCAATACGGCGGTTTAAAAACCGGAATTTACAATTCTTAGTAATTTGCAATTCTTAGTAAAAATCAGTTTTTCTTTTGATAGTCTCGCCGGGTTAAAAATCTCAGCGAGCTTTCGCCACATGAACAAAATCAACAAACCGGTCATCTGGATCGGCGCGATTGTGGCGACGTCCGCCTTGCTGGCGGCGGGCATGTTCACGTTCGGAGCCGGGCAGGGCAATGCGGCGATCGGGCCCGAACAGCGCGAGGCCATGGAGACCGTGGTGCGCGACTACCTGCTGAAAAACCCCGCGGTCATCCGCGAGGCCATGCAGGCCCTGCAGGCGAGCGAAGATGGTGAGAAAGAGCAGCGCGCGGCCCTGGCCATTAAGAGCCACCAGAAACAACTGCTGCAGGATCCGGGCTCGCCGGTCGGGGGCAACCCGAATGGCGACATCACCGTGGTTGAATTTTTTGACTACAACTGCGGCTATTGCAAAAAAGCCGCGCCCGCGCTCGAGGCCTTGCTTGCCAGTGACGCCATGGTGCGTGTGGTCTACAAGGAGTTCCCGATTTTGTCGCCGCAATCGGCGGTGGCGGCAACGGCCGCGCTCGCGGCCCAGCGCCAGGGTAAATATGCTGCGTTCCACAGCGGCCTCATGGCGCTGGAGCAGGTTGACGATGTTGGCATCATCGCGCTGGCGAAAAAGCTCGGCTTGAATAAGGCTGCGTTCGAAAAAGACCGCAAAGACCCCGTTTTCGCCGGGCTGTTGGCGATCAACCAGAAACTGGCCACCGACTTGGAGATCAGCGGAACGCCCGCGTTTGTTGTGGGGGGGCGTTTGATTCCCGGCGCGCTTGATGCGCAGGCGCTGGCGGCCCTCGTCAATGAAGAGCGCGCCAAACAGCGCGCCGCGGGCGGGCGACCGGCCGCTGGCGCGGCGGAGAACAAGAAGTAGCGCGGTAGTGCCGCAGCACCGTAGCGCCCTGGATCTTGCGCTGCGTTGAAAGACTCATGCGGTGATGCGGGCAGGGTCGCGCTTCAGCGCCTGCCGTGGTGTTTTACAGAAGGGTTTTCAGTTTTCAAACCGGTGCGGCATACGGCACGCGCATCTACCTGGAAGTTAATGAGACATTGAAAGGGATGGAGTGAAAAAATTCAAAGAAATAAAAGAACTGGTGGCGGCGCTGGTGTTGATGCTGCTTATCGGCATGACGGCGACGCAGGCTTTTTCGGCTGATTTTTGCTGGAAGGATTCCCAAGGCCGCGGCGCCGGCACCATTCCCACGGGCTGCCCGGCTGGTCGGACCAATTACGCCGGCCTGTGCTACACCAATTGCAAGGCAGGCTATGTACTCGGTGATTTCGGCGTCTGTTCCCAGAAATGCCCCGTCGGCTATGTGAGTTCGGGTATTGCGACTTGCCACTATGACAAGAAACTCACCCGTGACGGCACCTGGCAGTGTACGGAGCGCGGTCTTTTTGGCGAATGTTGGTGGAGCGTATTGCGCTGCCCGACCGGTTACACCAACGCCGGCCTGTTTTGCGCCCTGACGATTCCGCCGATGCCCGCAGGTTTTAAGGGCACAGCCAATGACCCGATTCGCGACACCTATACGCAGAAGGCAAACGACCCCGGACGCATTCCCAACGGCTGCAGCTCTGGCAAGACCATTCAGGCCGGCCTTTGCTACAAGGCGTGCCCGGCCAATATGAGCGGGGTGGGTCCTGTGTGCTGGGGCAAAACGCCGACCAATTGGGTGGCCTGCGGCATGGGCGCGGCCTCGAGCAGCGCAAAGTGCGGCGAGCAAGTGTTTGACCAGGTGACCTCGGTCGGCGCGCTTGCGCTGGACATCGCCACCGGCGGCGCCGGTTCGGCGGCCACTGCGGGATCCAAAGCCACAAAGCTGGCCAAGTTGAAAAAGGCTTACGCCGCGGCGAAAGCCGCCAACCCGAAATACGTGGCGAATGCGAAAAAAATGGAAGACGCGTATGACGCCGTGGACAAGACGCGGACCAGTATCAGCGTTCTCGATAATGCGACCGGCGGTGAAGATATGACCGAGGAGGAACTGGCGTCGATGGCGGCTGCAGTGTTGTCGCTGGCGCCCGGTCCGATCGGTTCTGCCGCCGGTGTTGCCTCAGCGTACACGGCACCGGTGTGCAGCAAAGTGTTCCCGGACCAGAAGCTGGATGCGCCGGCTAGCGCGGCAGCTGCGCCGGCTGCCAAGGCTACCCATACTCCGGCACACAAGAAAGCTGGCCACCACCACCATAGCGGGAAAGGTTGATGTTTTTCAGGATCGCGTAGCAGGGGGCGGGGACCGGATGCTCCGGCATACGAACGCGCGCTTGTGCGCAGCCCCTGATTCCACGCTGGCTTTACTGTGATTGTTGTTGCAGAACCTTCCATGTTTTTTCCCTCGCGCCTGGCTTGGCGCGAGGCAATCCTTCAAGGAGTCGTGATGAAATTTCGCTTTTTAGTCTTGCCTGCCATTGTCCTGGCGATCGTATCTTCACAGGCCGGCGCGCAGACGCCCGATCAAGTCAAGTTCTTGCAATCGCTGGAGGGCAAGACCAAGAACATGCAACAGTGCGCGGCCATTGCGACGGAGCTGGAAAAGATGCCGGTTCCGGCCAATCATGAAGCAGCCAAGGAGACGGCCGGCGCCATGAAGTTGGCGGCGGGTACAAAGCCGGTTGCGGCGCCCGCCCCCATTGATCCGGTTCACGCCCAGTTCGCCGCTAAAGTCGGGCAGGCGGACGCGCAACTCGCGGCGTGCGGCAAACAGTTGTATGCCGGCCTGGATGCGATCGACGCAAACGTGAAGCCTTTCATTGAGGGTTTGAAAAAGCAGAGCTTGAAGGACGACGAGAAGAAGCGGATCTCGCAGGTGTTGGGCGCGTACATGCAATCCAAGCAGGGGCTTCAAACCGCCATTGCACTGCTGTCGAAGGACATTGAGATGCAAAAATATGTGTCGAACACGCTGAGCAGTGTTTATCTGAACAAAAAACCGTAATACGGCATTTCTCACCACCGGTTTTTTGCATGGGCGAGATCGGCTTGCGCAACCTGCGCTTTAGCCGCGGCGCGCCGCCGCCGCGATAGCGGGCGTCGGTAAGCGCGAAGAAACAAACAGAACGGCCCGGCTCGCATTGCGATCCGGGCCGTTTTGTTCGCGGGACAGGCTGGAAACCCGCGCCAGGCGCGGCTTTCCAGCGATCTTGGTGCCGATCCGCGCGGCGGGGGCTTTATCGGGCAGCGAGCGGTGTCAGGCCGGCCTTGGTCACCACCGCCGCCGCCTCGGGCGAGGTGAGAAACCGCAGCAGGGCCGCGGCGGCCTCAGGTTGCCTGACCTTGCTGGTAAGTGCACCCGAGAAAAAAATCACCGGTTGCAGTTCGGCCGGGAGCGGTCCGACAAAGCTGATGCCCGGCACGTGTATCAGTTCGCTTACCTGCTGGAAACCGATTTCCAGTTCGCCGCGGGCAACTGTGGCGGCCACCGGCTCACCCGAGGGCGGTCC
>CAITSH010000272.1 GCA_903895005.1 uncultured Pseudomonadota bacterium
CTGCCTGCTGATGGGGCAGACGGCTGAGAACGTCGCACACCGCTTTGGCATTACCCGCAGGCAAATGGATGAATACTCGGCACGCAGCCACGCCCGCGTCATCCGTTCGCAGGTAGCGGGCTGGCTCAATAACGCCCACGACGGGCTGCAGGCCGAGATTGCGCCGCTTTACGGCCCGGACGGCACGCTCTTTAATGGCGACGATGGCATGCGCGCTGACTCTACCGCAGACAACCTCGCCAAGCTCAAGCCCTTTTTCGATCGCAAGTACGGCAACGTCACCGCAGGCAATTCATCACAGATCACCGACGGTGCGTCGTGGGTGCTGCTCGCCGGTGAAGACGCGGTACAACGCATGGGCCTTACGCCCATAGGCCGCATCCTGGACAGCCAGTGGGCCGGCCTTGACCCGGCGCAAATGGGCCTCGGCCCGGTACACGCCGCCACGCCCATCCTGCAACGGCATGGCCTCGGACTTAACGACCTCGATGCCTGGGAGATCAACGAGGCCTTCGCGGCGCAACTGCTGGGCTGCGTCGCAGCCTGGAAGGACGATGCCTACTGCCGCGATCAACTGGGCCTCGCCGGCGCCATGGGTGACATCGACATGGAAAAGCTCAACATTGACGGTGGCGCCATCGCCCTCGGCCACCCGGTCGGCGCCTCGGGCACGCGCATCGTGCTGCATTTGCTGCACGTGCTCAAACGCAGCGGCGGCAAGAAAGGTATTGCTTCAATCTGCATCGGCGGCGGCCTAGGCGGCGCCATGCTGGTGGAGGCGCTCTGATGACGACCTACCAGCACTGGAAACTCGAAACCGACGCCGACAGTCTGGCGTGGCTGTCCCTGGACAAGGCCGGCACCGCGACCAACACACTCTCGGGTGCGGTCATGGCCGAACTGGATGTCATACTGGACCGGCTGCGTGCCGAGTCGCCGCGCGGCCTATGCATACTTTCGGCCAAGGCTTCGGGCTTTATCGCCGGCGCCGATGTCGAGGAGTTCACAAAAATTCAATCCACGGCCGATGCCCTCGCCATCGTGCGGCGTGGCTGGGACACCTTCAACAAGCTCGCGGCACTGCCGTTTCCGACGCTGGCACTGGTACGCGGCTTTTGCATGGGTGGGGGCCTCGAACTCGCGCTCGCCTGCCGCTACCGCGTAGCCGTGGATGAGCCGAAAACGCGCATGGCCCTGCCCGAGGTCATGCTGGGTATCCTCCCGGCCTGGGGCGGCGTGATGCGCCTGCCGCGTCTGGTCGGCCCCGCCGCCGCACTCGACATGCTGATGACCGGCAAGGGCATAGATGCGAAGCGCGCAAAAAAAATGGGGCTTGCGGATGCCGCGGTCCCGCCGCGCGTGATGGACAACACCGCGCGCATGATGTTGCTCGAAGCGCCGCCGCCACGCGCACTGCCATTCCTGATACGCCTGATGAACGGGCCGTTAAAGAGCATGGTGGCCTCACAGGCGAGAAAGCAACTGGCAAAAAAAGTGCGGCGCGAACACTACCCGGCACCCTACGCCATCCTTGACTTGTGGCAAAAATATGACGGCGACCCGTTCGCACCGTCCGTCGGCGACCCGGCCTCGGTGGCGGCACTTATTGAAGGCCCGACCGCGCGCAATCTGATACGCATATTCTTTTTGCAGGAGCGCATGAAGACGCTAGGCAAGGACAGCGAATTCGAGGCGAGGCACGTGCACGTCATCGGTGCCGGCGTGATGGGCGGCGACATAGCGGCGGTGTGCGCGATGCGCGGACTCACGGTGACGCTGCAGGATCAGAATGCCGAACGCATTGCACCGGCGATGAAGCGCGCGGCCGAACTGTTCAAGCGCCGATTGCGCGACAAGGCACGCATACGCGATGCCTGCGACCTGCTCATCCCCGATGTGACCGGAGAAGGTGCACGCCACGCCGACGTCATCATCGAGGCGATTTTCGAAAATCTTGAAGCCAAGCGCGAACTCTTTGCGAAGCTGGAAAAAATCGCCAAACCCAGCGCCATCCTCTCCACCAACACCTCCAGCCTCAAGCTCGCTGACATCGCTGCGAACTTCGCAACGCCGTCGCGTCTGGTAGGCATCCATTT
This sequence comes from uncultured Pseudomonadota bacterium, assembly GCA_903895005.1. The sequence goes on from CAITSH010000272.1 coordinate 2,097, forward strand.
TTTCAATCCAGTACCACAGATGCAACTAGTGGAAATCGTCTCCGCCGGCAATACCGACGCAGCCATCGCACGAAACGCCGCGGCATTCGTGCGCCAGATCGACAAGCTCCCGCTGGACGTGAAGGATGCCCCCGGATTCCTCGTCAATCGCGTGCTCGGTCCCTACATCGCCAACGCCTTTCGCCTGGCCGACGAAGGCGTGGCACTTGAAGCCATCGATGCCGCAATGGAGCAATTCGGTATGCCCATGGGACCGATCGAATTGGCCGACACCGTGGGCCTGGATATCTGCGTGCACGCCGGCGAGGCCTTGTCGGGCGCCGGTGCCGAGCCACCCCAGCGCCTGATGGAACTCGTCAGCGCCGGCAAACTGGGCAAAAAAACCGGCGCCGGCTTTTACACCTGGATCGATGGCAGTGCGCAAAAGGGCGCGGCCGGACCGGTCGAAGCCGCGCTGATCGAGCGCCTCATCAAGCCTTATCTCGAAGAAACGCAAAAGGTCGTGGCCGAGGGTATTGTCGCCGACGCCGATCTTGCCGATGCCGGGCTTATTTTTGGCACCGGCTTTGCACCCTTTCGCGGCGGGCCAATGCACCACCTTAAGACCCGCAGCATGCGGTGATGCCCTGGTTGGCCGCTTTTCGCGGGAAATGCTTACGCGAACTGCTCTGCCCGGGACCGGCCGAGGCTTTAGCACTCAACCAGAGCGCGGCGATCGAGAGTCGGCACCGCGATCATTGCCTATTTGTCGCGTTTATGGTAAGGTTTTAATGAAGATTTTCAAAGTAACCCAATGAAATTAAAGTGAAACATGAAATTAAAGTGAAACAAAAAAACTCAAAGACGCTTCGCGCCATTTTTGTCGGCGCAAGCCTGTTATTTTCGATCTGTCAGAACGTCGCGTTTGCGGACGAAGTTCTTGACCGCGCGCGCAGTCTGGTTGCGCAGAAAAACCCAAAAGCGGCGCTTGGGCTATTGTTGCCGCTTGAGGGCGCCCGCGCCGGCGATCTTGAATACGACTACCTGCTTGGGCTCGCCGCACTGGACGCGGGTGACGCGCAGCAGGCGGTCTTCGCGCTGGAACGCGTCCTCGCCGTAAACCCCAACTACCAGCAGGCGCGCGCAGAGATTGCACGGGCCTATGTGGAGCTGGGCGAACGCGAAAATGCCAAACGCGAGTTCCGGAATGTGCTCGCCAGCAACCCGCCAGATGCGGTCAAGCAGACCATAGACCGGCTACTTGGCGCCCTGATAGCAAACGGGCGCCGTCTTTCGGCCTACTTCGAATTGGGCGTCGGCACCGACAGTAACGTCAACAGCGCCACCGGCAACGGACAGGTTGCGATTCCGGCCCTGGGCGGCGCGGTCGTCAACCTTGGGGCCGGCGGCACCAGCGTTGGCGATAACTTCACTAGTCTCTCAGGCGGCGTCAACCTGCTTCAACCCGTATCTGAAGAATGGGCGCTCGTTGCCGGCGCAGCGGTCAACGGCAAGCTCAACAGCACACAAAAGCAGTTCGACACCAATTCGATAGACGGCAATCTCGGTGCGCGCTGGGCGAGCGGCAAGGAAGCCATCTCAGCAGGCGTGCAAGTGCAAAGCTTCGGCGTCGATAACACGCGCTTTCGCGACACCACCGGCTTTGTCGCCCAATGGCAGCATTACTACAGCGACACGCGCTCCATCACGGCGTTCACGCAAATCTCAGACCTTCGTTACCCATCCCAAGCCATTCGTAATTCGCGCCGGGGCATTTACGGACTGGCCTTTGCCGAGGGCCTCGGCGGCCCGAATAATGCGGTGGTGTTCGGCAGCATCTATGCCGGCGAGGAAAAAGAAACCGCCGAGGGAGTGCGACACCTCGGACACAAGCCGGTTGGCGCCCGCATCGGCGGCCAACTGGACATCACCGCCAAGACCGTGTTGTTTGCCTCCCTCAGCGCCGAGCAACGCCGCTATGGCGGGCAGGAACCGCTCTTCCTGACCCAACGCGCGGATGACCAATTCGACCTTCGCGCCGGCGTCAATTACGGTTTCGCCCAGGGCTGGACCCTCAGCCCGCAAATTTCCTATACCGACAACAAGTCGAATATCGCGACCAGCAAGTTCACCCGCAGTATGGCGTCGGTGTTGCTGCGGAGAGAATTCTAGTTCCGGATAAGAGACTTAGTTCCTGTCCAGCCTGATCGTTTTGGCGGTTAATACACACTATCCCCTTTTCCAGTAAAGACTTCAGCCATGAGCCCCTCCTTGCGATTCCGACCCAGTGCACGCGGACTGCTGCTCGCGGCAATTTCCGCCGCCTTTACCCAGACCGCAATGGCCAATACCGGCCGTGTCGACTTTACCGCTGGCAACGTCTCGGTAACCGGCACCGATGGCTCGCAGCGGCCGCTCGTCAAGGGCAACGAAGTCAAAACCGGCGACCGCATCGTCAGCGACCAGAGCGGCCGCGCGCAAATCCGCTTCTCCGACGGATCGTACGTTTCGCTACAACCCAATACCGACTTTTCCATCACCAATTACGTGTTTGATGGCAAGACCGAAGGCGTGGAGAAGGCCTTCTTCAACCTCGTCAAGGGGGCAATGCGCACGGTCACCGGCCTGGTCGGCCGCAAAAACCGCGATGCCTACCAACTCAGCACGCCCACCGCCACCATCGGCATACGCGGCACCGGCGGGGTGATTTCCGTCGGAGCCGACGGCTCCACGCTGGTCCAAGGCACGAGCGGCGTTTGGACGCTGACGACCGGGGGCGGTTCGCTGGAAATTCCCGCCGGCAGAGCCGGTACCGCCACCGACCCGGGCAAGCCGCCGCAGCAGACCAGCCAGGGACCGAACGTACCGGCTCCGAGCAGCGAGAACAAGCAGCAAAAGACATTCTCGACCGACGACAAGACATCCTCGAGCGGCAATGCTTTCTCTTCAGGGGAAAACCGTACCGAAACAGGCAGCACGGATCTTGGGTCCGGGCGCAAGACCCTCGTATCCGGCTCCGGCTACGCAGTCGCATCCACGGCCGGCAGCACTGCCGCACTGGGCGTTCCGGTGAGCGCCACCTTCGACGACAACAGCAAGCTGACGTCGTTCGTCCATGGCCCGACCACCAATACCCTCATCGGATCAACCGACGATTTCGGCACGAAAGACGGCATTATTGCCTGGGGGCGCTGGACAAGTCCGGTCAGCGTCAACGGCACATCCACCAACTACCCGTCGGGCTTTCACTATGTCGTCGGCCTCCCCACTGCTGCGGCAAGCCTGCCGGCGGGCGCAACCTACACCTACAGCCTGATGGGCTCGACCAAACCAACCGCGGCAGACGGCAGCGCCACAGGTTCACTCAATTCGGCAACGCTGACTGGCAACTTCAGCAGCAACGTGGTCAACGTCAATTTCGCCGGCTCGATTTCGGGCAAGAGCTTCGACGCCACCATTAACGGTATGTCCCTCACCACCAGCACCGCCAGCTTCAGCGGCTCGGGCAATTCGACGAACTTTACGACCGGCGCCAATACCCTGAACAACGCCTGCTCCACCCTTGCAGTCAGCGGCTTCTTCGCCGGTGTCGGCGCGACCAATGCGGGCTTCTCCTATTCGATTCTCTCCACCTCGCTCGGCACTGGCGTGGTGGGGGTGGCCGCCCTGAAACGCTAGCGCTATTTGCAACACCAGGGGGCCACGCTGCGCGAAGCCGAGGGGCAAATAGCCGCCGGAAAGGTTCACGAGGCGGCCGCAACCCTGCAATCGCTTTGCGCGGCTCATCCCACCGATTCCGCGTCTTGGTTTCTGCTCGGTGCATGCCGGCATCAGATTGGCGAACTGTCAGCCGCATTGCTCGCGTTCGGACGCGTGCTGGCGCTCGATCCCGGCCACTATCAAGCCGCACTGGCCGAGATTGCGGTCTTATGCCAGACCGGCCAAACCGACACCGCGCTCGCACAAGGCCAAAACTGGCTGCACCGTCATCCGGCCGACGTCCAGATGCTGTTCAGCATCGGCCTCGTGCATGAAGTCATGGGCGATGATGTTGCAGCCCTTGCCCATTACGATCGCGCGCTGAAGATCAACCAATCCCACCCGGAGTCGCTGCAAAACCGCGGCGTTGTACTGATCCGTCTCGGACGCGCCGGCGAAGCGATCGAGAACAACCGTCGCTTCCTCGCCGCAAGCCCTGAATCACCGGCCGCACACCGTAACCTCGTTGAGTCATGCCTGAGCGCCCGCCGCCACCAGGATGCCGTAAGCGCGGCAAACAACGCACTCGCGATCTCCCCCTCTGATGCGCAATTGCGGCTAAATCGCGGGTATGCGCTCGCCGCGCTGGGGCGCATTGACGAGGCTCGGCGCGACATTGAAGGGGCGATTGAGAACGATGATGGCGCGCTGCGCAATCGCTTTACCCGCTGGGCGGCCCAAACCGGGTTCACCGAACCGCAAGACCTGGCCTCCCTTATGCAGGCAGAAGACCTCTTTGCGCTCGCCGGATACGAGCGTATCGCCTGCTGCGACTGGGACGGTTACGAGGCCTTCGTGGCACGCTGCACCGATCTGGTCGGCACGTCGCCGTCCGGGGTCATGCAATCGCGCAGTCTGGCCTTTAAGCTGCTCAACCTGCCCATTCCGGCGGCCTCGCAAAAAAAACTTGCCGACCGGGTTGCGGCAGGGATCGTGCACAACACAAACGGCTTGGCCGGCGCCGCACCGATGCCCGGCGTCTCCCGGGAGAAGGTTCGCGTCGGCTATTTGTCTTCTGATTTTGGCCCGCATCCGACCTCGCGCCTCACCGCCCAAATCTACGGACTTCACGACCGCCGGCGCTTAGAGGTGTTCGGCTACAGCCTTTCCAAGGACGATGGCAGCAAAGCCTTCGAAAATATCCGCCGCGCCTGCGATACCTTCGCGGATATCAGCGACCTGCCTCTGCAAAATATCGCACAACGCATCGCCGCGGACGGCATTGACATCCTCGTCGACCTCAACGGCTACAACCGCCACGGTCGCAGCGAGGTGTTCGCGCTGCGGCCCGCCCCCATCCAGGTCGGCTACGCGGCCTACCCGGCAACCCTTGGCGGGAACCTTCTCGACTACGTCATCGCCGATCACACCGTCATTCCTAGCGGATCGGAGCAGCTTTACGCAGAGCGGGTTGTGCGCCTTCCTCATTGCTACGCACCCAACAGCCTGCGGCGCGCTGGCATCGCGCCGCCACCCTCGCGCCTGGATGCCGGCCTGCCCGCATCCGGCTTCGTTTTTTGTGCGCTCAACCGCCATGAAAAATTTGATCCACCGGTGTTTGCATTGTGGATGCGCATACTCTCGCGGATACCGGGAAGCGTGCTCTGGCTTCAAGCGGGCCCCGGCGAGGCCAACCTGCGGCGTAATGCCAGCGCGGCCGGAGTCGAGCCACAACGCCTGATATTTGCACCGATGGTCGAGACCGGTGCCTATCTCGCGCGACTGCAGCTTGCCGACCTTTATCTGGATACCTTGCACTGGACCGCACACACGCAAGGCATGGATGCCCTCTGGGCCGGCGTTCCCATCATCACGCGTCCTGGTGAGCACTGGGTATCGCGCCTCGCCGCCGGGCTGCTGCAAGCAATCGGCCTCGAGGACTGCATCGTCGACGGCCTTGAGACCTACGAAGCCCTCGCCTGCGAGCTAGCCGCCAATCCGCAAAAGCTGCGTGATCTCAAGGCACGCCTCGCGCGAAATCGCGACACGCATCCGCTATTTGACATCGAACGGCTGGTGCAAAACCTGGACGCCGCATACATTGAGATGTGGCGCATCCACACAGCGGGGGAAGCACCACGCAGTTTTGATGTCATTGAGGCAAGGCCATAAGCTGGAAAGGCACGACTGGCGCGGCTTTCCAGCCGATACCGCCATGCGGCCCCGGGGCGGCTACAATGCCGGACATGACAACCATCACACTCCCCAAAGGCAAGGAGCCGGTGCTGCGCGTGGTACCCATGCCCGCCGACTCCAACCAGCACGGCGACATTTTCGGCGGCTGGATCATGTCCCAGGTGGACATTGCCGGCGGTGTCCTCGCAGCACGCCGTGCGCGCGGCCGCGTCGCGACGGTGGCGGTTAACGCCTTCACCTTCAAGCAACCGGTGATGATCGGTGACGTGGTGAGCTTTTACGCCGATATCGTACGGGTCGGCAACACGTCCATCACCGTCAACGTCGAGGTCTACGCACAGCGCAACCCGTCGGATATCGAAACGGTTAAGGTGACCGAGGCCACCCTCACCTACGTCGCCACCGACGGCGATCGCAAACCGCGCACAGTACCTGCATCGGGCTGACGCAACTCCAGGAAACCGCGCCCGGGTTCGCGGTTCGCTTCAATTCGAGCCGGCGTAATTAAGCGTATCGGCAATCAGCCCTTGCCCGCCATGCCCGGTCTTCCCCTCGCTGCGCGCATGGCCCCCTCGGCCGCCTTGCGTCCTTCGTTGGTCTTTTTCACCGCCGGGTGTTCGGCCAACATCGCGAGATAAGGCTTTAGCGCGGCGACGCCCTCCAGTGGATCTATGCCGTAAATTTTCTTGCCCGCTGCGGATACGATGGGCAGGTGCACGACTGCGGCGCAGTCGGCGTGGCTGAAACTGTCGCCGGCGATATACGGTGCGAACCGTGCGGCGGCCGCCAGCGCGCGCACGCCGCGCTCCAATTCGGCCCCTACCTGGTCTTTTACCTCCTGCGATACGGCCCCGCCGAAAAACGCCTCCTTGTAAAGCCGCCGCGCCGGCAACTCGAGATACAACTCAACGAGTTCTATCAACTCACGGCAGCGTGCCCGGGCCAGCGCATCTGCCGGGTACAGCGCGGGATGCGGGTAAGCGTCCTCAAGGTATTCGCAAATGGCCTGCGACTCGGACAGGATCACGCCATCGAGGTCAAGAAACGGAATCTTGCGCGCCGGCGAGGCCTGCAATCGCAGAGAATCGTGCGACACACCGACATACTCTTCCTCAAAGGCGATGCCCTTGGCGAGCAAGGCGATCTTCACCTTGTTGTAATAATTGCTGACGGCGAAGCCGCAAAGCTTCGGCATGATCGCGAACCTAGAGGTACTTGGCCAGTTCCAACCGGCCGATCTGGTTACGGTGCACCTCGTCCGGGCCGTCAGCAAAGCGCAGCGTGCGCGCGCTCTGGTAGGCGTCGGCGAGCGGGAAGTCCTCCGACAGCCCGCCGGCGCCGTGCGCCTGTATCGCCCAGTCTATGACCTTGCAGGCCATCAATGGCGCGGCGACCTTGATCATCGCGATATCGGTCTTGGCGTGCTTGTTGCCAACCGTGTCCATCATGTAGGCCGCCTTGAGCGTCAGCAAGCGCGCCTGGTCGATCATGATGCGCGACTCGGCGATGCGCTCGAGCGTGACGGTCTGCTCGGCCACCGGCTTGCCGAAAGCGACGCGTGACTTGACGCGCTTGCACATGTATTCGAGCGCGCGCTCGGCCAGTCCCGTGAGTCGCATGCAGTGGTGGATACGGCCCGGCCCCAGACGCCCCTGCGCGATCTCGAAACCACGCCCTTCGCCCAGCAGGATGTTCGCAGCGGGCACACGCACGTTCTCGAACACCATTTCGCCATGGCCCTGCGGCGCGTCGTCGTAGCCGAACACGGTCAGCGGACGCAGCACCCTCAGGCCGGGCGTGTCGCGCGGCACCAGGATCATCGACTGTTGCTGGTAACGGTTGGCATTGGCCGGATCGGTCTTGCCCATGACGATGAAAATCGCGCAACGCGGATCTGGCGCATTGGTGATCCACCACTTGCGGCCGTTGATCACGTAATCACCGCCGTCGCGCTCGATACTGAGCTGGATGTTGGTGGCGTCGCTGGATGCCACATCCGGTTCGGTCATCGCAAAAGCCGAGCGGATTTTTCCCTCGAGCAGTGGCGCCAACCACTGCTCCTGCTGCGCGGGCGTGGCGTAACGCAATAGGGTCTCCATGTTGCCGGTGTCCGGCGCGTTACAGTTAAACGCCTCGGGCGCCCATGGCACGCGGCCCATGATCTCGCACAGCGGTGCGTACTCGAGGTTGGTCAGTTCGCCACCGTGCGCCTTCGGGCGCCAAAGATTCCACAGCCCGGCGGCGCGCGCCTTGGCCTTCAACTCGCCCATGATCGCCGGCACCTGCCATCGATCGCCCTCGTTCACCTGCTGGTGAAAGCTCTTTTCGTTGGGATAGATGTTCTCTTCCATGAAACCCTGCAGCTTTTTCTGCAAGGCCTTGACCTTGTCCGAATATTCGAAGTCCATTGCATTCCGTCCTTTTGCTTTAGTTGTTGTTGCGATCCGACCTGCCGGCAAACCGCCACCCGATCTGCGCCAGCGGTTTCGCCCGCTTGCCCGCATCCAGCGCCTGCTGGCTGGATGCGATGCCCTCCAGCGCGCGCTTCATCACGCCCTGCAAAATAGCGGCGATGCGAAACAGGTTGTAGGCGAGGTAAAAATCACAGTGTTGAGATGCGATGACCTCGCGCCCGGTGCGACGGCAATACTGCGCGATGTAGTCCTGCTCCGAAGGAATACCCAGCGCGGCAATGTCCAGACCGCCAATGCCGCGAAAATCTTCCGGAGGTATATGCCATCCCATGCAGTTGTACGAAAAATCCGCCAGCGGATGGCCCAGCGTCGACAGCTCCCAGTCGAGAATAGCCACCACCCGCGGTTCTCTTGGATCAAATATCAGATTGTCCATGCGGTAGTCACCATGTACCACCGCAG